>NZ_BBLT01000007.1 GCF_000775915.1 Sporocytophaga myxococcoides
ATTTGTTTTGATTGGAAATATTTTAATCAATACCTCTGATTATTATATTTATTTTTTTAGTGTTATCGTTTTAGATTTAATTCATATTTGAACCTATTCATTTAGTCAAATTGAAAATTTAATTTTTATATTACAGCCTTGAAACCCGATTTCTTGTTTTGAATAAATGAATTTTCTATATCCTTCTTTTTTGTTTGCATTATCGGCAATATTAATCCCGATAATTATACACCTGTTTAATTTTCAACGCCCAGTTAAGGTATTATTTACCAATGTTTCTTTTCTGGAAGTAGTTAAAGAGTCAACATCTACGCGGTTTAAATTAAAGCAAATACTTATATTGTTAAGTAGGATATTATTTATCCTTTTTCTTGTATTAGCTTTTGCCCAACCTATAATTCAGGGAAGTGGCATTGGGATTAAGTCTAAAAATAATGTTGGCGTATACCTTGATAATTCTTATAGCATGGAAAATGAGTTAGTAGATGGTAAAGCTTTGGAAGTGGTAACAAAATCATTATCCTCTTTAGTGGAGATTAATCCTGCATCTACAAATTATGTTCTTCTGACAAATAATTTTGAAGGAAAAGACCTATTTAAAAGAACTAGGGATCGGTTCAGTGAAAGGTTGTCTGAGTTAAAGTTTTCTAATCAATATAGGACAGCAGAGGAGGTGAATAATAGGTTTAAAAATTTAGGTGATATAGATAGTAAATCAATTAATCATTACTATTGGTTTTCTGATTTCCAAAAATCAACCATGGGGCCACTGGAAAATTTAGAATTAGATTCTTTATCTGAATATTATTGGATTCCAGTACAAAATAAAGATGTATCTAATGTTTTCATTGATTCAGTTTGGTTGGGTACACCTTATGTGAAAGTTAATCAGAATAATGAAATTAACGTAAAGCTTAAATATGAAGGAAGGGAAGGAAATAAAGAGGTTAATTTGAAACTTAGTATTGATGGGATTCAGGTTAGCTCAGCGGTAGCTGAGGTGAATAATGGCGTTGCGAAAGTTGTAAAAATACCTTTTAATATCAATGGTAACTCAGAGAAAAAATGTATTCTTTCTATTGATGATAGTCCTATTTCTTTTGACAATCAATATTATTTTACAATCAATCCAAGTCCTAAGGTTAAAGTTTTATTAGTGGATGATGGGAATAATTCCTATTTGAAAAATTTATTTAGTAATGAGGATATTTTTGTAGTTACATCAACTTCATCTGGTAGTCTTGATTATTCCACCATTCCTGTTTCTAACTTAATAGTAATTAATGCTGTAAAAAATATTCCAGCTTCTCTTTCTGAATCCATTGCTGAATTTGTTAAGAAAGGTGGTGAGCTTATATATGTACCTGCCAGTACTACGGATATAAATAACTTAAATGATTTATTTAAAAAAATGAATATTTCTCAAGTTGAGGCTTATTCCTCAGATACTTTAGGGGATAAGGGTTTATATACTTTAGTGCCCCCTGACTTTAATAATCCATTCTTTAAAAATATATTTGAGAAAAAGGATCAGAATATTTCTATGCCCTATGCTTTTCCTATTTTGTATTCTAAAAATCAATCAAATAGTTTATTGAAATTTAAGAATGGAAGGTCTTTCTTGTCAGAATTTACTTCAGGTAAAGGCAAATTATTTTTATTCTCAGCACCTTTTAGTTCTGGCTATACAAATTTTCCGAGACATGCACTTTTCGTTCCTGTTTTATACAAAGTCGGATTTGATAGTTTTTCATCATATGAAAAGTTAGGATATAGTTTTCAGGACAAAAATTTTACTATTGAATTAACAGATCCACGTAGCGAAAATATTTTTACTCTGGAGGGTAATGGAATAAAATTCATTCCAGATCAAAGAGTTTCGGGCAAACAACTAATGATAGAAATACCAGAAAGAGAGATGGGGCCTGGATTTTATTCTCTTATAAATAAGCAAGGACAAACAGAGAGGATTGTTGCTTTAAATTTTGGCAAGAAAGAATCAATTATGGATTTTTATACATTAGATGAATTAAAGAAATTTCAGGGGACACATCCGAATGTTAAAATTCTACCTTTAGAGAACACGGATTCTTTCCTCAAAGATTTTAAAAATGAAGATCAGGGAAGGCCTCTTTGGAAATATTGTTTAATTTTGTGTCTGTTGTTTTTACTTACGGAAATTTTATTGATTCGCTTCTTTTAAAATGAAAATTCTCTTAAAATCTGCTGAAATAATAGATAAAAATTCACCTTATCATTTTCAGAAAAAGAATATAGTTATTGTCGATGGTATAATTGAGAAGATTGGAGATTTTGAAGAGACTGCAGATATTGTACTTGAAAGCCCTAATTTAAAAGTTTCACCTGGATGGTTTGATTTGAGAGCCTCTATAAAAGATCCGGGAAGCGAACATAAAGAAGATATTCATTCGGCTACTAGAGCTGCAGCATCCGGTGGATTCACAGGTATTGTTTGTATGCCAAATACCAAGCCAGTTTTACAAACAAAAGATTTAGTTGAGTATATTTCTAATAGATCTGCTAATAAAATTACCTCAGTTTATCCTGTTGCAGCTGTTACAGTGGACAATAAGGGTGAAGAAATCACCGAGATGATTGATTTGCATAAAGCAGGAGCAATTGCTTTTTCTGATGGAAATAAACCAATCTGGCATTCGGATGTGTTACTGAAAACACTTCAATATCTTCAGGCATTTGATGGACTTTTGCTTGTTCATGCAGAGGATAAATACGTTTCTATGTATGGTCAGATGAACGAAGGTTTAACCAGTACACTTCTGGGGTTGAAAGGTCTTCCCAAGTTGGCTGAAGAAATAATTGTTGAAAGAGATCTTAGAATATTAAGGTATACAGGAGGGAAAATTCATTTTTCTCATGTTAGTAGTCCACGTTCTTTCGAACTTATTAAAGAAGCTAAAGCTGAAGGTCTGAATGTAACTTCTGATATTACTGCATACAATCTTGCCCTTGATGATACATTACTCACTTCCTTTGATACAAATTTAAAGGTAAACCCTCCCTTAAGATCCAGGGAAGATGTTGATGCGTTCTGGAATTATTTAAAAGATGGAGTTATTGATGCTATTGTATCAGACCATAACCCTCAGGATGAAGAAAGCAAGAATCTGGAATTTGACCTGGCTGAATTTGGAATGATTGGATTAGAATCGGTGTTTTCCATTGTAAATACAATTAAAAGAGATATTTCTCTTGAAACTCTTCTTGATAAAATATCCTATGCGCCCCGCAAAATTCTGGGCTTATCTCAGCCTGTTATAAAGGAAGGGGCACTTGCTGAAATCACCATTTTTGATTCAGAAAGAGAATGGGAGTTTACCAAAAATGATATTAGATCAAAATCTAAAAATACTCCATTTGTTGGTTGGAAGTTCAAAGGAAAACCTTTGGCAGTAATTAACAAAGGAATGTATTTTATAAATAATTAAGATGGCCTCTTTAAGACCAGACATTTCTGTAGTAGTGCCTTTGCTGAATGAGGCAGAATCGTTACCCGAACTTACACAATGGATAAGCAGAGTAATGGATAAGAATCACTTTAAGTATGAAGTTATTCTTGTAGATGATGGCAGTACAGATGAATCATGGGATGTCATTGAAAAACTAAATAATAAGAATCCTTATATTAAGGGGATTAGATTTAGTCGTAACTATGGTAAAAGTGCAGCTTTGAATCAGGGCTTCCATAATGCCCAAGGCGAAGTTGTGATTACTATGGATGCAGATTTACAGGATAGTCCTGATGAAATTCCTGAACTATATGATATGATCAAAAATCAGGGATATGATCTGGTTTCTGGTTGGAAAAAGAAACGATTTGATCCGATTTCAAAAACTATACCTACCAAATTGTTTAATGGAGTTACCAGTAGTATTTCAGGAATTAAACTTCATGATTTTAACTGTGGTTTGAAAGCCTACAAATACCAGGTGATAAAAAATGTTGAAATTTATGGAGAGATGCATCGATATATCCCTGTAATAGCTAAAAGAAATGGTTTTGGGAAAATAGGGGAAAAAGTTGTTCAGCATCAGGCTAGAAAGTATGGAACTACAAAATTTGGTTTAGAACGCTTCTTATATGGTTTTCTTGATTTATTATCCATAACCTTTGTAACAAAATTCAAAAAAAGACCGATGCACTTTTTCGGCTCTTTAGGTACTTTATCTTTTATTTTCGGATTTTTTACTACTTTTTATCTTCTTGCAGATAAAATCTATAACCTTTCAATGGGAATCAGAGGTAGAGATGTAGTTAACAATACCTGGTTTTATTTAGCTTTAGTTGCTATAATTATTGGTGTTCAATTGTTCTTAGCAGGCTTTATCGGAGAAATTCTCACCATGAACTCTCATAAAAGGTCTGATTATATTATTCTAGACAAAGTCGGAGATATTGCATGAGAAGGTATTCTGTAGTTATTCCCATCTACAACCGTCCCGATGAAATTAAAGAACTACTGGAAAGTCTGACCAAACAGACTTACAGGAATTTTGATGTTGTAGTTGTGGAAGACGGTTCTTCCATAAAATGTGAAGAGATAGTCAATTCATTCAAAGAACAACTAGATATATCTTATTACTTTAAAGAAAATACAGGTCAGGGGTTTTCCAGAAATTATGGATACGAAAGATCAAAAGGTGATTACTTTATAGTTTTTGATTCTGACTGTATAATCCCACCTAACTATTTTGAAGAGCTAGAGAAAGCTTTAAATGAAAAATTTCTGGATGCATACGGAGGTCCTGATAAAAGTCATCCATCCTTTACAGATGTGCAGAAGGCCATTAGTTATTCCATGACTTCACTGTTTACGACGGGGGGAATAAGAGGGAATAAGAAAAGTGTTGGAGTCTTTCATCCAAGAAGTTTTAATATGGGAATATCCAGAAGAGTTTTTGAGAAAACCAGTGGATATATCATTACCAGAATGGGAGAAGATATAGAATTTAGTATCAGAATAATAAATAGCGGATTTAAATCTGGGCTTGTAGAAAACGCTTTTGTATATCATAAAAGAAGGACAAACTTTGGTCATTTCTTTAAGCAGCTTCATTTTTTCGGAAGGGCAAGAATAAACATTTACAGATTTTTTCCTTCGGAATTAAAACCTATTCATTTTATGCCTGCAGCATTCACCTTGTTCTGCGCATTCACGATTCTTTCAGCAATTTTTAGCAGTTCAGTATTCTTTATATGTTCTGGATTTTTGTTGTTGTATTCGTTGCTGATCCTGATCGATTCAACAGTTAAAAATAAAAGTTTAAAAATAGGCTTTCTCAGTATTGCTGCTGTATTCACACAGCTTACGGGCTATGGGATAGGCTTTTTAACTGAACTTAAAAGAGAATTGTTTAAAGAAAAGAAATAATCTTATTTTTTACACAAGTAAATAATTTCTTCCTGGGGCAAAGCATACCGCTCTACAATTTTAGGGTCAAGCTGCATCACATAGTCATCCTCAACAACTGTAAATCCACCTTGCTCAAGACGTTTTTTATAATCTCTTCCATAAACTCTTACATGATCATTTTGTCCGAAAATTTTTTCTCTGTCAGCAGGATCAGTTATGGAGAAGTCTTCAAATGTAGTTTCTCTACCGAGATCAAGAGGTGATTGAATGATTGCCCAACCTCCTGGCTTTAATACTCTGTAAATTTCATTCATAGCTTTAATGTCACTATCAACATGTTCCATTACGTGATTGCAGAAAGCTACATCAAATGTATTAGCTTCAAATGGAATTTGATGTATATCCATTTTTACCTTTGCCAATGGAGATTCAAGATCCGCTGTGATATAATCAAGATTTTTAAGTGCTTCAAATCTATGAATAAAACAATGTTCCGGAGCTATGTGTAAGACCTTTAGATTCGCTGTAAAGAAATTTGTCTTATTCTTCAGATATAACCACATTAAACGATGTCTTTCAAGAGAAAGGCTATCAGGAGCGAGAGCGTTAGGTCTTGGAATTCTCCCATAAGGAAGGAATTTTCTATACGTTTTTCCTGAAATTGGGCATTCTACTTTATTCCCCGCATAGAAAAGAGCAATAACTTTTAGCGCCAGCGGACTTATTATCTGTAAATATTTTCTGGGAATTTTTCTGATGACCAGACTTATTAACTTTTTCATTTAAAACTAATGCAAAATTAGCTCCAAAGATAGCTGATATTTTGCCCTTTATCCTAAGAAATATGAAAAGAAAAACTTTCGATATGGACCATGGTTAATCTTATAGTATTATGATAAAAAACTATGAGGATAGCACAAGTGAGTCCGCTTTTTGAAAGCGTACCACCTAAATTATATGGAGGGACTGAAAGGATTGTTTCTTATCTGACAGAGGAATTGGTAAAGCAGGGGCATGAAGTAACTTTATTTGCTTCTGGAGATTCTGAAACCAAAGCTAAACTAATTGCTCCTTGTAACAAAGCTTTAAGACTGGATAGCGAGAGTATGGATCCACTTGCACATCACTTCACACTTATGGAAATGGTGCAGAGGGAAGTTGATAATTTTGATATAATACATTTTCACATTGATTACCTGCATTTTCCACTTTCAAGGAGAATGCTTATACCTCATGTTAGTACATTGCACGGTAGGCTTGATATGCCTGATCTTATTCCATTATACAAAGAGTATAAAGAAATACCAGTGGTTTCAATTTCCGATTTTCAAAGAAAACCACTTTCTGAAGCAAATTGGATAGAAACTGTATATCATGGGCTTCCTTCAAACCTTTATAAAGGAAGTTATGGAGAAGGTAAATATCTGGCATTTTTAGGAAGATTTTCTCCGGAAAAGAGACCGGAAAGAGCTATACAACTTGCCATTGATGCAGGTATTCCAATCAAACTAGCTGCAAAAGTTGATACCAAAGATCATGAATATTTTGAAACAGTTATAAAACCAATGCTTAATCACCCTTTGGTAGAGTATGTTGGAGAGGTGAGTGAAAAAGAAAAGCAGGAATTTCTGGAGAATGCGATCGCTCTTGTTTTTCTAATAGATTGGCCTGAACCATTTGGTTTGGTTATGATAGAATCAATAGCTTGTGGAACTCCTGTAATTGCCTGGAGAAACGGGAGTGTTCCGGAGGTTATAGAAGATGGCGTGTCCGGAAGAATAGTAGAAAGTATGGAAGAAGCGCTTTGTAGTATTGAGGATGTGAAAAAACTTGACAGGGCTAAAGTTCGAGCTTGCTTCGATAAGAGATTTTCAGCAGAAAGAATGGCTATAGATTATTTAGAGGTTTATGACCAGTTGATCAAAACTAAAAGTATGTCCAATATTAATTTTGTATATAAAAATGTTTAGGCATGGGAAGTTATATCAAGTATAAAAATCAATATTTTATTCTTGCATCTTCATCTCTGGCCGATGACCGGATAATTGTGCTCAAGCATGAGGATATGTTTGGGGTCTTTGATAGATATGGTGATGTGTTTCCAATAGGGCATGGTGCACAGGGATTATTTTGTGAAGGAACAAGATTTTTAAGTAAGCTGGAACTGCTCGTTGAAGGACACAGACCTTTACTTCTGAGTTCAAGTTTGAAGGAAGAAAATGAGTTGATGACAGTAGACTTAACCAATTCTGATTATTTAAATAAAAATGGTTCCATAGCTGAAAAAGGTTCTCTTCATATTCACAGAGCAAAATTTGTATACAATAATGTTTGCTATGAGAAAATAAGACTGTGCAATTTTGGAATGGAGCCTCTGGTGTTTAATCTGTCACTGAGTTTTGAATCGGATTTTAAAGATATCTTTGAAGTAAGAGGTTTATCAAGAAAGAAAGCAGGAAGAAAAGCTTCTCCTAAGTACCAGGAAGATCAGATTATACTTGGCTATAAAGGGTTGGATAATGTGTCCAGAAAAACAAGGATAAAATTTGAAAAAGCTCCTGATTCTATTGAAACTAAAAAAGCATTCTATAAAATTCAATTACCACCTAAGGCATGTGATTATATATCTTTTGCAGTAGCCTGTGAAATTGGAAAAAAGGAAACACAGATCCTGAAATATGAAGATGCATATAATCAGGTTATAAAAACACTCGAAAAAGTTAAAGAGGAATCTTGCGAATTATTGAGCTCTAATGAACAGTTCAACGAATGGCTGCACAGATCAAAATCTGATCTGATCACTATGATTTCTAATACAGAATATGGCATATATCCATATGCCGGTATTCCATGGTATAGTACACCTTTTGGTAGGGACGGTATTATTACGGCCTGGCAATGCTTATGGCTAAATCCAGATATAACCAAAGGAGTATTAAAATATCTTGCAGCCACTCAAGCAGATTCTGAGAACAGTTTTCAGGATGCAGAACCTGGTAAAATTTTTCATGAGAAAAGAGGCGGAGAAATGGCAGAGCTTGGTGAAATTCCATTTAAATTGTACTATGGGACTATAGATGCTACTCCACTTTTTGTTGCACTGGCAGGAGCCTACCTTCAAAGGACAAATGATCTTGAGACTCTAAGGCATATCTGGCCTAATATTGAAGCAGCATTGAAATGGATCGATCACTTCGGAGATCTTGACGGAGACGGATTTATAGAATATCAGAAAAAATCTGAAAGCGGACTTAATAATCAGGGATGGAAAGATTCTCATGATTCTATCTTTTATTCAAACGGGAAACTTGCTAAAGGTCCAATAGCTTTATGTGAGGTACAAGGCTACGTATACGATGCCAAGTTAAGTGCGAGTAAGATAGCAAGAGAACTTGGAATGGAAGAAAGAGCTGAAGAACTAAGTCATCAGGCTAATGAACTAAAGGAGAAGTTTGCAAAATCCTTTTGGTCTGAAGAGAAAAAGTGCTATTACATTGCTTTAGATGGGCAAAAGAACCCATGTGATGTTGTATCAAGCAATGCAGGTCACTGCCTCTTTTCTGGCATAGCCAAAAAAGAACATGCAGAACAACTAGCTTGTACACTTCTAAATGATAATATGTTTTCAGGCTGGGGTATAAGAACAATTGCTTCAGATGAGTTCAGATACAATCCTATGTCTTATCATAATGGATCAATCTGGCCTCATGATAATTCATTGATTGCTTATGGGCTCTATAAATATGGTTTTTATGAAGAAGTCCACAAAGTTCTAAAGGGGATGTTTGATGTAACTACATTTGTTGAATTGCAAAGATTACCGGAGTTATTTTGTGGCTTTGAAAAAAGAAAGAATGAAGGTCCTACTGCATATCCTGTTGCTTGCTCACCCCAGGCTTGGGCTGTTACTTCAGTTTATTTTCTTTTACAAGCATCTTTGGGAATTGAAATCAATGCAAAAGAAAACAGTATTAACTTTGTGAGCCCAACTTTGCCTTCCTTTATTAATGAGCTCACGATCACTAATCTAAAGGTGAACAATACGAGAGTTGTGATTCAGATTAGACGAAATTTAAATAATGAAATTGATGTTTATCTATTGCACAAAGACGGTGATGTAAAGGTGAAAAAAGTAGAGAATGAAAATATACTTAAGAAAAATTCACTGGTAGATGCAGGTAAGTATTCTGCTTCTACCAGTGAATCTAATATTAATATTCAAATTTAACACCAGTATAGGTGTAAGGCGTAAGCGTTTTTAATTCCGCCTTCACTGAAGGAGAAACATTTAGCGTTTCAATAAATGCTTCAAAAATTTCCCGGGTTATTTTCTTGTTTTGTCTGGTCAGGTCTTTTAATGCTTCGTAAGGTTGGGGATATCCTACTCTTCTTAAAATTGTTTGAATCCCTTCTGCGATAACGACCCAGTTGTTTTCAAGATCTTTATCTATTGCGGCTTTATTTAACTCAATTTTTTCAAGTCCTTTTAATAACGATTTAATAGCAATATACATATGAGCAATAGGTACTCCTATATTTCTGAGGACAGTTGAATCAGTCAAATCTCTTTGCAATCTTGATATTGGAAGTTTAGACGAAAGATGCTCAAATATGGCATTAGCAATACCAAGGTTACCTTCAGAATTTTCAAAATCTATAGGGTTGACTTTATGAGGCATAGCAGAAGAACCAATTTCACCTTCCTTTATTTTCTGCTTAAAGTATTCCATAGAAATGTATTGCCACATATCTCTGTCAAGATCTATCAGAATTGTATTGATTCTTTTCAAATTGTCAAACAGTGCAGCAAGATTATCATAGTGTTCTATCTGTGTAGTAAACTGACTTCTGTGTAAGCCTAACTGAGTGTTCAGAAATTCATTTGCAAATTCTATCCAGTCAATTTCCGGATAGGCAGAAAAATGAGCATTAAAGTTTCCTGTTGCTCCTCCAAATTTTGCGGAATAAGGGACGTTTTTTAAGAGCTCAAGTTGATTGTTTATTCTTTCAACAAAAACCATTAACTCTTTCCCAAGTGTGGTTGGTGAAGCAGGCTGACCGTGCGTTTTGGCAAGCATTGCTATCCCTTTCCATTCTTTTGCAATTCCAATTAAGGCATTCTGAAGCAAGTAAACCAAAGGTAAAATCTCTTCCTGAACAGAATCTTTTAGCAACATTGGAATTGCTGTGTTATTGATATCCTGAGAAGTTAATCCGAAGTGAATGAATTCGCTGTATTGAGCAATATTTAAATTATCAAATGCAGCTTTTATAAAATATTCAACAGCTTTGACATCATGGTTGGTTTTCTTTTCTATTTCCTTGATTTCCTGTGCCTGCTTTTCAGTAAAGTTTAAATAAATATTCCTTAAAGATGGGTATAAGCTTTTACTAAAGGATTCAAGTCCTGGAAGGGGTAATTCTGCCAGCGCAATAAAATATTCAATTTCAACTTGAATCCTGTATTTGATTAGGCCAAATTCTGAATAATAAGGAGCTAGATTTTTAACCTGATTCCTGTATCTGCCGTCAATAGGCGAGATCGCTGTCAATGCGTTTAATTCCATTTTTTCAAAATAAACAGCAAAGATAAAAATAATAACCTTTTATCCCGAAAAAAAATATTTTTTGTCTTAATGTTTTGATTAACAGGTTTTATGCATTGGCTGAGAAGTTCAGAATTGCTTCAGAATTTTTAAGTTACTTTGAAATACAATAAGCCAGTGGCTTATCCCACCAATACCCTCTATAAAGCCGGCATCCCTCTATGCCGGCTTTTTTAAAGTTGTAAGTATTAAGTTAAAAGTTGTAAGTTTTCAAAAAAAGCTTTACCACTGACCATCATTAGGCCAGGAAGTTATATTCTTCCTATTTACTCTAAAGTTGAATATTATAAACAACCCTGAAGACCTGAAGCCCAGTTTGTATTTTCCTGACAGTTGATGTTAATGCACAAACTTTCAACTTTCAACTTTCAACTTTTAACTTAATACTTACGACTTACTACTTATTCCGCTGGTTCGATATGAATAAGCACGTCTTTAATTTTAGGAAGGTCTTTTAATAGTTGATTTTTAACATCGTGGGCAAGTTTGTGGCCTTCTTTTACAGAAATGTCTGCATTAACCATTACATGTAGATCTACATAAAAGTCAAATCCCATTTTTCTTACAAGACATTTATCTAGCTGAACTACCCCGGGTACTTTTCTTGCAATGTCCTTTACTTGCTGAGCTATGGAAGGGTCAGGGGCAACATCCATCAATTCATTCATAGCAGATCTCATAATTGTCCAGGCATTATAAATAACTAAAGCAGAAGCAGCAAGAGCAGCCCAGTCATCAGCACTTTCATATCCTTCTCCCCCAATGATAGCGATTGCAATACCAAAGAAAGCAGCCAAGGAAGATAAAGCATCACTTCTATGATGCCATGCCTCTGCTTTCATAGCTGAGCTTTGGTGTGTTTCTCCCGCTTTACTGACAAATCGAAATAAAATTTCTTTTATGAATATAATAGCACCCAGTAAAATCAATGTAAATGGAGCAGGAGGTTTATGAGGAGTACGAATATTCTGGATACTTTCTGTGATTATAAATATTGCTGCTGCATAAAGTAAAAATGTAAGAGCAATTGAGGCAATTGGTTCAGCCTTTCCATGTCCGTAAGGGTGATTTTCATCCCGTTCTTTAACTGAAACTTTTAATCCTATGAAAAGAATTACAGAGCTGATCACATCAGAAAAAGATTCAATAGAATCGGCAATCAATGCGAAAGAATTTCCAAATATACCCGTTAAAAGTTTAAGAAGACCCAAAAAAAGGTTAGAAAAGAGACTTCCAATAATGATTTTTTGACCAGGTACAGAAGTTTTTTTTGAGACTTCGATCATTCTATGTATTTTTCTTTAAAATTAGGAAATGAATGTAAAGGTAATTATTAACTGTTCTTGCCGCAGAACTTTTATTTGCCACTTTCAATAAAATCTTTCAAACCTTTTAACCACAAAACAATTATTTATACTACTTTTTTAAAATTGTATGAAAAAAATTAATTGCATATTGCTAATTGATGACGATGAGATTAGCAATTTTATCAATGAAACTTTATTGAAAAGAATGGGAGTAGCGAGCGAAATTAAAGTGGTAAAAAACGGTATAGATGGATTAAAATTTATTACCATCTATGATGAAAATGGCATTTGTCCGGAACTTATTTTATTAGATCTTAATATGCCTGTAATTGATGGATATGAGTTTCTGGAATCTTTTGATAAGTTAATTTTTGAGAATAAAAATAATGTTAAAATAGTTGTTCTTTCTTCATCGAACAACCCGAGGGACGAAGAGCGATTAAAAAAAGAGTTTGGTATAACCAATTATTTCGTTAAGCCCCTTACAGAAGAGAAAGTGCTGAGTATATTAAACTTAAAACCAGCAACTTCATACAACTAATTTCTTTCCGCATATATTCTCAAATAAAGGTTTGCCTTAACTGAAACATAATGATGAAAAAAATGCTTATTTATATAATCAGATGTTCCATTAAAAACATTAAAGTTATGGCTAGACCTAGTTTAAGATTAATCGAAGCCCTTAGGACTGCAGCAAAACAGATTGGAAATAAAACCAACTATAACTGGAAAGATATTGGATCATGCAACTGTGGTAATTTAGCTCAGGTTCTCACAGGCTTAGATAAAAAGCAAATCACGAAGTTTGGCATAAAGAAGCACGGTGACTGGGACATGCTATCTCGTTTATTCAGAAAAGAAAGTGGTTATGAAATTGATGAAGTCATAGCCGTAATGCTAGATGCTGGTCTTATTCTGGATGATTTTGCAAATCTGGAAAATCTTACAGACAGAAGGATATTGATGAGAATGGGAGAGAATGTTTATCTTAAAAGAGACAAAAGAGAAGATGTAATTTTATATCTGAACACCTGGGCTTCTATATTGGAAGAAGAGCTTCTAAAAGAGATTAATATTCATGACGCAGAAAGCGTTTTATCCGAAGGGGAGAAGGAGAAAGAATTAACAGAGTAGGAAATGCTTCCTACTCTTTTTCTTCTAATATAAGTCATTTTTGTGGTAGAATTTTTTTAATTTTCTTGCCTTTAAAAAATCCCTGATGAAGTTAAAAAAAGTTGCCAAAGATATTGTATATCTTCTTTCGCAAACCTATAAAGAATGGATAAAAGATGATCCTTTTGAAATGAGTGCATCCGTTGCTTATTATGCTATTCTCTCATTACCAGCTTTATTACTTATTGTTATTAATACTGCTGGAGTTATTTTTGGTAAAGATGCAGTTGAAGGTAAAATTGCTTTTGAACTCGGTAAAATACTTGGATATGAGGCCGGAAGCATCATTCAGGGAATAGTTGCAAATGCAAGCTTGAAAACAAGTTCGAGATTTACAGCTTTTGTAGGCTTGGGTACTTTGATTTTTGGAGCTACAGGAGTATTTATCGCACTTCAGAAATCGATTAATAAGGTGTGGGAAGTAAGGGTTAATCCTAAAAGTGGAATATTAAAATATATCATGAGCAGGATTACTTCTTTTGCCATCATAATTTTTATTGGTGTGCTGATGTTTGCTTTTATATTGATTACCACAGCACTCAATGCTCTTAGTACCTGGCTTAATCAGCATTTACCTGATTATATAGTTTCCTGGTTTTTTATAATAAATTTCCTGGTATCATTCGGGATCATTACTTTATTGTTTGCTATTATTTACAAATATTTGCCAGATGTAAAAATAGCCTGGGGAAGTGTATGGTTTGGAGCTGCGCTAACATCTTTCCTCTTTGTTATTGGAAAGCTTGCCATGGGCTTTTATTTTGTTCATATGAACCCTGCTTCAGCCTATGGTGCTGCAGGATCTTTAATATTAATTATGATCTGGGTTTCTTATTCTTCACTCATCTTATTTTTTGGTGCTGAGTTTACTCATGTTTATGCAAAAAAATATGGATATTCTATTAAGTATTCCAAATATGCGATGAAGATGGAAGATTTCTACAGAGAAAAATACAGTAAATCCTAAAATGTAAGCTGATAAGATACTCCCATGGCACCATTATAATAAGTAGGTATAAGGCATTGCGTTTTTCTACCCCACCTGTTTTGATGGGTAAGGTATGCTATTTGAGCTGAAAGAATTCCAAATCCTGCGCCAGCAAGGACATCGGACAACCAATGTTTATTGTTTGCCATTCGAAAAAAGCCAACAGCTGTTGCTATCGTATAAGCACCAACTCCATACCATTGACTTTTGTATCTGAATTCTTTATGAACAATAGTTGCTGCTGCGAAAGCCTGTGCTGTATGTCCGGAAGGAAATGATTTGAAATCAGAACTGTCAGGGCGCTGAATATGAGTTATATATTTTACGGAAAAAGTTAAGGCATTTACTATTATCTCTGTCTTTACAATAAGTAAAGCTGTATTTATGAAATCGTTCTGACATTTAACCTTTAAAAGATTCAATGCTACGAGTTGAGCATATGGTGCAAAAATCAGATAATCATCAACTCTTGTCCGAAATGAGGGGAATAACTTTTGCATGTCATTCCTTGCATCGTAACTGCTATAAATTCCATGATTCTGAATTGTAGAAACTCCAAGACCTATAAGAATTGTAGGAGCTATAGCTGCTTTAAATACTCTTGATTTGTACCACTTTTTATTTTGATGGTCTTTGATTTCATTTATTTTGGTAATTTCTGGGTTTATGCTGTCATTTGTCTGACAAATTCCCGTTTGTAATTGAATTGTGAAAATAAAAATCAACAAAAAGTTCAATTGTTTCATCGACAGGTCCTCCAAATTTTGTTGGCTAATTACTTTAAAGAACCTTTATATCAAAAAAATGTTAAAGCGATATTTTTAAAAATCTTTTAAAGATCAAAAAAATCAACAGTTTAATTTTAGCTAAGCATCTGAATATTCTTGCTCAAGTAAAGTCAACTCTTTGTAGTTTTTTTCAATTAAAAAATATTGTCCGGATATTAGGTTTTTCAGGTCTGATGGAAGGTTTAAGCCAAGTATTTCCTGATATGCTTTTAAAGTATTTTTTTCAACTTTTATAGCTTCCTGAAAAATAGTATTTAAACTAGTGCCTGTTATATTATCTTTCAACTTTATCCAGAACCTTTTGGAATCACTTGAAAAGCTGGTGCCCGCTTCTTCCGCAGTTTCATCTGAATATTTTAAAAGTTCTTTCTGAAGAACCTTGCTTTGGCTACAGTTTGTGCTCGAAATGTTTTGGAAAGCATTATTTTCAGTCATTCCAATTAGTTCCTTAAAAAAGGAAAAGCGATCATTTAAAGTTCTTATTAAAGAATTGACTCCTGAAACCAGCTCAAATGTTTCTTTCATTGTTGTATCAACATTACATATAATTTATAAGAAACAGTTTAGAAATCATCTTTGTTCTATTTTTGCCACTTCTTAAATTCTGATATGGTAGCAAAGGAATAATAGTAGTAAGTGATATTAATTTATAATAATTATTGTTCTATTAAAAAGAGAGGACAGACTATGAATCTTTTGGAAAACAGAGAACTACTAAGGGGGTTGTTAAAGCAGACAGATTACCTTAATACTGCAAATGGAGGAACTAGCATGACATCTTTTGAATTCAGCAGGACTGATTTTAATTTTGTTATTACCATAAAGGCTCCTTCTATGTCTGCAGAAGCATTTCATATTATGCTTGATTTTAATCAGTTAACAGTATACACAGTGCTACAAGGGTTCGATGATTTTGAAGATGATGACCTGGTTAAGATGCCTTTATTTATAAGGACTTTTGAGGTACCCTCATTTATAGACATCGAAAATATTGAAGCTGTTTATGAAAATGAAGAATTAAATATTCTTCTTCCTTTCAAATCACCCCAGGAAAATGCGCATAGAATGATTGACATTAAGTTCAGATAAAATGAGGCTGGAAGTACACCAGCCTCATTTTTATTATCTAATTATTCCTCTTTAATGAACTTTTTGATTAATAATTTGGAAGTTTTTTTTAATATGGAACAAACTGGCCCTCCAATTCTTAAATTTCTTAAATATATTTACTTGACTCTAAGTGTATGATAAAAGAAAAGATTGAAATTGTAAAAGGAGATATAACAAAAATAGAAGTCGATGCTATTGTAAATGCCGCCAATTCATCACTACTTGGTGGTGGAGGTGTAGATGGTGCAATCCATAGGGCCGCCGGAAAAGAACTGCTGCATGAATGCAGGTTGCTACATGGTTGTAAAACAGGTGAGGCTAAAATTACTAAAGGATATAATCTGCCTGCAAAGTTTGTCATTCATACAGTAGGACCGGTTTGGAATGGAGGTACTCATAATGAATCAGTATTGCTTGAAAAATGTTTTTCAAATTCTTTAACTTTAGCCGTTAAGAATAATTGTAGGTCAGTAGCTTTTCCTGCTATAAGTACCGGTATTTACCGGTATCCTTTTGAACAAGCAACTGAAATAGCAATTAAGACAACAGTTGAATTTCTGAAACAAAACAATTTTCCCGAAAAAGTTATTTTTATATGTTTCAGTGAGGAAATGTTTAATATATACAAGAAAACTCTTGACGAACTCTTATGAAAAACTTAAGGATATTAGTATCTGGGAAAGTTCAGGGTGTTTTTTTCAGAGCTTCTGCTCGGTCGGAAGCTAAAGCTCAAAATCTGGTGGGATTTGCTAAAAATCTTCCGGATGGAGATGTATTAATAGAAGCAATGGGAGAGGAAGAAAGTCTTGAAAAGTTTTTGAAATGGTGTAGTCGCGGGCCAATAATGGCACAGGTAAACTCAGTTAAAACAGAAGAAATTCCACTTAGTGATTTTACCTCTTTTGATATTAATTACTAATTAAAGTGTTTATAAGCGTATTCAGTGAAGAAGATTAAAGTAGAAAAGGAACGAGTAAGACTTTTAAATGACAGACCAGTATTGGAGAAAGGAAAGTACGTTCTTTACTGGATGCAACAATCTCAAAGGGTTAATTATAATCATGCTTTGGAATATGCAGCTTTAAAGGCAAACGAATTAGAACTTCCGCTGCTAGTGGTTTTTGGTTTAATGGACAATTATCCAGAAGCCAACCTTCGTCATTATCATTTTATGCTTGAAGGACTTAAAGATACTGCTGATCAATTATCAAATAGAAATATCAGCTTTATCCTGAAAAAGGGCTTTCCACCAGATATTGCAAAAGAATTTGCTGCTGATGCAGCTATTGTCTTTTGTGATATGGGATACCTGAGGCATCAAAGAATATGGAGAAAGCAAGTGTCAGATGGTGTTTCCTGCAGAGTGGTGCAGGTGGAATCAGATGCAGTTGTGCCTGTGGAAATAGCAAGTTCTAAAGCTGAATATGCTGCCAGGACTATTCGGAGAAAAATATGGCTGCATGCCAATCTTTTTATAGTGCCTCTGGATAAAGTAAAATTGAATCATTCATCTCTGGATTTAAAATTCAAAAATACTTTATCATTAAATGATATTGAAGCATTGTTGGGTTCATTAAAGCTTGATACAAGTGTAGGGAAAGTAGATTCATTTTTTAAAGGAGGACCTACAGAGGCTAAAAAAAGACTGGAATATTTTATTGCAAAGAAACTTGACTTGTATGTAGAAAACAGGAATCATCCTTATAAGGACGATATCTCTTATATGAGTATGTACCTCCATTTTGGTCAGATCAGTCCTGTCGAAATACTGCTTGAAATTCAAAAGCATCAAAAAGAAAATGTAGACTCCTATGTAGAAGAACTTTTAATAAGACGGGAGCTATCCATTAATTTTGTTTATTATACATCCGACTATGATTGCTTCAGTTTTCTTCCTGAATGGGCTAAAAACACTTTGGAAAAGCATAAAGCAGACGAGCGACCTCACAGATACAGTTTGAAGCAGCTTGAGATGTCAAAAACACATGATCCATACTGGAATGCTGCAATGGATGAAATGAAGTATACTGGTTTCATGCATAATTATATGAGAATGTACTGGGGAAAAAAGATATTGGAATGGTCCGATACACCGGATAAAGCATATAAAAATTTAGTTTACCTTAATAATAAATATTTTCTTGATGGACGAGATCCGGTTTCTTATGCAAATATAGGCTGGATATTTGGATTACATGACAGACCATGGGGTGAAAGACCTATTTATGGAACAGTCAGAACCATGGTTGCTTCAGGATTAGAAAGAAAAACGAATCCCAAGGCTTACATTGAGAAAGTGAATATCTTAAAAGAAAAAGCATTAAAAAAAGAGGACTGATTTCTACCAGTCCTCTTCGTTTTTCTTTTGTCCTGTTATCATATAGGACTTTAAATTTTCTATCGTTTTGTTAACTTCAGCATTTACCTTATTTACAAAATCGCCTTTGCTCTGAGATCTCATTTTTGCATAAAACGCCTCGAGACTTTGAGCAGTTTTAGCTCCGTTTTTGCTGTCATAGATCATGAAATCAGTAATAGTATATTTATACTTTCCAGGTTTCTGAAAGATGCTGATGTTGTAGGTTAGTACGTAGTCTGTTTTGTATTTAAAGTCATACGTGATTAACACATTGAAAGTACCTTCTTTACTGATTTTTCCTGTTTCCTTATTGTCAAAATCAAGACTTGTACTGTTGTAAAATTTTCCCATCCATTCTTTGGATCTTTCGTAGATCAGGTCTTTTGATAAACTGTCTACATTAACTGTCTCCTGAAACGTGAATTTTTTTGTCTCTGGATCTGTAGGAAAAGATTGGGCAAAAGTAACTGCCGGAAATAACGCCAGTAGGAATAATAAAATTTTTGTCCTCATGCTTAATCGTTTTGGTTAAAGATTAATTCTTCTACAAAAGTATAAGAATTAGTGTAAGTTAAAAACGATCTTGGAAAAATGCAATACAGTATTTGAGGTAACGATGTAAAATTTATTGGAAAAGAGAGTTTAAATCCTTCTTTACTATTGGTAAATTTGTTGACACATTACAAAGAGCCCCTTTATAAATAATTATTTATGAAAACGAAAATAATTCTAAGCTCACTATTGACTCTTTCTTTGCTTCAATGTCAGAAAGTGCCGGTAACAGGAAGAAGACAGCTTGATTTTATACCTGCAACGGAAATGCAGTCAATGAGTTATACCAGTTATAAAGAGTTTTTAGGTACCAATCAATTGTCTTCTAATGCAGAAAAGACTGCTATGGTAAAAAGGGTTGGTGAAAATATTCAGAGAGCTGTGGAGCAGTATATGTCTCAGAACAATCTTAGTTCAAAGCTTAAAGGTTTTCAGTGGGAGTTTAATCTTGTTGAGGATCCCACTGTAAATGCCTGGTGTATGCCTGGAGGTAAGGTAGTGGTTTATACAGGAATCCTTCCTGTCACCCAAGATGAAACCGGATTGGCAGTGGTTCTTGGGCATGAAATTGCACATGCAATAGCGGAACACGGTTCGGAAAGGATGAGTCAGGAGCTGATTACCCAGATGGGGGGAACAGCCTTGAATATTGCTTTGACCAGCAAGCCGGCTGAAACTAAAGCACTTTTTAATACAGTTTATAATACAGGTAGCCAGGTAGCGGTCCTGTTACCATATAGCCGTTTGCATGAAACAGAAGCTGATCATTTGGGATTGATTTTTATGGCAATTGCCGGTTATGATCCGTCTAAGGCGGTAGACTTCTGGCAGAGAATGAAAGCCCAGGGAGGGACTAAACCTCCGCAGATTCTTTCTACACACCCTTCAGACGAGCAAAGGATTCAGAAGATACAGAAAGAGTTGCCTGAAGCAATGAAGTATTATAAGAAGGGCTAATCCTGAAAACACAAAAGAGTATTTTTTAAAATTATTTTATGAAAGTTTATTTATTGGTAGGGGTTTTATTTTTTAATCTGAGTGTATTCGGACAGGATAGTGAAGGCACGAAGATTAACAACAATAAGGACAAGAAGAGTACATATGTAAGTTTTTCAGCTGGATATGGATTTGGAATAGGAATTGGGAGCAATAGACAAATTCAACAATCTCCATATTCCAGCAAAGTTTCTTATAATTTACATTCCTATGGTAAAGGATTTAATATCTCGGCAGCTTTAGGGATGATGTTTTCAAAAAATATTGGAGGAGAGGTAAATCTTGGTTACCATTTTGGTGGACCTAACAGGGTTAATAATATTTGGTCATTTGATACTTCAACAGTACAAAGGATTGATGAAAACGCCACATTCAGAGCTAATTATTTAATAGTAAATCCGAATCTTGTAATTTCAGCCAGCAGCTCAAAAATTGTGGAACCATATGTAAAGTTAGGCCCTTCAGTCGTATTCGCTAAAGCTAAATCTTCTTACGAAAATAAATTTAGGTTTACCGATGGAATAAGAGGAACTCAACTTATAGAATGGGAATGGACAGGAGGATTTGGGATTGGTTTTAGCACTTCTGCCGGAATTAAAATTAAAACACCAACCGAAAGAGTCGTATTTGTCATGGAAGTGGCTTATAACTCTTTAAGCTTTGATTTTAAAAAAGGAAAAATGGTTGATATTTCTTATTATAATATGTACAGTAATCAAATAAGAACAGTTTC
Source organism: Sporocytophaga myxococcoides (assembly GCF_000775915.1). Classification (NCBI taxonomy): domain Bacteria; kingdom Pseudomonadati; phylum Bacteroidota; class Cytophagia; order Cytophagales; family Cytophagaceae; genus Sporocytophaga; species Sporocytophaga myxococcoides. The sequence continues at coordinate 21,006 of NZ_BBLT01000007.1, forward strand.
TGATAATGAAGTGATAATGGTAAGTGAAGTGGATGAAAAAGCAGTTCAGAACCCTAATAAACCTAGTCAAGTTTTAAATTACAAATCTAATGCTGATAATATCAGCTTTAATTTAGGCTGGTATATCAAACTATAATTTCAATTTTATTTTTAAAAATGACGAATGGAAAGCTAACTGTCATTGGCAGTGGAGACGCATTTTGCAGCGATGGCAGATTTAATTCCTGTTATTATGTGGAATGGGGTGATAAAAATATACTGCTCGATTGTGGCCCTACATCACTGGCAGCAATAAGAAAATGCTATCTTGATCCTATGGCGGTTGATATCATTGTTATCTCGCACCTTCACGGTGACCATATAGCAGGAATTCCTTTTCTAGTGCTGGAAGCGGATAAAGCAGATAAAAGAAAAAAGCCATTAACGATCATTACACCTCCTGATGGAGAAAGAAGGATTAAAGAGGTTTCTGCACTTTTATATCCTGATGCAATCTCAATGTTTCAGAATCTTGATATTCGTTTTGTTCAATATAACAAAAATGAAGCATTAGAGATTGAAGGCTTTAGGATGAAATTTTTTGAGGTAAGCCATAATCCTTTGGTAAATCCTCATGGATTCAGGATTGAAAAGGATTCTAAAATCCTCGGGTACTCCGGTGATACAGGATGGACAGATAACCTATATCAGATAGCAGACAATGCAGATCTCTTTATCTGTGAATGCAATTTTTATGAAAAAGAGACTTTAACCCATCTTAATTACAAAAAGATAATAGCTGAGCAGCAGAATTTAAAAGCAAAACGCATGCTTTTAACTCACTTTGGAAAAGAAAGTCTGGCTCATTATTCAAAGATTGAGGGAGAAAAAGCAGAAGATGGAAAGTGTATAGCATTCTAGCTTTTAACCTCAGCAGTTCTCGAGATTACATTTTTCATCAGCTGTTTCAAATTCTATGGTAGCATGTTCAATTCCATAGTTTGATAACCTCAGTTTTATAGATTCTTTTATGTGGGCCAGTTCTGAAATCGTTTTTTCAGGAGCTACAATAAGATGGACGGTCAATATGGTGTAAGTTTCATTTAGCCCCCATACATGAAGGTCATGAACATTGTTAATTTCTTTAAAACTTAGCAGGATTTCATTAATCTCATCCATCTTTTTGTCATCAGGAACTGCCTGAAGCAATATTTTAAGGGTTCCTTTAAGATTTCTGAAAGCATTGAATAAAATATATCCTGAAATTCCAATAGATAAAATCGGGTCAAGAACAGGAATAGTCCAGAACTGTAAAACAATACTACCAATCAAGACAGCAACCCATCCGAGAATGTCTTCGATGAAGTGGAGCCTGATTACACGCTCATTCATGCTGTCTCCTTTGCTGAGTCTTAAAAAGGCTATACCGTTGAAAACTACACCAAGAATTGCCAGGATTAGCATGCCTTCCGCATTTACTTCTTCCGGATTAAATAGACGTTCGGTGGCTTTATAGATTATAAAAGCAGAACCCACCAGCAGAATAGTCGCATTTATTAAGGCTGCTAATATTGAAAATCTCTTGTATCCAAAAGAATATGAAGGTGTCCTTTTTTTCTTTGAAAGTTTTTCAAAGTACCATGATAAGCCCAGCGAAAATGAATCTCCGAAGTCATGCACTGCATCGGATATAATTGCAATACTGTTAGTATAAATACCGCCTGCCAGCTCAATAACTGTAAACAGCAGATTGATGAAAAAAGCCATCTTCAGACCACCTTCGGAATCGTGGTGGTGGTGATCATGACCGTGATGATGGTGGCTATGTGAATGTTTGTGCATGGAGAAAAAAGATGGTTCTCTGTATAATTAAAAAGAGCCGGAAAAAATTCCGGCTCCTGTATTCTTATTTTTTAAACCGCTTGTTTTGTTTCTTCATCGTTTTCAGCCTTATCTGCCTTTTTCTGAAGACGCTTAGCTCTTAGGTTTTTTATGATCTTGAAGCCTTTCATTTCTTTCTTCTGATTCGGACTTACAAAGGTGATAAGTAATGCTGGAAGCAAAATTAGATTGGTGAGCATTGCAAAGAACAAGGTTAAAGAAGTAAGCACACCAAGGGCAATTGTTCCTCCAAACTGAGAGAATGAGAAAATTACAAATCCGCCGAAAAGCACCATGGAAGTATAGATCATACTTACACCTGTTTCTTCAAGACTTTTAATTACAGCAGCATAAACATTCCCTTTTAAATTTTTTAATTCTTGTTTAAACTTGCTCAGATAGTGAATGGTACTGTCAATGGATATACCGAAAGCAATACTGAATATCAAAGCCGTACTAGGTTTCAGAGTTATATCGAAGATACCCATAATGCCCGCAGTAATGATCATAGGAACAATATTAGGGATCAATGAAATTATGATCATTCTGATATCGGTGAAGATAAAGGCCATCATCAGAGAGATCAGAATAAAAGCCATAATCAAACTATCTTTCAGGTCATTGATAAGGTATTCATTTCCTTTTAGGAAAAGAAGAGTAGTACCTGTGATATGAGTTTCAAAGTGTTTATCGGCAAATATTTCATCAGCTTTCTTCTGAATTTTATCTTTAATCAGAATATTCATATTGGTTGTACCGATATCTGCCACTTTACAGGTAAAACGTACAAATTGTCCGGTAGAATCTACAAATGACTTTAATGTATTTTCCTCAGATTTTTTACCGAGATATTTTGTGATAAATGGAGCTTCCCTGTTTGTCGGTAATCTGTATTGTTCGGGGTCTCCATTATAGAATGCCTGAACTGCACCTTTTACTACATTTAGAACAGAAAGGGGAGGAGATACATATTCCTGTTCTTTGAGGAAAGTTTCCAACTCTTCCAGTTTTTGCAGATTTGAGATACTCTTAATCCCATTTTTCTTGCCCAGGTCTACTACAATTTCCAAAGGCATTACACCTTTAAAGTTTTGCTCAAAAAATCCGAGGTCAGATTTTACATGACTGTCTTCGGGAAGGTCGTCAACCATGTATGAAACAGCATTTATTTTATTTATCCCCCAGACAGAAACAGCAAGCACTGCGACAGTTCCGATGTAGACCCATTTCCTTTTGTTCATTACCAATCCTTCAAGGAACTGGTTGATCTGTCTGAATAATTTGAAATCAAGATGTTTAAGTTGCTTTTTGCTTGGTTCCGGAAGGAAAAGCAGTAAAGAAGGTATTACGATCAAGGTGATTATAAATGTAGCGACACTGACAATCCCTGCAACCATACCAAATTCTCTGATAATGGATATATCTGTGAAAAGTAGCACGAAGAAACCAACAGCAGTATTGATATTGGTCATAAAAGTCAGAAAGCCGACTTTTTCAATGATCCTGCTGATTGCTTTAATTTTATTGCCATGTTTACGGAATTCCTGATGGTATTTATTAAACATATAAATACAATTGGGAATACTGATAATAATAATCAGAGCTGGCAACATACCCGTGAGCAGAGTAATTTTATATCCCAGGACGACAATAAACCCAAGAGTCCAGAGGACAGTAATCAAGATTACCAGGAATGTAAAGAATACCGCGAAGAATGAGCGGAAGAAAATAAAGAGGAATATACACGTTACCAGTACAGCAAGGCCCAGGAACAGGTTTAATTCATCTTTAACCTTACTAACCATAATTGCCCTTACATAGGGAAGGCCGGCATAATGCATTTTTATACTGGACTCCTCAGAAAATTTCTCAGTCAGGTTGAGAATATTATTTGCGACAACAGTTCTTTTGGCCGAATTAAGAAAGTCTTTATCAATAGTTACAGCAAGAAGGGTTGCACCGGTTTTCTTATTGAAGAGCAGATTTTCATAAACTTTAACACCTTCTGCAGTTTTCAGCAAAGAGTCAAGTTCAGCCTGGCTATTTACAGTTTTAGTGAAAACAGGAGAAATGGCAAATTTTTTATTTACAGTATCCTTTTGAAAATTCATCAGCTCAGGCAAAGCAATGACTCCTGTAACTCCTTCTACTTTTGAAAGATCTTTGGCCAGTTGCTGGTATTTGGCAAAAGTTTCATATTCATAAAGCTTATCGTTTTTTAATCCGATAGCCAGAATGTTTCCATCTTCTCCGAATGTCTTTTGAAATTCCTTAAAGTAAATAAGATCCGGATCGTCGTCTGGAACTACTTTAATAAAATCGTAGGTGATTTCAATCTTTTTTGCCTGGTATCCCATAAACGCAGTGAATAACACTGTAATAAGGAGAAGCCAAACCCTACTTTTAATAATAATAGATGAAAGTTTAGACCACATAAAGTTTACAAAGCTATTTAAGCTTGGTTAATAAAATGAAATATGACTGAAAAAGATTCAGTCTAAAGTTTTTAAATCAATTCAGAATTTAATGAGGCTGAATATGGAGTTTTGCACAAATACCAAAATTTAATCCATCGATTAACATTCGCGCGCCAAAATTAAATCCATTAAATGAAAAAAATAAGGAGAAAATAAAAATAATACCTGAAAGAAAGTAATATTGTTGATTATCAGTGTTGAAAGAGTAATTTTATTTTTTAAAACTGTTGAAAATATTTGTTTGAACATTTATTTTAATATTTATTGAATTGATATGTAACAGTTTATATATTATGCCGTTTTATAATAAACTGACAAAAAAGTGTGATTGAAATAGTCAGAGTTTTTAGTACCATATTCAGTAAATATGGCAAAAAACTTACTTCTGTTTCCTTATTTGCACTATATTTTATTGTTTTACGTAATAGTTCAAGCAGAAAAATTCAATATTAATATGACTAAAGCAGAAATTATTTCAGGAATTGCTGACAAAACAGGACAGGATAAAGCAGAGGTAACTCAGGTTGTAGAGACTTTATTCACTGTTATCAAAGATTCAATGGCAAAAGGTAACGAGATCTCTTTTAGAGGATTTGGTAATTTTATCATCAAGAAAAAGGCTAAGAAAATCGGTAGAAATATATCTAAAAACACCGCAGTTATAATTGATGAGCATTATGCTCCAAAATTTAAGCCTTCAGCTGAGTTTATAGATCTTATTAAATCAAGCAAAAAAGCTTAATTCAGATTTAAAAAATAATTTCAAAATCAGAGTGAATTTTAAATTTGCTCTGATTTTTTTTTAGTTAAAATCGTAAAGGAGTTTTAAGTAAGAACATTTCAGGCAAGCTTCTAACTGTCTATTTTAAAAAATCTATCCTGCCCAGAAATAAGATTTCGTAAATAGACTGAGCTACAGCAGAAAGAGGTTTTTCCATCAGTTCAAGTTTAAAGTTTTCAACAGATTTACCTTCCCAGTACGCATAGTGCATTTCATTTTTGACATGGTTGTCTACCAAAAGTGGTGATTTAAGAAAATCTATCCAGGAAAGATCATGTCTTGAATAAGTATACGCACCAACAGTAACCCCTTTTTTCAATTCTCTTTGGCTAACATGGAAATCATGAGAGTCTTTATAAAGCATTGCATCGTCTTCATTTTCAAATAAAAAAGTCGCAACCAGGCGTGATGGGTATTCATTAAATTTTCTTTTTCGCACGAGCTCCAGATTATGTTCTGTCTGATAACCTCTTAAAAGATTACTCTGAAAAGGACTTATATAGCCGGAGAAATTCTGATTGGGTAAAAACATCAGATTATCTTCCCGATTACTTACAGAAACAAAAGATCCCATCATTAATGCATTGTAATAAGCATAAACATCTTTGGGATTAATCCATACATAAAAATGTTTCGGGTCTTCAGAAGAAAAAAGATTTTCCATAGATTCAATACTAAGAGCTATTATTTTTTCATAAATCATGAAAGTTGATTTCATATGCATTATGAAAAACTCCCTATCTATAAGGCAACTGAATTTTTTCTATTTATGTTTGTGTTTCATTAATTCAAACTTGTCTTCATATTACCATGGTCTCAAAAAACTTTCATTGGATTTTTGTATTGGCTCTGTTATTCATATTTGGGTGTGAAAAGAAGAAACCAAATATTGAGGATAAGGATATATTGCTGGACAGAGCAAATAATGACACCACTGGCGAAAATAAGCTTGAGCTATCTCGTTTAATACCAGGAAAAATTCAAACAGTTAAAACATCAAAGGATTCCCTGCTTAGTTATAGTCTTTACATTCCCAAAAACTATTCAGAATCAAAAGTATATCCCATTGTATACTTTTTCGATCCTCAGGGAAATGGAAATTTACCTGTCGAAAAATATCATCAGCTTGCAGACCAATTCGAGACAATTCTTGCAGGTTCTTACAATTCCAAAAATGGAATAAGCTGGGATAAGATTCAACCTCAGATTATGACAATGATGGAAGATTGTAAGTTTAAATTGTCTATCGACAAAAATAGAATTTACACTTCAGGGTTTTCGGGTGGAGCAAGAGTAGCCAGTGGAATGGCTATTTCAGGAGATGAAATCAAAGGAGTCATCGGATGTGGAGGTGGGTTCCCTGGAAAATCCAATAATATAGGTTATCCATTTGATTATTATGGAATAGTAGGGGAAGAGGATTTTAATCTGGGCGAAATGAGACAATTGGATATGTCTATGAATAATTCCGGAATGACTCATTATATGAGTGAGGTAAAAGGTGGCCATCACTGGCCGGAAGCTGGAGATATGCTATATGCTTTTTTATGGCTAAAAATGAATGCGATGAGGAAAAATGTAATTCCGAAAAATCAATTACTCATTGATTCATTAGCAGATGCGGGAATTTCTGAAATTAACCGGAAGAAGAAAAAGAATGAGCATTACGAGGCTTTATTGGCTTGTAAGAAATGGATAAGTTTCCTGAAAGACCTTAAGTCGGTTGAAGCTTTTAAATCAGAGGGAAATTCTTTGTTTCAATCAGAATCTGTTAAAGCCACATTGGCTGAGATCACCATAATAGAAGAGAAAGAGATGGAGTTGACAAGAAAGTTCTGGTTGGCCTTTGAAAAAGAAGGTATGCAATGGTGGAAAGCCAACTATTCTAAGATTATTACTATGGTACAGAATAACTCGCTTCCAAAAGAAGAGAGAATTATGTACAAGAGAATAAAAGGATTTTTGGGACTTGCGGCTTTCAGCTTTTCCAACTCTGCTATTCAGCAGACTGATTACCCAAAAGCATTGAAGTTTTTACAAATTTACGAACTCGTTGAACCTGAAAACTCTGAACATGCCTATCTTCAAGCTAAAGTATATGCTGCAAAAGGTAATTGGAAGCTGGCTCATTCGAGTTTGAAAAAAGCAATAAGCCTTGGTTTTACAGATGCTTTAAGGGTAGAAGTAGATAAGATTTTTAAAGATGCTCCGGATCAACAGGAGTATAAGTTATTACTTTCCCGCATCAAGTAAAAAGTTTAAAGCTTAAAGTAAAAAGTTGACACTTCCTATAAATTTAGAAGCAGTAAAACGAAGATTTTAATTGTTCTGTTTACTGCTTCTGTCCACTGTTACTGTTCACTGTTCACTGTTTCTAATATTATGCTCCTACCTTTTCTCTGAGGTTTTCAATAAGGCCTTTCCACATATTTTGAAGGTCATTGCTATCAGTGTCTGAATAATCAACGACTTTAAGAAAAGAGGTCTGTGTTATTTCATTTTCCTGAAGAGAGAATTCCAGATAGGAATTATTTTTCTGTGTTTCTGTTTCTTCAGGAGCAAATTCAAATTTTACATATTGGTTGTTTTTCTGGGCTACTTTTTTCGCTTTCTGTAACCTGCCATCCCAGATAAAGTCATAGCGTTTTTCATCTTCAGAAATCACTTTATCAGCAAACCAGGTTTTTAAGCCTAGGGCAGTGCTCAGATAAGGGAAGATCATTTTTGAGGAGGCATTGATTTCAAACTCCGCCGTGTATTTGAATTTGTTTTCCATAATAAAAAGATTCTCAAGGGTTATTGCCCATAATTTGGAGCAAGATAAAAAAGATTTGGTAAAAACTTGCTTTTTGACAAAGGAGTTTGTTACATTTGCACTCCGATTTTGAAACGGCGAGGTAGCTCAGGTGGTTAGAGCGTTGGATTCATAACCCAAAGGTCGGGGGTTCAACTCCCCCCCTCGCTACATAAACTGCAAGAGTAGAGAGCAAGAGAACTTTTAATAAAGAGTCTCTTGCTCTTGCTTATTTTTTTATCCTATAAAAGGAAATTTAATGTTCCCAATCAAAATTATCTCATCACTTAACATTTATATAAGGAGTCAATCAGCACCAACCATTACTTATTGAGTTAAGATGAGCGGAATTTAATTGCAGCAGGACATCTTTATAACGGACAATAATTCTACCTTCCGGAAGCCTAATTTTGAAAAAATATATGATAAAATATATGATAAAATATATGATAAAATATATGATAAAATATACCCTTTTACGGTATTGATATTGGGTTCTTGTTATCAGACCTTTGTTTTGTCTTTCAACCAGTTATTGTACAAGTCTCCATTTTTTTAAAGGTTTAGTTGAACAAAACACAAAGGCTTCTTTTGTAAGAGAAGCCTTAACTTTTTGATGCAAAATGAAATGATTATCTTCTTAAAGTTTCTTTATAACTACTCACCTTACTAACTAGAATCATTTATAATATCAATACTGAGTCATACTTCATTATAGATTCATACTTTTCAAAAGAAGAGCTTCGCTTATTTTAGATGGATAAAGCCCCCATATAATCGAATAAGGTATTCCCTCGCTCATTATTTGTTAATCAATGATATATATAAATATTATAAATACTTAACAGAGTCTTAACAAAATCGGATAAAACCTGTTGGTAACAATCTGAAAATAATTGTAGGATTTTACTCTCAGTAAGTCGGTTGTTTTTCAATTGTTTAATTAGGAGATGAAAAATGGTTGGGAATTTTGTAGTAAATTTTTTTACTCTACTGGTTACTTTTCGCGTGCTTATGGGTATCTACAAAAGATTAAAGAGGACTTAATTTAGATATAATGTAAGGAAATGGATGTATGTTAATCAACAGCATTTCCTTAGAGTAAAATTAAGGTAACCCTATTGAGAGTTGTTCTTTGCTGCTTGTAAAATCCTCAATCCCTAATTGACTTGAAAGTCAATGAAATAATTAGTAGTAGGATAATTACTATAAAGAAATAAATAATTGAAGTAAAAAAATTGTACAATTCAATTGTATGATTTTACTAAATGAAGAAATTAAGAAATGTGTATTGAAAACAATATATAGTTTTAACAGTATGGTCAAATTTGTAAGGTTTTTTATTGTTTTGTCAATTTTATTTTCTTCAGGACTAAAGGCTCAGGACTTATTGGTTTCTGGAGGAAATACAGTGTCAACCATTATTTGTGCTAATGGCTTTGTGTTTACCTGGGGGAATAATGCTGGTGGATCCAACAATGCTCCAATTTTAGGAATCTTAGGTGTAGGATCAACCAATACAATAGAATCCTTTCCTAAAAAGGTAATATTCCCAACCAATGATCCTTATTTTACATCCATTAACTCAGGTATAACTGTAAAGGCAGTTGATGCCGGATCAGGTGCTCACTTTATTGCAGTGGATTGTTATGGTGGTGCCTGGTCATGGGGGAACAATGGAGGAGCTATGGGAATAACAGGAACGGGAAGCACTGCTGCCGGGACTACAGCTCCAGCCCGTGTACTCAGAGGGCAAGCACCTGCATCTTCTAATCCTCTATTGGCAAATTATCTGGTTGATGTGAAATATGTTTCGGGGGGAAATGACAATAGTTACGTGATCTTAAATAATGGTACTGCACTTGGCTGGGGTAGAAATGACAAAGGCCAATTGGCTAATGGAAATTTTACAAATAGTGCGACACCGGTTTATGTCAGAACACCAAATGGTAATCCTTTAACCAATGTAATACAGATAGAAGCAGGTGATGAAACTGCTTATGCTCTTGTTGATCCTGATGGAGATGGTTTGGGTACAGTGTATTCTTGGGGTGCTGGCACAGGTACATATGGAGGTTCCGGAATGTTGGGAAGGAATGCTTTAGGAACAGCTAATAATGGAACCGAAGGTGCAAACGATAACTATGCTCGTCCTGTTCTGAAAAGAGATGGTACCCCTTTAGACGGAATCGTTTCAATTTCTGCAGCTGACGTTATGTGTCTTGCTCTTGATGCTACTGGCTACGTATGGGCATGGGGAAATGATGGATGGGGCTCTATGACTGGACAAGGGGCTACAGTGGGTAACTTCTCTGATCCAAGAAGAGTTGTCGCGGGAGAATGGGGTACAACGGCAGGAGCAGGACTTGGTGAGACTTTTCTTAAAGCAAAAGCTATTTCCGGAGGTCAGGGATATGGCATGGCTGTTACTATTGATGGAAAACCTGTAGCATGGGGGAATAATGGAGCCTGTACAGCAAATTCTGGTGGACATCTGGGAAATGGAGCTACTTCTACCGGCCAGTCTGCGTTTCCAGTGTTTATAAGGAGAAATGCCACTACGGTTGACAACAATGTAGTAAGTATTTCAGATGGAGATACCTGGGGGTTTTATACAACCAGTGATAACAAGATATATACATGGGGAAATAACATGTTTGGACAGTTAGGTTTAAATAATACTAACTGTCAAAGTTATGCAACACAATTTACACTTCCTCCATGCGACTTCCCGGCGCCTAAACCCAAAGCCACTATCACTCCAAGAGATTTTTCCGTATGTCTTTCCAAATGGTCAGGAACTACTTTAAATTCCGGGTTCGTCATTAGTGCTTCACTTGCATCGAGTTATAAAATTACCTGGTACCGAAACGGAACGCAGGTTGCTACAGGAAACGGATCTGCTGTAACTTATAATGCTACTTTGGATGGTACATATCGGGTAAAAGTTGAATATGTAGGATCTGATGCACCTTGTACTCCTTACGAGCCTGCTATTGATGAAATCACGATATCTAAATATCCATTAGATTTTAGTGTGCCAAATGGTTTGACATTCTGTGGAAGCACTGTGTATCTAAAAACTAAAACCGGTAATGGTTTATATGATTGGTATACAGCAGCAACAGGTGGTACTAAATTGGGAACGAGTTATCGCCAGGATAGCGTTGGTGTTCCTAAATCTGCAATTACTGAAAAAGTCGGTACAGATTATTTTGCCTATGTAGAGCAAAAGGGGTATGCAAGTGGGAATACTGGGGAAATTAAACCTTCTACCTGTACATCTGGAAATCAAAGCACAATGAATCCTACAAGTTCTAACACCATGATCAGAGTTTTTTCTGAATCTGTTACAATTGACACAGTAACAATTTATCAGAATTCAGAATACCAAGGATCTGCCAAGAATTATACATGGCAAGTCTGTGTTTATGGAACGAAATTAGTTAACGGAAAACCAATTGCTGATAAAACAAATGTAATTGCTTGCGGAACTGCAGTAACCCGTCCTGGAGTTGATCAGCCTGGAATAGGTCAACTTAAGCTGCCTGTGGGAATAACTCTTCCAGGTTCTAAAACAGGAACAGATTATTGGTTGGGATTTAGTGCAACAACTACTGGAACTGGTATTTATTTCAAATGCAACCCTAACTGGCCAGTATTAGACGATGTTCCTAACGAGGAGTTTCTGAATATGATTAATGTTGACAATTATGGTAACCCTGCAAACTCTCCTGAATGGGGATTATTTGCCAACATCAAATTCCATTCTGAACAAAGATATTGCGACAGGCTACAGGTAAAACTTACTGAAAACTGCCCATGCTCTCAACCTAAAACTGTTGTTGTCAACAAGACCTTTGATAACGATACTACAATGTGTGCTGGTAGCAACCTGGTTATCACTGGGGAATATATTCTAGATGCTGCCAAACCCGTTCAAAATAAGCACAGATATTCCTGGTACAAGAAAGAGGGATCTCTAATTAAAGTTATAACGGCTCCTACTGTTGTGACAACATCTCCGGTTACATTAACATTGAACAATGTTACAGCTGCAGATGAAGGTACCTATTTCTTCAAAGTAGAGGATAGCGATGGAGTTACAAGCATTAGTTCTTGTTTTCTACAGGATTCATTAAAGCTTACTGTAAACGTTCCAAATACACCAGTAACTCCAACTACAAGTCAAATCATCTGTAGCGGTACAAAACCAGTTGCATTTGTAACTCCGGTAGCTGCTGGAGGAGTACCTGGTGCCGGTAAATATCAGTGGTTTGTAAACGGTAAGAAGATTGCAGGGGCGACAGGAAACGGACAAAATTATACATTTGCTTCTCCAGCTGATACAGTATTTAATAATACTTCTGCTGCAAATCTGGTATATACTTATATAAGAAGAGATAGTTCCGGGGTTTGTCCTGCTGTAAACAGCAACCCGGTAACTATTACTGTTATGCCAGAATTAAATCCTGGTACTATTAGTGCAGATCAGGTCATTTGTAAAGGCACTGCACCTGCTGCATTAACTCAGACACCTGCTACCGGAGGCTCAGCTACATACGCATATCAGTGGCAGTCATCAACAACGCCAACCGGTCCATTTACAGATGTGTCAGGTGCAACAAATGCACTTTTTGTACCTCCGGTACTAAATGACTCAATTTATTATACAAGAAAAGTCACAACTACGGCTGGTACTGCCATTTGTACAGCTTATTCTGATACGATAAAAATAGCAATGGTGCCTGATCTTAAAAAGCCAGACATTTCAGCTAATCAGACTATTTGTTATAATACAACTCCGGTTGATCTAAATATCTCTAATCCTCCTAAAGGTGGATTAAAGTCCGGAGATTCTTACTCATATAGATGGGAGTCCAAAACAGATGTTGCAGGCAGTACATGGACCGGACCAATTTCTAATACTCCGGGATATTCATTCACAGGAGTCCTGACTGATACGATGCAGTACAGACTTATAGTAACTGGTAGCTGCGGAACAGTGTCAGTAACTTCAGATCCAGTAACTATAATCGTGCTTCCTGAACTAAAAGGTGGAACCATAGCCGGAGGAGGTACAGTATGTAGCGGAGAAGATCCTGCTGATATTACTAATCTGACTTCTCCAACCGGTGCAAATGGGGCTGGAGATTATAAGTATAGCTGGTCAGTTAACTTAAATGGCACTGGTTTTTCTACACCTGTTGCAGGAGCAGCAAATAGTCCTGTGCCTCCGATTACAAATACAGGAGCTACCGCAATAACTTATTCTGTTAAACGAATTGTAACTTCGGATAAATGCCCTACGCCTACAGCAGAAAGTAATGTGGTTACTTATACTGTAAATCCATCGGTTAAGCCGGGAACTATTGGTGATGATCAGACATTGTGTAGCGGCAACACAATTGATGAATTAATTGAGAAAACGGCTCCAACTGGTGGAGATGGTACGACTTACACCTATCAATGGCAATATTCTCCAACAGGTACGGCCGGATCATTTGTAAATGTATCCGGAGCAGCAACAGGTAGCAGCTTTACACCAGATCCCCAGGCTTCAACCATTTACTTTGCACGTCTGGATAATTCTCCTGGATGTCAGGCTGTACTGACAAACTCAGTTAAAATAACTATTCTTCCAGGAATACTTGCAGGAGAAATAGATTCTGATCAGGATATTTGCAGTGGATCGACACCTGCTTTAATATCTACTGATCCAGCTAATCCTCCATCGAATGTTTCTGCTTCAGCTGTATATACATGGGAAATTTCAAATACTGGTCTTGCTGGTTCATGGGCATCTGCTCCTTCTCAATCAAATGGGTTGACTTACCAATATCCGGGAACTCTGACAGCAGGAACATTATATGTTAGAAAATCAGTATATGACCCGAATGGACCTGCGCTATGTAATACAGCTCAAACAGCTGCAGTTAAGATTACAATAAGGGATATCTTAAAAGCTGGTCAGATTGGATCTAATCAAACCATATGTGAGAATGGTGACCCTGTTGCCTTTACTGAAACTGTAGCTGTAACAGGAGGAAAAGATGATGCTGCATACAAGTATTCCTGGCAGTATTCAACTAATGGAATTAGCTGGACTACTATTAATAATTCAGATAATCCTGTTTATGATCCTGGTGCTTTGAATATCACAACCAGATACAGAAGAGTCGTTAACGATGCTATAGGTTGCGGTCCAGTGAATAGCAATGAAGTGATTGTCACTGTAAATCCAAACCTTACCCCATATGTAAAAATCAGTGACCCACTGGAATCTTGTCAGGGAGAATTGGTTAAGTTTGATTTGATTGATAGTACTAACCTTGGTCTGAATCCGACTTATGAGTGGTCAGTAGGTGGTTCAGTGCAAGGTACTAATAGTCCATCTTTCTCGACTACTTCATTAGCGAATGGAGAAATGGTTTATCTGAGAGTCAAATCATCTGAAAAATGTATTAAACCAGGAACTGATCCAGCCATTTCAAATGCAGTAACTGTTAAAATTTTAAGTAACATTACTCCAAAGATTGTTTTAGCTGACCCTGGTAAAATCTGTGCAGGAACAAGCTATACAGTAATACCTGAAACAGCAAGTGGTGGTGGTGCTAATCCAACTTATCAATGGTTTAAAAATGGTCAACCTGTGGGAGGCGGATTGCTATCCTATAGTGGAGTATTTAATGATGGTGATCAAATCAGTGTTATCATGACTTCAGTTCTTGGATGTGTGGAGCCGGGAACAAATCCTGCGACATCTAACACCATTACAATGCAAGTACTTCCTATTCCTCAACCAAATATTGCCGAGTCTGATGCAACATTCTGTTCAGGTGAGGATACAACCTATACAGCTATTGTAGGTGCCGGAACAACATTAATGTGGTACAAAGATGGTTTCCCAATAAATATCACTACTCCAACATTAACAGTAAATCAGTCAGGTTTGTACTACTTTAAAGAGGATAATGGTGTTTGTCCAAGGTTCTCGGATACTGTAATGGTAAATGTTATTCCTACTCCAGTCGCGAATGCAGGAAATGATATTTATACACTTGAAGGAACCGTGGTAACGCTTAATGGAAGCGGGGGAGCGCTTTATACCTGGACGCCTCCAACAGGACTTAGCGCAATTAATATTGCTAATCCTACACTTACAGCTGCAGATAATATAACGTATATTCTAACTGTTGCAGATGCAACAAATACTTGCCGTTCTTTTGATGAAGTAAGTATATTTGTGGAGAGACCTGTAAGAATTCCGAATGCTTTCACTCCGAACAAAGACGGTAATAACGATACCTGGGAAATTGAAAATATTAACGGATTCCCAAATGTAACATTTGAAGTGTATAACCGTTGGGGAACACTCGTATGGAAGTCAACAGGAAACCTTAAACAATGGGATGGAACAAACTTCCGAAATGGGGAATTACTTCCTGATGGAACATACTTCTATGTGATAGATTTACATAGTGTGATCTTTAAAGATCCGTATTCGGGATATGTTCAGATTTTAAAATAAGTTGAAGGCTTAAAGCGGAAAGCATAAAGCATAAAGCATAAAGCTTAAAGTATAAAGTTGAAAGTATAAAAGTTATGAACCCAAAATGATAAAGAATATCAATCTAAATCCTTCTCTCAAAGGAGAAGGATTTAGATTGATATTCTTTAAAGGATCAAGTGTCCTGTTTCTAATAGGGTTGAGGACTAACAAAAGATTTAAGTAAGAGTTAAATAGCAACTATGAAAAAATATTACTTATCGGCCTTACTGGTATTGGTTTGTTCGGTATTTGCTTTGGGGCAACAGAAACCGCAATACACGTTGTATATGGTTAATCCGTTTATGCTGAATCCTGCTGTATCCGGTACTGAAGATTATACAGATATCAGATTAGGTTTCAGGAAACAATGGGTCAACTTTGAAGGTGCTCCTCGTACAATGTACCTGAGCGCACACACGGCTCTTGGAAAATCCAGGGTAACCAATAACAGGTCAAAGAATAAGAAAAATGGTTTCCATGGTGTCGGAGCTATAATATCTAATGATGTTATAGGCCCAACAAAAAACACTACCATAGATCTAGCTTATTCTTACCATTTACAGTTTGCTAAAAATCTATATGCATCTTTAGGTATAATGGGTGGGCTTCAGCAATACTCTTTAAATGCCAATATGCTGCATACTGCTAACCCAGACGATGCTCTGCTGGTAAGTTCAACGAATACTTCCCTAGCAGATATAAATACCGGATTCTGGATATATTCTGATAAATTTTTTGTCGGCGGATCAATGGTTCAGGTTATGCCTCAAAAACTTTATAATGCAAGGGAGGGTGCTATTTCTTCGGGTAAGCTGTCTCAGCATTATTTTATTACTGCAGGTTATAGATTCCCAATTGGGTATGACTTTGCTCTTATTCCATCTTTCTGTGTAAAAGCAGTTGCTCCGGCACCTATCTCTTATGATATCAATGCAAAACTTCGATATAAAGACTTCTTATGGGCTGGTGTATCCTACCGTAATACGGATGCAATCGCTTTTCTTGCTGGTGTTATCATAAACAATACATGGGATATAAGTTATGGATATGATTATACCACAAGTGATATAAGACTTTACAGTGCCGGTTCTCATGAAATTGTTGTCGGATATAGACTAAAACCAAAGAACAGAATTATTTGTCCATCTCACTTCTGGTAGGAAGTGGGATGGATATTTGTCTAAATTGCGATCCATGTGCCTCGTCCTTAAATAGGTTTACAGTTTTTAGTTTAAATACTGAATAGAGATTACAAATATAAAATAATCCTAGGATAAGTTTACGTTTATAGTTTGGAATCAGAAGCGGAAACGAGCTCTGCTGAGGAGCAACTCGCTAGGGATATGATTCCGGGTGACGAAGTCATATTAATAGCCTGTCTGTATTTTCAGTCAGGCTTTTTTGTGACTTTGGATTCCTTAATGCCTTTAAAAACCTATTTGGTGGACATAATACCTCCTTTCTCTTTACGATCATATGTATTTCATCTTCGCTTAAATTCTCCCTTCATAGTATGAGCCTGTTCTGGTGTTAACATCTCAATATTATAATGTAATCTTATATTATTATATATCGATATCGCTTTCGATATAAAATTTTGAGCTGTTTTAAAATCAGAGAAATATTCCTCTAATAGTTCATCTTTAAGAATACCATTAACCCTTTCAGCTATTGCACTTTCAATGGATCTGCCTGGCCCAAGCTAGACCTTCATGAGTCATTTAAATTGACTTATTGGCATAAAGATTCACCAACCGGCAAGCATACACAAACCTTATTAACACCTGAAGCCTTAGTTAATGGAATAAAAATAATGAGTTCTATAATTATACCATTGAGTTTATCTGTAAAGGAGGCAAGACAGTAACAACCCCACAAGGCGGCTTCAGACTGGAAGGAGGAAAATCGGAGATTCCTCTTGATCCACCTACTGCCGACTGTTTTCCACCTGCTGTGCACAGCGCAGAACCTAAAAATGAAACGACAGCCCGAATAGACTGGAAAAGTATTTCCGGAGCAGAAGAATATGTTGTTGTATATTCACCTAAAGACGGAGGTGGCCAGGAGAAAATATTTACCACCACTGCCGCCAATGCAAAGCTTACCGGCCTTACTCCTGGTGCGATCTATCAATATAAGATCCGATGTAAATGTAGCGGTAAGTTCAGCATAGACTCAGAACTGGGAGAGTTTGATTTGTCAAAATCAGAGAAGGGTAATAAAGATTGTGATTCCATAAGCAATCTGAAAATAAAACAGATTACAGAGACAGAGATCCAGCTCAGCTGGCCC
Organism: Sporocytophaga myxococcoides; assembly: GCF_000775915.1. Lineage (NCBI taxonomy): Bacteria > Pseudomonadati > Bacteroidota > Cytophagia > Cytophagales > Cytophagaceae > Sporocytophaga > Sporocytophaga myxococcoides. The sequence continues at coordinate 38,762 of NZ_BBLT01000007.1, forward strand.
TACCCACAGCCGGTTAAGCCAGGTTCTAAGACTCAGACTTCTTATAAGATCAGGTACAAGGAAAACGGTCAGGTCTGGAGCCAATCCTATCCAATAGATCTGGTAGTTACTTCAGAGCTTCAGGCGGATTATACGGCTCAGGGCGAAGTAAAGAAAACAATCGATAAGCTTTCTTCCGGAGTTCGTTATGACATAGAAGTAAAAGCCTATTGTGGAACAGAAGATGCCATTGCCAATGAGCCGTTTAGCGGAACAACAAAAGAGGTGAAGGAAGCTGACTGTTCTCAAGGAGGCAGTTGTGATCGTACCTCTAAGAGGCCATTAGAGGGTTTAAAAGTTGGTGATACCATTGGTGTCTCAGATTACAAGATGAAGATTATTACCCTTTCCCCGGACACGAGAGGAGCCTACCTCTGGAAAGGTACAGGAGTGGCAGCAACCCCATTAATAGGAAAAACTGATAATGTGCGGTTTAATATTGATTTTGATTCCCTGTATGTCAATGATAAAGTTTGTGTGACAGCCGGAAATCTGAAGGCAGGAATAGGAGCTCAGCTCTTTGATAATGAAACTACAGCAAAGATACGAGGGTTGGTCGATGATTTCGGTACAGCATTGAATGATGCTCAAAAGGCTTCAAAGGATGCAGCTAAACTTATTGATGATGCCCAGAAAGCAGGAGAAGATGCCTTAAACTATTTCCAGGGTGGAGATGATGTAGGTTTCGTTAAAACAGGAGGTCTTGGCGGTATCAGTACAGAAGCTGAGAATTTCAATGACCTGGAAGTAGAAGGGAACTCCATTAAGGTAGGAGGAAAGAGCTATCCTGTAGAACGATTCCCTACGCTAGTAAAGGATAGTAATGGTAATGTAATTTCAGTAAGCAGTAATGGGACCAAAACAGAAGTAGGACATTACGATGAAAGTCTCAAAGGTCTTCAGGATGCCCCTACCTCTTCAAAAGCAAAAGTAATCTTCAAGGCAAATAGCAATGCCACCTATTCGTTTGATGCCTGGCAGGATGGATATGGTAAGTCTGTAGCTATGGCACCTCACTACCTGAATATTGATGGTAAATATTATTCAGCCAAAGCGATTACACCCGGAGCAGTTGATAAAGTGGATTTTGACTTTTCAGGAGGAGATAAGAGCAAGCTGGTGTTTGTAAACAGAGAAGGCTTTGTATTTAAGACCTTGTCAAACTCCACACTACAATTAGCCGGAGGTCCAGCCAAAGACGGTCAGGAGATATTGGCTATTTATGACAATGGATCAAAGAAAGAAATAGCCGGAGCATTGTTATTGGCTTCCTATCATATAGTGGAGAAGAAGGTGAAGCTAGTAACCCTGGCTATGGGTAATAACTTCAATAAAGATATCAATGCTATTCAGGCGCAGCTGAATAAAGCTTATAACCCAATAGGTATCAATTACACAGTAGAGGTGGATAATAGCTTTGATAGCAACAGAGACTGGTGTGATAAAGGTAACTGTGACTTTAATACGGGAGGATCAGGTTTATTAAACAATGACTATACAGGAGTAGAAGCAAGAGTAATAGATGCCTACATCAATTTCAAAGGTGAAGATAAATTAGAAGCGACAACAGCCTACATGTTTGTGATTGGCATGAGCAAAGCCGAGCAGGGGGATGAGGCATTGCAAGGTAAGATGAATTTCTCCAAGCAGTTTGGTTTTCTTTATTCTGCCGCAAGCCAGAATCCTAAAACCCTGGGCCGCACCCTTGCACACGAGTTAGGCCATGGTAACTATAAGTTATATCACATCTTTGATCCAATGTATCTGGGAGATGCCGCAAGAAACTCAGACAACCTTATGAGCTATAATACCAATGTAAATGCACTGGCTCTGAATAAGCTTCAGTGGGATGTTGCACACGATCCAGGAGTGACGTGGGGGGTGTTTAAGAGGGATAATGATCAGAAGTTTTCCTTGCCTTGTTTGGGGATAATGGATGATTGTGACGATGTTATAAAAATATTAGAAGCAATTAGAGCAGCTAGAATAGCTCATCAACCTTTTAAAATCCCAAATAATGCGGGGACATCTGTGTCTTCAAAAGCAGGTACCTCATTGGAAATAAATGGAACTTCATTTGATAAAATTATAGTGAAAGTAGAATCTAAACTTGATGTTAATGTAAGTGTATCATCATTTCAAAATATAACTATCGAATACTTAAATGCATTGGGTAAAATAGAAAATGAGTATGGCATTGCTTTTAGAGATGAAAATGGCTCAACAGTTATAAAAATTTTGATTGAGGACAAGAGTTCAGATATATCTGGAAAAAGGGAGAGGTTAAGAAAATATTTATGTGAAGATAATAATCTAGTAGCCGTTTTGATGGATATTAGAAATACTAGTATTAATAAGTTAGGAAGCACAAATATGTTACCACTTAAAGATATTAGTATGGTTGAAAGAAATGTTAAACTAGGGACAACAACATTTAATTATCTTAAAGGATATTTTTCAAGCGAGAAAAATCAGGAAACATATCTTTTAGTAAATCCAGTTAGTTACTATGAAAAATCTTATGGTTTCGAGATTATTTTAAATAAAACAGATAGATTTATTCTTGAGCTGTCTTCTGAAGCTTCTCCAGAAAATTTTTCTAAAGAGAAACAATATTTAAAAGATTGGTTATTCAACCCGAAAATAGTTCCTGAGGCATCTTACCCTAAATATCCAATTACTAAAGAACAGTTAAAAGAAATTTTTAAGGATGAGAAAACTGATGATGAAAGATTAGAAGAAGTAGTGGTGGCTATAAACAAGTATAGTAATAAATTTAATTTAGATACTAAAATTGAAATGTGTCATTTTATTGGTCAAATTGGTGCAGAAACAGGAGGATTGCAGAAGCTGGATGAGTCTGTAAGTTATACTCCCAAAAGAGTTGTTGAAGTTTTTGGGCTGAAGAAATATGCTCATTTATTTCAAGGATATAATTCAGATGGGACATGCACGGGAGTTACTTATTTACAAGATGGATTAACAAATGGAAATGGAAAGGCTGCTAATATTTCACCTGTATTTCCTTATTCGACGAAGGAAAATATTATAGCTGCCTATGCAAGTCCAACTGTTCCAGAGATGAAGGATGGAAAAATAAATAATGTTAATTCAAATTATAACAGTGGAATTATAAGGGTTAAAAATGATTATCATGGTTCGGATGCTAAATTATTTAATGTAACTTATGCTTGCAGATTAGGAAATAGAGGTGTAAATTCAGAAGATGGAATGAAATTTAAAGGAAAAGGCTTTGTTCACTTGACTGGAAGATATAATTATAAACTGATTTCTGATACATGGAACGCTGATCCTGAAAATGCTTTAAATAAGAAAAGTTTCCATATTTCATCTTCTGATGGAGGAAATTTAGAGGAATTAGAATCAAACGTAGATGTTGCTATTAAGGCAAGTTTGTATTATTGGGAATTAAATAATGTCAATGATTGGACTGGTGCCTCCATTTCCGATGAAAAAATTAGGCAAGTAAGTAGTTTAGTTAACACGGGTAATACGACTACGGCTTGGAATGATATTAATGGTATAGCCACAAGAAAAAAATTTACAGATAAAGCAAATCAAATTTTTCCCTAATGAAGATTATAAAAGTATTTTGTTTGTTATTATTAATAATAATTCATAATGTATCATCCCAATATGTGGAGAACTATGAGAGTGCTTTAAAATGTATTAAAGGAACATGGCAGGGGGAGAATCAAATTAAAGAACCTTTCGCAGACCTGAGTTCTGAATTTCTTATTTTTAATAATAATCTAATTCTGAGGATTAAATTAGAAGAATCTTTTTATAGTGTGTCAAGATGTTATTTTCAGAACATATCTAATAAACCTAATGAACTCACGAGAATAAATCTTGATTCAATAAATAAGAATAAATACAATAACAGAAACTTCTATTTTACCCAGTCCACATATATTGATGATTATTTTAAGTTGAAAAAAAATGAAAACAAAGAATACCTTTACAATATAGCTCCTGATTTTTCATGTCAGGATGATCAATTGGTATATTTTTATGGAGAATATGCCAGAGTAAATAATGTTCCAGATGAAGTAATAAAATTTATAATAGAAACCGTCAATAGAAACAAGAATGATAACCTTTTGATTTTTATCAATAAAAAATTAATGAAAGTTAAAAGTGATAAAGCTTATTTATATTCATCTATGAAGGAAAGAACTAATAGTTATATAATCAAAGGGGATATTGTATCTGTTGAAGAAGAATCTGATGAATGGCTAAAGATTAAATTTTTTGGAAAGAAAATCATAGAAGCTTGGATAAATAGAAAAGATGTTGAATAATACAAAACTATTTACATTACAGGGCTCTAGAAAGAATTTATAAATTAAATTTTGATTGATACTAATGGGGAGTGTAAATTAAACTGTGTCAGTTTACATTTATAAGATATAATTAAAGTTACTATTATTATTAATTAGAAGTTGGTATGTGGGTAAATCTTTTTCAGATTTATCCATATATCAACTTCTTTTTTAAAGGATGGCTAGTTTCAATCTGCCCTCAAAATGAATAGCAAGCTGTGCTACAGTCTGACTCCATCCGCGTATGCTACTCCATTTCCTGGAAGCATTTTCCATAGCTAGAAAAATAAGCTTTAACAGAGCTATGTCGGATGTAAAGGCGCCCTTGGTCTTTGTCGCTTTTCTTATTTGTCTATGAAAGCCTTCTATGGTATTAGTGGTGTAAATTAATTTTCGGATAGCTTCTGTGTATTTAAAATAGGTTGTGAGCTTTTCCCAGTTATTCTTCCAGGAGGCTATAACCAAAGGATACTTCTTAACCCATTTCTCTTCCAGCAATTGTAAATGGTCTGCTGCCTGATCCTTATTTACTGCCTGGTATACCTTCTTGAGATCTTTCATAAACTCCTTCTGGTCCTTACTTGCTATATACTTGAGACTATTGCGAATCTGGTGAATTATACAGCTTTGTACTTCTGTCTTAGGATAAATAGTTGAGATGGCTTCAGAGAATCCTTTCAGATTATCTATGCAGGCAATAAGGATATCTTTAACACCTCGGTTATTAAGATCAGTCAGCACGGAAAGCCAAAAGTTGGCTCCCTCACTTTCAGAAATATACATCCCCAATAGTTCCTTGCGCCCTTCGGCATTTACTCCCAATACATTATAAACACAACGGGTGCTTATTTTACCTTCATCTTTGACTTTATAAAACATTGCATCCAACCAGACGATGCAATATACTTCCTCCAGTGGACGGGATTGCCATTCTTTGAACCTGGGGATAACTCGGTCCGTAATGGCGCTTAATGTCGCTGCAGATATCTCTGTGCCATACATTTCTTTAATATGACTCGATATATCTCTTACGCTCATTCCTAAACCATAAAGACCAATAATTTTTGATTCAAGTTGGTCTGATAAAATAGTTTCTCGTTTGCGGATAATTTCTGGTTCAAAACTACTGTTCCGGTCACGCGGGGTTTCCAGGGTTACATGACCATCGGTTGTTTTAACTGTTTTGCTGCTATAACCGTTTTTACGGTTGCCCTTGACATTGCTTTCTTCAAGATGACCTTCTAATTCTGATTTTAAGGCATCTTCAAGAAACTCTTTTATAAGAGGAGCAAATGCTCCATCTTTTCCATAGGGAGATTTCCCTTGCTTGAACTGTTCTAAAAACTTAGCCTTGATCGCTTGATACTCCGGAGATTGTTTTTCTTGGTTTGTCATAATCTGTGTCTTTTTTAACCTTTTTGGTTGTGACACAGTTCATTTTACAGCCTCGAAATTAAGATCGCTTTTTAGAGCTGCAGCGCAGAAAGATTAGCATTTTCGTTTTGTGTATCTTTATCCTTTCTTAACAATCTCTCTCTCTTTCTTAATCAACTCTTAATAAACCTCAGACGATAAGTTAACCTAAGGCAAGTAGTTTTACCGCATCAAAACTTAACCAAAACGATGAAACTAAGATTAAGTACTGCATTTTTAAGTATTGCTGCGGGTTTGCTTACACCATCTTTAAGCAAAGCACAGGTTACATTGCTGCATGATTATGTAAATAACAAATCTGCAGCTATCGGGACCTTTCAGGGTATTGATTTTCGCGAAGCTGGATTCTCAGGTTTATATCCGATCGCAAATACTAATGGAAAAGAATTCTGGACTGTTTCAGACAGAGGGGTAAATATTGATTGCGCTAATGCCAATTCAGCAGAATGCCGTCCTACTTATGATAAGATGTATGCTTTCCCATCCTATGCTCCAAAAATTCATAGAATAAGAGTGAATGGTGATTCTATTCAAATCTTACAGTCAATATCAATAAAGCGACCTAATGGAACTACAGCGACAGGTCTGCTCAATCCTGCGGGGTTTGGAAGTACAGAATCTGAATTGAACAGTACGGATACTGTTCTTAGCTGTACAAACTTTGCAGCTAAAACAGTTGCGAAAGATATCTGGGGTATCGATTCTGAAGGTTTAGTGGTAGATAATGAAGGTAACTTCTGGATTTGTGAAGAAGGAGGACCTTCTATCTGGAAACTAAACAGAAATGGTGTTGTAGTGAAGAGATTTACCCCTTATGCAAACCTTCCTGGTGCTCAACCTGAAGATGTAGCCATCGATACTGTATTTAAGTATCGTAAGAATAACCGCGGATTCGAAGGTATCTCTATTACACCAAACGGAAAGATATATGCAATTATACAAAGTCCGATTTTATATCCGACGCCTGCAGCAGGTGATGCATCCAGAATCCATAGGATTTTGGAAATTGATCCGGCAACGAATGCTACCAGAATGTTTGCATATGTAAACGAAGGTGTTATTGGTTCAGGATTAAATCAGGTGAGATTAAAAGATTGGAAGATAGGTGATATGGCTGCTATTAACAACAATGAATTCTTAATCATTGAGGTTGGTATAAGAGGAACTACTGATAGCAAAAAAGTTTATAAGATTGATATTAGCGAAGCAACTCCTGTGACTTCTGAGTTATACAATGGAAAATCTTTAGAAGAATTAGCTGATGGTGATGGCTTAACAGCTAATGGAATAGTACCTGTTGGAAGAACTATGTTCCTTGATTTAGTAGCTAACGGATGGCCTGCATCTTTGGATAAGGCGGAAGGTTTAGCTATTGTTAATGATAGTACTGTTGTTCTTTGCAATGATAATGACTATGGTCAAACTTCTCCAAATGCAGATGGTCTTGCTACAGCAACTGGAAATCTTAGTCATATGTTTGTTTTTGGTTTGAAAGGCTCTGATAAAATATCTAACTATGTACCATTTGCCTCTGCTTTGGCTGAAGGTACAACAGGTATCAGTACTTCAACGACACCTTATCTGGTCCCTGTTACTCCTGGTGTTAAATTAACTTCCATTCTTACCACAAATGATGTAATTAATGGTTATAAAATGTGTGGTATTCCTGATGGATTAGGAGCTTTTGATAATAATGATGGGACATTTACACTGTTAATGAATCATGAGTTTGGTAATACAGCAGGTGTTACAAGAGCCCACGGGTCAAAAGGAGCTTTTGTTTCTAAGTGGATTATTCAAAAAGCAGACTTGTCTGTAATAAGTGGTAGTGATCTGATCCAGAATGTGAACCTGTGGAATGGAACAGGCTATACGACTTATAGCAGTTCAAGCCCTTCATCGTCTGCAGCATTCGCTCGGTTCTGCTCCGCAGATCTTCCTGCGATTTCTGCTTTTTATAATATAAAAACAGGTATGGGAACACAAGCACGTATATTTCTGAATGGAGAAGAAAGCGGTAATGAAGGTCGAGTGTTTGCTCACATTGCTTCTGGCTCTGCTGCAGGAACATCTTATGAACTTCCTGCTTTAGGTAAAGCTTCCTGGGAAAACTTAACCGCAAGACCTCTTGAAAGTGATAAGACTGTAGTTGTAGGTATGGATGATTCTTCTCCTGGACAGGTATACGTTTATATCGGAAGTAAAACTGATTCAGGATCTGATGTTGAGAAGGCTGGATTGACTAATGGAAAACTGTATGGCATTTCGGTAACAGGTATGCTGAATGAAGCCAATACAAATATACCTGTTGCAGGCACAGAATTTACCTTAGTTGATCTTGGAGATATTAAAAATTCGACCGGGTCAGAGATCAATACGAATAGCAATAACCTTGGAGTGACCAACTTCTTACGTCCGGAAGATGGAGCATGGGACCCGTCTAGTCTTAATGATTTTTATTTCGTAACAACAAATGCTTTCACAAGCCCAAGCCGTCTTTGGAGACTTCGTTTTTCTGATATCAACAATCCTGAAGCTGGTGGAACCATTGAAGCTGTGCTTGATGGAACAGAAGGTCAGAAGATGTTGGATAACCTGGCTATAGACCATTATGGACATATTCTGCTTGTTGAGGATGTTGGAGGTAATGCCCATATCGGAAGAGTTTTGCAGTATGATATAGACACAGATGTATTAACGACAGTTGCAGAACATGATCGTACTCGTTTCCTTAACGGAGGTGCTAATTTTCTTACACAAGACGAAGAAGCTACAGGTATTCTGGATATGCAGGAAATACTTGGTCCAGGTATGTTCCTAACCGCTGATCAGGCTCATTATGCAATACCAGGTGAAGTAGTAGAAGGTGGACAATTGCTGGCATTGTTTAATCCTGATTCTTACAATGCAAACCCTGAAATTTCTATAACGGCCAATAATAACTTTGGTACGGTTGCTACCGGAAAAACAATTAATCAGGATGTTATAATATCTAACACAGGCCCTGGTGCTTTGAAAATTAAAGCAATCAATTTTTCCGGAACTGATTATGCGCTTGAGGAATCATTGATCTTCCCAATTAGCATTGCTGCAGGTGAATCTCAGACTCTTGCAGTTACATTTGCTCCTCTTGTTGACGGTCTTCACAATGCAATCATGACAATTGAGAACAATGACTTTGATGAATCAAGAGTTGAAGTTGCCTTAACAGGTCTCTCTACATCTCCAGGAGATGTAACAAGTATCCCTTCTGGTTATCACTCTGTTACTGGAATTCAGATATTCCCTAATCCAGCTGGTGATCTTGCTACTATTGCATTAACAATGGAAAAAGCAGAGCATGTAACCATCTCTGTCTTCAATTCAAAAGGTAGTCTAGCCACTGCTGTTATAGAGAAGGAATTAGCTGCAGGAATGAATGAAATAGCACTTTCTACATCAGCGTTACAAAATGGAATTTATGTTGTTAAGTTGTCTTCTGAAAGTGGTTCAAAAAGCGTAAAAGTAGTTGTGGCTCACTAATACAAACTAGTTGAATGGAGATCCCTCGAGGATCTCCATTTATATTTTTTGTATGAATATAATTGTAGTGAAAAATGAATATAAAATACCTGTTCCTGCTTTCCTTATCCTTTATTGCTTTTATCAGCATCTCTTTTAAAACCTGTCTGTTGAATGAGTCAGATTATAATTCAGGATACCATCACAGACTGCTTGAATTTAACCGGGAACAATCAGAACTATTGGACTTAATACAACATTCTGATTTTAACTCACCGACCAGTCTTGATAAAATAAAACATAAGATTAACTCCTGCCGGATTTATTTAAAGAAGGTGGATTTCTGGCTTCGTTATCTAGAGCCAATTTCATATAAAAAGATTAACGGACCTCTTCCTGTAGAATGGGAAACAGAAGTATTTGAAAAATTTGAAAAACCATATAAAAGAGAAGGTGCTGGCTTAACTCTGGCAGCTATGTATTTAGATGAACCCAATTCTGAAAAGGATTCGTTGTTAAATTTAATTCTGCAATCTCAAAGAGCTTCTTCAGTTTATTCTGCTGATTCAATCACTAAAGCTTTAAAATCTTATCATCATTTCTTTCTTTGTAACAGACTATTTCTATTAAATCTTTCCACGATTTATACAACAGGATTTGAGTGCCCTGATACTTCTCTGGTAATTCAAGAGCTAAGAACGATGTTGCGGGAAGTGAAAAAGATTAACACATCATTTGTAAAAGGTTTTCCGGAAACTCCACTTGATGAAACGTATCTCAACCTGTTTGACAGAATGATAGAGTTTTCGGATAGGCAATCATCCAATTATAGTGAGTTCGATCATTTTACCTTTTTGAAGGTATATGTTAATCCTTTGTTTGCAATGAATCAGGGCTATATTAGAAATTATAAGGTAATTTCTAAAAGTTATATGGATTATTCTCTGAATAAAAATTGCAATTCTATATTCAGTAAATCGCTTTATATCGGACAAAATCCTAAAGGAGTTTTTTTGAGAGTTAAAGACGCAGAAGCATTGGCGGAAATTGACAGAGTAGGAAAACTTTTGTTTTATGATCCTATATTATCCGGCAACAATCTCAGAAGCTGTGCTTCCTGTCATAAACCAACAGAATATTTTACAGATACTACAATAAGGACTTCTCTTCAATTTGACAGGCAAACATCATTGAAGAGAAACTCTCCTTCGCTTATCAACGTGGAGTATAATCACCTCATTATGTTGGATGGAAAACATATTTCTCTTCAGAATCAGACCAAAGAAGTTATTGAAAATCCTCATGAGCTTGGAAGCAATGAGAAAGAGGTTATGCTAAAAGTATTGAGTTGCAAGGAATACAAAAAATCCTTTGCTCAACTTTTAAAATATACTCCACAGGAAAAGGAAATAACTTTTGATCATATAATTTCTGCCGTTACTTTCTATTACAGCAAGTTTAGCAGATACTATTCTTTATTTGATGAAGCAATGAATGAAGATAAAGATCTTCCTGAATCTGCCAAACAAGGATTTAATTTGTTTATGAGTAAAGCACAGTGTGCAACATGTCATTTTGTTCCATTGTTTAACGGAGTTAAACCACCATATACTAATTCTGAGTTTGAAGTTCTTGGAGTTCCTGATGTATCTGGAATTACGAATCTTAGTTTAGATAAGGGTAGGTTTGAAGTTCATCCGGCCAGTGAAACGAATAATGCATTCAGAACCGGAACTGTTAGAAATGCAGCTCATACTGGTCCGTATATGCATAACGGAGTCTTTAAGAATTTAAGGGAAGTAATAGATTTCTATGATGCAGGAGGGGGAAGCGGAAGTGGACTAGATGTGCCAAATCAAACTCTTTCATCAGATTCCCTTCATTTAACTGATATTGAAAAAAATAAGCTAATAGAATTTATTTTTTCATTGGATGAAAAGATCCAATTTGAGCAAGCCCCTGAAAATTTGCCTCAATCAAAAGTAAATGAGTTAAATAAAAGAAAGGTAGGAGGAGAATACTAATTTGCACCCTTATGAAGTTTTATTTTATTGGAATGATTGGAATATTGTTCGCTGTTTGTTTTGGACAATGTGTAACTCGCAATAATGTATCCTATAATTTGCCGGAAGCAATGCTGCCTCACGTAAAGCAAGAATACCTTTCCCGCTGTGAAAAAGGTAAAATACTTTACGATATAAATTGTGCAGGTTGTCACAATACAAAAGTCAAAGGAAAAATTGTGATTCCGGATTTTACTCCCGAGCAGTTAAAAGGATATGAGCTTCGTATTACTAATGCAAGACATTCAGAAACATTAACTGATACTACTGTCACTGAAGAAGAACTTGGTATTATTATGACATTTTTAACTTATAAGAAAAAAAGTAATAAGTAATGGTATTGGTGTTTCTATTGTTCTTTTCAATATTCATTCAGGACTTACAAAGTTTATTTTTTGTACTCTATATTTATTAGTAGAGCAAAAGCATTGACCATATCAATGCTTTCTTTTAGTTCAATCAAAAAAGTTCCATTTTTAGAAAGTATATTTTTCTTCAGAAAAAATAGTTGGATATGGATGGAACTAAACCTCGGCAATAGTCCTTTCATTAGGATTATTAGAAATATGGAAAGAAAATTTGTAGTACAAGGGATCTTTATATTTATTGCGGCAATATTTATCATACGCCTTTTTTTACTTCAGGTTGTAAGCTCGGAATATAAGGAAATAGCTCAACGTAATGCCACAAGAAGAATGATAGATTATGCTCCGAGGGGTGTAATTTATGCTAGGGATGGAAAGCCTCTTGTTACCAATACTACAGTATTCGATCTCATGATTGTTCTGAAAGAAACCAAAATACAGGACACTGCAGAGTTTTGTCGAAAGTTACATATAACAAAAGAAGAACTCAACAAGGTTATTAAAGAAATCAGAAAAGACAAGGCTTGGTCACGTCCTACAGCTTTAATTAAACAATTGTCGTTTAATGACCTGGGAAGAATAGAAGATGTTCTGATAGATTATAAAGGACTATATACCCAAACAAGGATCATCAGAAATTATGAACAGCATATTATGGCTAGTGCCCTTGGATATATTGGGGAAATAAGTAAAAAGCAACTGGAGTACCAGAAGGAAAACTATTATTCTAAGGGAGATTATCTTGGTATCAGCGGTCTTGAATCCTTCTATGAGAAAGAATTAAGAGGGAGGAGAGGTGTTAAGTATTTGATGGTAGATGTGAAAGGTGCAGAAAAAGGATCTTTACTTGGTGGCAAGTATGATACAATACCTGTTCCAGGTAATGATCTTTACACTTCAATTGATGGAAATCTGCAGGCGTATGCTGAAAAACTTATTGCCTATAAAAAAGGAGGAATTGTTGCTATAGAACCTTCTTCAGGAGAAATACTTGCATTTGTTTCTGCGCCTACATATGATCCGAATTTACTTGCAGGAAGAAAATTTTCAAAAAATGCTTTTGTTTTGCAGAAGGATACTTTAAAGCCTTTGTTCAACAGACCTTTGATGGCAATGTATCCTCCCGGTTCTATATTTAAAATCGCTCAGGCGCTGATAGGTCTCCAGTTGGGTGTGATTAATGAACATACATTATTCCCATGTAATAAAGATATGGTCAAATGCCATAATCATGCTTCACCTCTTGATCTAAGGGCATCTATACAGCATTCCTGCAACCCTTATTATTATCAGGTATTCAAAAAGATTATAAATCAAGATAAGTTTCCGGATAAATTTAGAGACACTGAATCAGGCTTTGATGAGTGGTATCACCTAATCAGAAACTTCGGATTCGGACAAAAGCTCGGCGTTGATATTCCTAATGAAAAAGCAGGTTCTATTCCTAGCAATGCTTTTTATGATAAAATTTATGGTAACCGTCGATGGAAGTTTTCAACTATTTACTCCCTTGGTATAGGTCAGGGGGAAATCGGTATGGTTCCTCTGCAGATGGCTAATTTTGCAGCATGTCTTGCTAATAAAGGATATTACATTGCTCCACACTTTGTCAAAGGGATAGGAAAAGATCAGGAACTCTCTGAAAAGTATAAAGAGAAGCATTATACAGGAATTGATTCAAAATATTTTGATATAATTGCCGACGGAATGGAGAAGGTTGTCAGTGAGGGAACAGCAGCCGCATCTAAAATTAAGGGAATTTCAATATGCGGAAAAACCGGTACTGCCCAGAATCCACATGGAGAAGATCATTCTGTTTTTATCGCTTTTGCTCCAAAAGAAAATCCGAAGATTGCCATTGCTGTTTTTGTTGAAAATGCAGGCTGGGGAGGTGCCTGGGCAGCTCCGATTGCCAGTCTTATGATAGAGAAGTATCTTACTGATACTATTACAAGGGCACCATTGGAGAAAAAAATTCTGGAAAAGCGTTTTTATGAACCGAAACCTGTTAAAAAGCCGGTAGAGGTTTATGTAAAAGATCATGATAAATCAAAAGATGTCAATAAGGATAAACAGAATTAGTAATCTGAAACATGAAAGAAAAGGAAAGATTAATGGAGATGTTGTTCAAAAAAATAGAAGTATTATCGGAAGAACAACTTAAAGCCTTAGATATATTTATGGATTTCTTGCAAAAGGAAGAGAATTTAAAATCAGGTAACTTAACTGAAGATTCTCTTATCAAAAAGCTGGATGAGAGAAGAAAAAATGACAGAACTAAGTTTCTGTAATTTTGTAATTAAAAACAGCAAAGCTTCCAATAAGGAAACTTTGCTGTTTATTACATTTATTTTGTAAGCACAATTTTTTTGATAATTTGTTTCTTACCTGAAGTATATTTGCATATATAAACACCTTGCAGATATTGAGTTCCATTCCAGCTGAATGTAACAGTTTCTCCTTCATTAACATTTGTTTCAAGTAATTTTTCAACAAGAGTGCCATCTGCTTTATAAATTTCGGCCTTTGCAACTCCAGTTTCATTATTCAGCACAGAGAAAGAAAAATTATCTGAAGAGGGATTCGGATATGCCTCAAAGTGGACACTTTCAGGACTTTCAATATTATTAATATCATTATCAGCCTCTGAACTTTTTAATGTTGATGTAGCGACTACATTAACAAATACATTACTGACAGGTCCGGGAGTTCCTGCTCCGTTTGGTAAGGAATAAGGTCTTGCGCTGATATTGTAATTGCCTGTTGTTACTGGCCATTGATTATAATCGCCACCTGTATCGCCTGCAAGAGAAAATGGAGCAGAATTATCTGTTCTGTATGGTATTGAATTTAAATTAAAGGTAACACTTCCTGGATTAGTTGTGGGATTCCAGCGAACATTGATCTGAAGCGGAGCTTGCTTGAATATATAATCATTGTTATGAAGCCATGCTATATCTTCATTGGTCGTTGCATTTACAAGGGTAAAGTATGGTATATTGGAAGACGGCTTGGTTGGGTTGTAAAACCATAATCTCAGTTTCCTTTCCTCAGGATTAGATGAAAAAGCTAAGCGAGTAGTGAAATATACATTCCCTGCTGCATTTCTGATATTATTTGATCCCGCAAATGAGGTGCCGTATAACTCCCTCAATGACCTTGAGTTTTGAGTTGTCAGGTCAGATTGATATATTTCATCAAAAGATTCAACTCCACTTACAGTTGCATTATCTGTAAAGAAAAAGAGCTTTTCAGTAGGCTCGAGGACAGATCCGGAATAGAAATTAGAGAATGTATAAAAATTAACGGTCCCAGGACTTGTACCATCAGATTTTTTCAATGGTAGTTGAAACAAATTGCTAGCCGTCATGACAAGTGTATTGTTTGTAATAAACATTGGGCTTAAAGCGATATCAATAAATATATTATGTTTTATTTCTATAGTACCTGCTGAAGAACCATTGCTACTCCATAGGGAAACAAAGTCGACACCAGAGTTTTCTATTAAATAGAAATACAGTTTATCCTTATATTTAAGAAGCTGAGTGAAACTAAAGGTAACGAAGTCGTCACTTAAAGATTTAATAATACTTGTCCCTGCTGTTGTGCCATTACTTTTCCAAAGTTCACCATAATTGATAAATCCGGATGTATATTCTCTTGAAAAGAAGATAATTCCGTTTACATCAGTAAGGTTAAGTCCCAATGCTGTAAATGGAAGATCTACCGCCATTACAGTACTTGCAGCCGAACCTGTGCTTTTCCAAATATTAAATCCTCCAGGACCAGCAAAAGCTGGAAAATACAAGGATCCTGAAGATATTATAATATTATTGGCCAGACCGTCTCCTGCGCCAGGATTGATATCTTTTACTATGTTAAGCACATTGGACAGATTTAATTTCCATAATTCATAACCACGGACACCATCATCTATACCTAAATATAAGGCTCCATTATAAACGATCAATGGTTTGATAGTGGGATAGGCAGCAATTTTTGTCGTATTAACACCAGTTCCATTGGTACGCCACAAGGCTGTTTTACCATCTGCCTGAAGGGTGGTAAAGTAGATAAAACTCCCCAATCTTAAGTTGGTAACATTCAGGAATGGTTCTCCTGTTTTTTTAATAAAATAGGTTGAAGCAGCAGTACCATTAGAGGTCCAGAGTGAATCTGCACTTGTAAAAAATAATCTGTCTTCCATTGTGGTAAAGTTTGTACTTCCAGTAGGAATGACTTTCATTAAAACAGGTTGACCATTGGTTTTTCCTAAAACCAATGTAGCAATAACAGTCATTAACGTTAGCGTTCTTTTGAAAATTTTCATTGCTGTTGAGTTGGGTTGAGCTCTAAAAACTATTGCTTTTTGTAATTGTTTGTATATCAATAGATCAGTTGTGATGAACTTTTTGGGAAAATTATGAGTATCCTGTTTTATGTTTTTTTCGTATAAAGTATTATGGATATTTAAATGAGTTTACTATGCGCAAGACTTTACTTTTAATAGGAATTTTTATCCTTCAAATAACCTATACATTAAAGGCTCAGGATAACCTTTATAAAGTGGCGAATATCAGCGGAATTAAATTGAGGGAAGTTCCGGCTGCAAATGGTCAGTATGTTGTGTTCATTGCAGAGAACGAAAGTGTCTTATTGCTTTCTAAATTACAAGGTGATTGGTGTAAGGTGAAATACAATGGAAAAGTTGGCTTTACTCTTTTTGAATATCTAAAAAAGGCTGAAGTCAAGCCAGCTGTTAAAACCGATACTACCAATGTTCCCGCGGTAAATGAGGATCCTAAGAAAGCAAAAGAAGCAAAACATCGTAAGAATAAGAAGAAACAGCAATAACATTGCAAATAAGATTTTTCCATTCCTTAATGAAGGAGTCCTTTGTTAAGGAATGTTTTTAGTTAGGAAATTATATTGCCTCCTTTTATTATTTTTTTACATATCCTTCTGAATATTAATCTTCTAAAGTTATTTTATTGAATTTTATCAATAAAAAATATAACTTTTTTGTACAAAGATGTATTTTTGTGCAAAATCAATGTCTTTTAAGAATGAATTTATTTCGAATACTACCGCTCTTATTTTTTATTTTTCTGAAAATCAATCTTTATGCTCAAAATGGCATATTAACCGATTTCTCTGGAAATACTACTTCCGGATGGGCTGGAACCAATCCTTCACATTTTGTATTAAGTACGGCAAATCAGGAGTTAAAAATACTATGCTCTAGTGTGGGGTATGAAAATCTGGAATTTGAATTTTCTCAGATTTCAATTATATCAAATCCTGTAGTTACACTCAAAGTTAAAGCTGCAAGTAATTTCAATTTAAGGGTTGATCTGCAGGATGCATCTGGTAAATGGACAGCACTAGCTTCTCAGTCAAAAGCAGTTACAGGAAATGGAAATTATCAAAACGTGACATTTGACTTTAAGGATAAGTTTCCTTCAGGGTTTGATGCTGGCAAAATTGTTACTGCTACATTTTTCTTTAATCCTGGAACGAGTTATTCAGGAACTGTATATTTTGATGATGTGACTATCGGAGATCCTATACCTTATCTGCCAGGGAAAATCTTGATTAATCAGATTGGTTATGAACAGGAAGGGCCTAAAGTGGCCATCTATCAAACAAACCTTGCCGCAATCTCTACAGATAGCTTTTATATTGTAGATAATAACAATAAAATAGTATATAGAGGGTTGGGCACCTTTAAAGGACAAGTTACAGGTTGGTCAACAGGGAATTACTGGAAGTTAAACTTTTCAGATTTTGAAGGTACAGGAAATTTTAAAATTAAAATGAAGGCTGGAAATCTATACTCTTACTCATTTAAAATTGATCAGAATCTCTTGTTTAAAGAAACAGCTTCTAAAGTCGTTTCCTTTTTTAATAAAATGAGGCATACCGGTGCATCGGATAAATCTTTATCCTTTTATGGCTCAAGAAGTGGTACTGTAGATGTTCATGGTGGATGGATAGATGCAACCGGAGATCCAGGTAAACACATGTCTCATCTTTCATATGCCAATTACTTTAATCCTCAGCAAATTCCATTTGTAGTCTGGAGTCTCCTTAAATCATATTCGTTAAATCCAGATGCTTATGCGGCTTTTGATGAAGCATTGCTTTCCGAAGCTGCATTTGGAGCAGACTATATTATCAGAAATGTTGACCCTGCCGGTTATCTTTATA
This sequence comes from Sporocytophaga myxococcoides, assembly GCF_000775915.1. Taxonomy (NCBI): domain Bacteria; kingdom Pseudomonadati; phylum Bacteroidota; class Cytophagia; order Cytophagales; family Cytophagaceae; genus Sporocytophaga; species Sporocytophaga myxococcoides. The sequence goes on from NZ_BBLT01000007.1 coordinate 56,720, forward strand.
TATCTGTATTTGATGATTGGGGGAATTCACCAAACAGACAGATAACAGAATGGGGGCAAGCCCCTGGGTGTGACAATTGTCGTTCTGCTAACTATCAGGCTGCAATGCGTGAAGGAGCAGGTGTAGCAATTGCAGCATTAGCAAGAGCTTCTCGTATGAATATTTCTGTCGGTGAATATACTCCGTCTCAATACCTGGCTAAAGCGGAAGTCCTCTACAATCATTTGAAGTCACCTGGAGCAGGTGGATATGCAACAAAAAATTTGGAATACTGTAATGATCATACTGAGAATATAATCGATTTTTACTGTGGCTTGCTTGCTTCTACTGAATTATATCTGACTACTCAGAATGCCTCCTACCTTACCGATGCTTCTGATTATGCTGGTAGACTGATGGCATTGCAAAAAACAGAAGGTTATCTTTCCTCCAATGTTGCAGGAACCAGACCATTTAATCATGCAGCCGATGAGGGTTTGCCTGTAATTTCTTTAATTGAGTATGCAGAGGCTAATCCATTGCAAAAGCCTGTTGTTGCAGGTTTTATTCTAAAATGGGTAGATTGGTATAAATCTTTATCAACAGAGGTAAATAATCCCTTTTCATATGTAAGGGAATATGCAAGACCTTATAAAGATGGTGTTTCGTTACCTGCAGTTAAATCTTTTTTCGTTCCTCATGATAATGAAACAGGTTACTGGTGGCAAGGTGAAAATGCCCGTCTGGCTTCTATGGCAAGTGCTTTATTAGCATCATATCGTTTTCTTGGAAATTATGATTTTTCAGGTGACTTTAATAACGAATTTGCAATCTCTCAAATTGACTGGGTATTAGGAAAAAATCCATTTGATGTATGTATGATGACAGGTGTTGGTACAACTACATATCCTACTTACCTTGGAGGAGCAAAGTATCCTAACTATGTCGGAGGAATTTGTAATGGTATTACTGCTAAAGATAAAAATGAAAGCGATATTGCCTGGGCTCCGTTTGCAGCTTCAGATTGGCAAAACTGGAGATGGGTCGAGCAGTGGCTTCCTCATGATGCCTGGTTTCTGGTTTCTGTAGCTCAGTTAAATGCTATTGTGGAAGATGTTGAACCTCTGCCTTTGAGCTTTTCTCCATCTTTTAGAAATGAAGAAAGTATTATCTGTTTTCCTGTGCCATTCCATCATGAACTTTCTGTGCAATTGCCTTCAGGGGTTTCTCCTGAAATGATTAAAGTATTAAATGTGCTTGGTGAGACACAAAAGCTTATTGAGAATCCATCTGGAAATACATTCAATATTTCTACGGAAAATTGGTCTCCTGGACTATATTTTGTAGAAGTGCATACTCAGAGCAAAGTAAAAACCATTAAAGTTGTAAAATAAATAATCATTCGTTTCTACAACTATAATAACCCTCCTGAAAATACTCTTTTGGTTTTTCAGGAGGGTTTTGTTTTTTTAAAACAGTTAAACTTGACAGAATTAAAGCTCAGATTTTATTTGCCTGTTTTTTATATACAAAACATTTGAAAATATAGAGAAACTAATATTAATCAATGACCAAATCCTAAAAGTCAAGGCATTTAAATCTAGGGACTAAAGGAGTTTATTGTTAGTAATGCATTGATTTTTAATGTGCAATTTATGATGAGAACTTAAGGGGAAAACCTTGAGAAATTGGTAAGTGGATGTGGCCTCAAACTTGTTATTAGTAGGTTAGGACTTAAAAAATACTACTCTTATGAAACCGATCATTTATTCAGGCCTTTTTCTAATGTTATTTGGATTAAACATCCCTGCTCAGTCCCAGCCTGGCAGAGGTCATGATAAACAAAAACAACATAATAATAACAATCATTACAACAATAACCGAGGCAATAACAATTCACATCATTATGCACGGGTTGATTACAATAAAAAACATGGTCATTCTAATGGACCGGGTAACAGAAACATCTATGTTGACAGAAGAGTAACAAATGTATACCATACTCCCCAGCGCTATGGAGTTATGCCTGTCTATAGAAGCAGTGTTGCATATGCTCCTTCTTCTTCAATAATTATTTCAAATAGAGGAATAAACTTCCGTTATTATAATGGAATTTTCTACCAGCCTATGAATGGATCTTATATAGTAGCATCTGCACCATGGGGTGCAAGAGTTAGGACTATTCCTGTCAATAGCTTGAGAGTGCATGTTGCTAGTGTACCATATTATTACTACTATGGTTCTTTTTATACTCACTCAGTTCAAAATAATGAATATATGGCAGTGCAACCTCCTATGGGTGCCAGAGTTGATTTCCTGCCTGAAGGAGCATCGAAAGTATATGTAGATGGAAATACTTATTACGAAGTTAATAATACATATTATAAAGCCTTTGCTGATGAAACAGGAGCAATATGGTATGAAGTCGTAGGGCAGAAGTAATAAGGGAACTAATTATAAAAAGAAAAAGGGATATGTTGACGAACTCAGCATATCCCTTTTTTATAGCTAAAATTTTTAGATCTTATTCATCCAGCTTGACCAGAATTGTTGTTCCGAAATAGTCATTTCCTGTATCTTCCACTACTTTCCATCCCATCTTTTTTAAATCTTTTTTCAGGTATCTGTTTAGCAAACCATGAGCAGTAAGCACAACTTTAGCGTTTTCATTACTTGCTTCATCAAGAATTGCTGCTCCTTTTTTAGCTCTGTCTTTGGCTTGAGAAAAGCTTTCAATGTTCTTTGGTTTGCTGATACCGAGCATCCATTTAATTCGGGCTGTTGTCTTCCATCTTTTTATTGAATATTTTTTCTTAGAATCAGACTCTTTAATTGTGTTTTCAAATTCTCTGAAATATGGGGAAACAGTAATTGCTCTTTCGGTTCCGAATAAGTAATGAGCAGTGCTTAGTGCCCTGTTTAACGGACTGGAAAATATTTCTACCTCTTCATTTGCTCCAAGTTCAAAAAAAGGTTTTTCCGGAACTATAATACAAACGCTGTCATAGCATTTTAAAAATTGATTAGCTTCAGTGCAAGTATACTGACCTGTTTTTACCATATCAGGTTCGCCATGCCTGATAATTGCAATCTGGCGTAATTTACTATAATCCTTAACTAGATTATCGTCCTCTTGAATAAACCTCAGACTTTGGCACATAGGTTTTCCATTCGCTTTAATGACAGGTGCAGTCTTACTTAAAGCATCATATTTCTTTTCTATTCTTTCAATAGTTGATTTTGGGGAGTCATTTTTCCCTTTTGATTTACTAAAGCCTGGCGCTATCAATAATGCGAGAGAGAAGAAGATAGTGTGTATTTTCATTTCTTCTAAACCAGTAAGATTTATGTTAAGTTTCAGTCTGCTTAAATCTTTGAGGATATCTTTAATTTAGGTGAGGTGAACTTTTTAGGGTATTTCTGAAACCTTTTAAAACAAGCAAACTGTTTTTTTGAAAATACAAAAACTCACCATCTATAATTGATAGTGAGTTTTGCGGTTTGCAGCGTCTTTCTATTTTTCCAGAATTACCTTAAGTTTTTGAAGGCCTTTATCGAGTTGTGTTCCAAGAGTACCGGATATCATCAGGTTCATAAAGTTGAACGGATACTTGCTTTTGCCAGTCATTCCCCATTTAACCTTGGTTGCTTCATTACCTTCAGATTCTGTGACAAGGTAAGCATATGCAGTACTTTCAAATGGTTTAATAAATCTGAGTTCCAGGTCTACCTTTTCTCCTTCACTTATATTTTTAATTTCCTGTTCACCTTTACCTGCCTTTTCTCCATCCCATGCAAAGACAAATCCAACGTTAGCATCAGTACCTCTATACTCTTTATTCATTCTGGGGTCCATCATTACCCACTCATTGAAATAATTCTGGTTTTTAACGTGTTTGATATATTCAAATACCTGCGCTTTGGGTTTGTTGATTGTTACCTCTCTCTCAATAGCATATTCCTTTGGTACGAAGATAGCAGTAATCAGTAAAAGCGCTATTAGACCTAAAATACCCAGCAAAATGAATCCTAAAATTTTCATATTTTTTAAATGTTTTGGTTATTGATGTTACAAATATCAGTGCTTTCTTTAAATTATTTAGATTAGGAAAACGACAATCCTGAGGGGGATTTCTGACAATTGATTTTAATAAGTATATTGGAATAAAGTTTTTGAAATCAAACAATTTTCCTAAAATGGAACTAATTCCGAACCTATATACAATTGAATAGAAATGATAGAACCTGGAAAATACAAACATTATAAAGGTAAATATTATAAAGTTATTGGCGTTGCCAAACATAGTGAAACCATGGAGGATATGGTTTATTATCAATGTTTATATGGGGATTTTGGTTTTTGGGTGAGGCCATTGAAGATGTTTAAAGAAACCATTACAGTTGAAGGAGAGTTAGTTCCAAGGTTTAAGTTTATTGAAAAAATTGATTGAATTTTTTCTATTTTTTTTGGGATAAAAATGCATTTTATACGTATTGTAGGCAGATTATTTTAAACAATTAGATTAAAATTGAGTTATTTCCGTCAATAGTTTTAAATTTTAATCGTTGGTTATTTGATAGAATAATTTAAATGGATCATTATATGGAAAATTATCATGTCAAAATTTTTAAGTCCAGCAAGCGGATTGGTATTAAAGAAGTTACGGCAGCTTCCATAGACCAGGCAGAAGCTTTTCTGTTAAAAAAGCTGAAAGAAACTTTTTGCAGAGAAGATAATTTGAAAAATCTCATTCAGGTGATTCACCTGGTAAAAGAAGATTTTGAACGGCAAATAAAAGTAGAAATTCCCGGTAAAGAAAAACTAACTATGACTATATGGAAAGGCTAAAAGCCTTTCTTTTTTTTGTTTTATACTCTTTGTGTTTTTGATAAGCTTCTAATACAGATTTTTTAAATTATAATTAAGTATTGATATTCAGGTAAATGGTTTGTCTATTGAGGATTTAGATCTTCTTTTCTAACAGATATTATTATTTTTAGTAGTAGTACGTAAAATATTTTTAAGTAAAAATACGTATTTGTGTTTTTGTTTTTTATATTTGAAAAACAAAATGCAAAAACGATATGCAGATTTCTAAGGCGACCAAAATTGAGCTATTAAACTTTAAATGTGTCCCTATGAAGGCTTTTCATGCTTCATGGCTTACATTTTTTATATGTTTTTTCGCATGGTTTGGTCTTGCGCCATTGATGCCAGAGATAAAAAATGAACTTAATCTGTCTAAAGCACAAATCGCAAATATTTCAATAGCTGCTGTGTCCATGACCGTTTTTGCCCGATTGCTGATAGGGTGGTTGTGTGATAAGATAGGACCCAGATGGTGCTACGTAATTTTACTTAGTGTTGGGGCGCTTCCGGTAATGATGATAGGATTCGTTAATAGTTATGAGTCCTTCCTGATCGGGAGATTGTTTATCGGACTGATAGGAGCCTCTTTTGTAATTACCCAGTATCATACTTCTGTGATGTTTGCCCCGAACATAGTCGGGACTGCTAATGCTACTGCTGCAGGCTGGGGAAACCTGGGTGGTGGTGTAACCCAAGTGGCAATGCCTGCAATCTTTGCAGGTGTTGTATCGCTGGGTTTTACCGCTTCTGAAGCATGGAGGATAGCAATGATTTTTCCTGGACTTGCATTATTGCTGATGGCTTACGTGTATTACAAATATACACAGGATACTACTGAAGGAAATGTCCTGGAGTTAAGAAAGAAGAACCCTGAATTCAAAGCTAAAAATCCCGATATCAAAGGAAGTTTCTGGATGGCTTTTAAAGAATATAGAGTATGGATTCTTGGGCTGGTTTATGGAGCTTGCTTCGGAATAGAATTAACTATGGATGGAATTGCCGCCATTTATTTTACAGAAGAGTTTAACACTCCATTAATGATTGCTGGTATCATAGCTGCGTCATTTGGAATGATGAATCTTTTCGCTAGAGCTCTGGGCGGTATTTATTCAGATAAGATTAGTCAGAAATTTGGTCTGAAAGGAAGGGTTATATTACTAAGTGCTTTTCTTTTCCTGGAAGGAATTGGAATTATATTGTTTTCTGAAATGAACCTCCTTCCATTGGCTATCCTTACTTTGATTTTGTTTGCTTTGTTTGTTAAAATGTCTAATGGAGTCACTTATTCGATCGTGCCCTTTGTGAATAAAAAGGCTTTGGGTAGTGTGGCTGGTATCGTTGGGGCAGGAGGAAATATTGGCGCCGTTTTAGCGAACTCCGTTTTTACTGTTCACTCATATCGTTACGGTTTATTTATTATAGGGACTGTTGTTTGTGGTATTTCAGTATTGGCTCTTTTCTTAAAATTCCCTAATGAAGTATCTTCAGATCTTCTTGTCAATATAGGAGAAGCAAAAGAAAATGAAAAAGTCAGAGAATTAACTCGGATTTAGTAGAAGTATTTATAATAAGCTGTTAGGTTAAAGTAAGGAATCAGCACATGATAACTATTCATCATGTCTGATTCCTGAAATATTTTATTAACTTTTATTTTTCTTAACAAGAGTTCCTTCCGGATCGAAATATACATCATATTCCTGCTCTCCTTGTTTTACCTCAATTTTATATAAAGTCTTACCTTGAGGTTTCTCTTTCTTTTCCACGTCTTTAACAGTCCACGATTTATATTCTGATTTGTTAAGACCGTTTCTTACTTTTTCTGGAAGGTCTTTTTCTGTAAGATCTACTTCAGTTGATATCCAATTACCCGAATTGTCAAGTTTTACTTCATAGTCTTGTCCATCCTTGGTAAATTCTGCCTTGTAGTTGTTGTCCTTCTTTTCCCACTCGATATCGCCAGACTTAAGATCGGGATATTTTTGTGTCAAAGCTGAAGACACTTTACTTGGTACACTTTTAGAATCTACAACATCCTGGGCCTTCATTGTATACCCTGCCACCACTAATCCAATCATTAAAAGCACCTTTTTCATGTTCGTTCTTTTTGTTTTATCTAAGCTTCCCAAAAAGCCTCGAAAAAATAACCTGTGATTTTAAGGAAGTGTTTGAGGGAGGTTGTAAGATGTTGAAAGTTAAAATAATAGTATCTAAGGTTTTTTATTTAACCATTTCAGAAATGTCTGGAATCATGCTGACATAGGGTTGTCAGTCCCCTTGATTAATTTTGCATTGATTTCATATAATAAATACATGAATGGAAACATTGGATTTGACAAAAGCATATAAAACTTATTTTACGGCAAAAGCTAAGCCTGAATTGATAGACATTGAACCTGCTCAGTTTTTATCTATTACAGGAATAGGAGATCCTTCACAAAAAGCTTTTTCAGAAAAGATTCAGGCACTGTATTCAACAGCCTATACTCTGAAATTCACTTTCAAAGCTATGCAAAAGGATTTTAAAGTATCAAAGTTGGAAGGACAATGGTGGTTTGACGAAAATAAGTATAGAGTACTTTCCATGACCGAAACATCCATAAATGTTCCCCGGGATGCATGGGAATATCGATTGCTGATTAGAATGCCTGATTTTATTACAGAAGACGATGTTCGCACTGCAACCAGTTCTGTAGTTTCAAAAAAAGAAATTTTATTGGCAAAGAATGTAGAACTTTTTAGAATGACGGAAGGGAAATGTGTACAAATGCTGCATATAGGACCCTTTTCAAAAGAAGTGGAAACTCTTAAACAAATGGAAATTTTTATGAATGAAAATAATCTGGGCAAAAATGGATTGCATCATGAGATCTATCTTTCTGATTTCAGAAAAACGAGTGAGGATAAATTAAAGACAATTTTAAGGGAACCTGTGAAATTTGCATAAAATGGAGACACCCTTTTTCAAAGGTCCAGGTTATAAAAAGTCATTATAGAATTTAGAATTTGTATAGAGCTGAATATAGTCGTAGTATTTTTATTCAGCTCTTTATGAGATTGATTTTATTTATATATTATACACCTCCTTTTCAAAGCTCCATGATATCTTCATTCCAAAGCTCAGGTTTTTCTTTAATAAAATCTTCCATCATCTTTTTACATTCTGCAAGATCAAGATCTACCACTTCTACACCATGTTCTTCCATAAATGCTCTTGCACCACTGAATGTTCTGGATTCTCCAACAATTACTTTAGGTATTTTAAATTGGACAATAGTGCCAGCGCACATATAACAAGGCATAAGTGTAGAATAAATTACTGTGTTTCTGTAACTGCCTATTCTTCCGGCATTGTTAAGGCAGTCCATTTCTCCATGCAAGATAGGATTGTTTTCTTGGACACGTTTGTTATGACCGTGTGACACAACCTTTCCGTCTTTTACCAATACAGAACCAATGGGGATTCCACCTTCCTTCAGTCCTTTTCTGGCTTCGCTTATAGCCAGTTTCATAAATTCATCCATAGTATCTTGATAATGATTATTAATTGAATAAAAATATTTTATAAGTTAAACAAAGCGGATAATGTTCACTAATATTTAGCTGATTTCTTAAATAAAATATTCAATTTATTAATACTTTTAAAGTATTTTATAAAAAGGTTATATTGCTTGAAAACTTAAAATTAATAAATGGAACTCAATCATAAACAAGCCAAAGAAATTTTAAACGCTATTATTTTTGAACTTGAGAAAAGAGGGAAATATGCAGTAGTTGCGATTGCAGATGCTCACGGCGAACTGCTGGCTTTTGAAAAAATGGATAATACCAAACTCCCGTCCATCGCAAATGCTATTAATAAAGCCTATACAGCTGCACGCACACAGAAAAATACATCGGAGATAGGTAAGGCTCTTAAAGATCCCGTTAAAGGATATGACATAGCTTTTTATGGAGATCCTAAAATCTGCGGCTGGGGTGGAGGGGTGCCTGTTATTGCAAATGGTAAAGTCATTGGCGCTGCTGCAGTAAGTGGCCTTTCACAGGAAGAAGATGAAGATATCGCAATGATAGGGGTAGGGCATTTGACAGTGAAATAACATATAAATATTGCGGATAGAGAGTTTATAGTTTAGGGTAGTTATATTATGATGACTATATTTATTTATCCGTTATTTTACTTCAATTAATAGCATATATTCTTTTGGATAAATGGCAAATTAGGGGAGTTAAGGGAATATTATTAAGTAGTATTGTTTTAAGCAATCCACTGGTATTCCCATGTTTCTTTTTTGTATAGATTGATTCCTTTTGCGCATTGCTAATTCAGGAATTGCAATGTCGTTTTTTATTTTTGGAAAGTTATTGCTGTCCATCTAATTTATCAAATGTTTAACAAAAGTCTCTTTCAGGAGAAAAGCAATAAAAGAGTGATCTTAAGTACCTTTGAATTTGAGAATGATTTATATGAGATAAAGAAAATAACCTTTATTCTATTTCATTTATATTGAATTCAAGAACAAATGTTGTTCCATGTCCCCACTCACTTTCACAAGTAATACTTCCTTTGAGTTGTTCTACCAATAGTTTTACTATAGATAATCCTAGTCCGCTGGAGCTCTCGCCAGCTGTAGGTTTTGCAGATAGCTTTTTAAATTTTTCAAACAAATGTTGTTTGTCCAGTTCTGTCATTCCCTGGCCTTCATCTTTTATAGATATAATAATTTTATCAGGTTTGCTGGTTACATTAACATAAATATTTTTGTCATTGTAAGAAAACTTAACTGCATTTGAAATTAGGTTGTCCAAGATACGCCTTAAAAACTCGGGATCTGTGCTGAGTTCAGAATGTTTTGATTCATAGTTCAAATGAATCTTTATATTTTTCTTCTCTGCAACAGTCTGGCAAATTTTTAATTCTATTTCAAGGAATTTTTGAAGGTCAATAATCTCTTCTTGTTTGTTTATTTTCTGCTGTTCAATGGCGCTAATGTCCAAAATCTCTTTTACCAGGTTAAGTCCCTTTTTTGATACTGCTTTTATATTATCTATAAATACCTTTTGGTCGCCTTCAAGTGGAGCAATCATTTCAATTACCTGAGCCATTCCCTGAATTTGTTGAAATGGAGATTTTAAATCATGTGATACAATATTGATAAGTCCGTTTTTTTCCTGGTTTATTTCTTCCAGTCTGTTGTTCTTGAATTGGATCTCTTCATTTTGAGATAAAATCAAAGCATTTTGCTCTAAAAGGTGATCATTGGCTGCTTTAAATTCCTCATTGTTTTCAGCAAGTCTTTGGTTAGTGAAATAGATTTCACTGATATCCTCAAACATCCATAATCTTCCTTTCTTTCGTTCTGTAATGATAGGTTTGCTTGAAACTTTATAAACACTGTTCTTAAACTTCCAAAGCCAGTTATTGATTTCTTTTTCCGGATCTTTAAATAGTTCGGTGGCAATAGAAGTTATTTCACTTTCGTTAATGGCATTTTCTCTGAACATTCGCATATATTCAGAAATTACAATAGGTGATAAGATTTCATTTTCAGAATAAATTCCTAAAATCTCTTTTCCCTTTGAATTTATCCAGGCATTGTTATCTGTTTCATCCACAAATATCAAAGCCTGAGAAACCGAATGAAAAACTGCATTAAACTTAATTCTCAATTCTTCAAGAGAAAATATCATATAATTAAGCTTCAATACTTCTTTTAGCCTTGTTATACATACATTAAAGAAGTAATCCATCCCTTCTGAAAGCTGAAAATAAGAATTCCAGGCAAGTACGATTGATGCTTTAATATGAATTTCGTCTAAAGGTATATGAATAACTGCTGTATTATCTTTAAGAAAATGAGACTTTCCTACTTTCACTTTTTCATGGTAAGAGTATTGATTTTTAATGTCAGGATCATTCAGAAAAGATGTCTCAGTGAATGTTCCTTCCAGATGAGGTTGATTGGAATAAGTAATTCTTTCAGAAATTTCATCTTCCTTTATTATAAAGAATATGTCATCACATTTTGTAAGGTCTTTCATTCTGAGCAATAAATTGCGTCTGAATGCATGTACATTCTGAAAGTCATAAACTGTTTTAATCTGGATGAGAAAATCAAGAGCTTGTTCTTTCCAGTATAGTAGATCTTCCAACGATATAATCAATTTTACTTTATAAAAATGTCTTTATAGCTTGAATGACCTCCTCAGGAGCACTGATATGAGGAAAGTGCCCATCTGCATTGATCACAAATAGAACGCTATCTTTGATGTTTTTATTTAAATACTTGCCAACCTCAACGGGTACTGCAATATCTTTTATCGACTGAATAATGAGCGACTTTTTATTGAATTTAATCAAATCTTTCCGGTGGTCCGATTCAAAAATTGCTTTACATACTGTATATGCTACATCAGGTCTTAAAGACGCTAATGAATTGGCAAATTCAATTGCAAGCTCAGGTTTTTCAGGATTGCCCATAAAGGTAGGAGCAAATCCACTTACCCATGCATGATAATTTGTCTGCATTTTATTGTATAAATCTTTCAGATCTGATTGCTCAAATCCTCCAATATATTCAGTGTCATTAAGGTATCTTGGGGAAGCATTAATAAAGACATGTTTGCTGAAAAGTTCAGGAGCTTTTATGGAGGCAAGCATACCTGTAATTCCGCTGACTGAATGTCCGATAAAAGTCGCATCTTTTATCTGAAGATTTTCAGCGAGGTCTATAATGTCATCAGCGTAACTTTGGAGTTGCGAATATTTATTATTGCTATAAGCAATCGGAGGAGATTTCCCAGCACCAACATTGTCAAACGTTATTATTTTATATTGTTCTGAAAATGCCTTTGTTACTAATCTCCAATATGTCTGGTCAGTACCAAATCCATGACCGAATACAAGTGTTTCTTCTGAATTCTGATTTCCAGCCACAGTGACAATATTTTTTTCTATAGGATTCATGTTCAATGACTAATACTTCCCTCATAGCGATTTAACAATCTTACTTCGTTCTAGTTCCGCTCAAAAATGATTTTGAAATTTAATGATAGAGGAAAGAGAATGGTTGAGGAAATTTTTTCTACCTTTTGTAGCATTTTTACGATTGTAATTTTGAAAGGTTAAAGTAGATTACGAGAGGTATATAGTAGTATAATTCGCATCAATTTGTTGGAATAGATTTAAAATAATACTTTAACTTTGATTTTAGTTTTTTTAAAAAATGATTGTATACGGTATTAAAAGCTGCGACACGGTAAAGAAAAGTACGGAATGGCTTAAAGGACACAAACTTCAGTTTGAATTTCATGATTATAAGTCCAAAGGAATAAGTAAAGAAAAGCTCAGGGAATGGACAAGTCAGGTTTCTTGGGAGGTTTTGGTAAATAAAAAAGGAACAACTTGGAGGAATCTTGATGAGTCGGTTAAAAATAAGATCGTAGACGTAGAAAGTGCAGTGGAATTAATGAAAGAACATACAAGTCTTATTAAAAGGCCTGTAATAGAAGATAATGGACAGATAATTGTCGTCGGGTTTAATGAAAAGGAATATGCTGAGAAACTCAGTTAAGAGCTGCTCAGCAGTTTGTTTATAGATTTTCTTTCAGATATTTTCTGTCGAGTAACTCATACTCCTCAGGCAGGAACTTCAGAAGGAAAGATGTGTAATAATTATATGTCTTATGCTGATATACCATAGGTTCTTTTTTGTAAAGTTCTTTATTTACAAAATGCCCATTGGAAGCCCTTGGGTAAATAGCCATCAGGGAATCGTTTTGAAGGATGGTTGAATCTTTAAGAATCTTCGGATATACTGCTTTGAAAATTTCAATTCTATTGCCAAGTTTATAATAATTTATGTCTTCAACAAACGGAGGCATGGTTACAGTGCCAACTTCATTTGATATCTGTTTTGCTACAGATGTACTAAGTCTTCTGACAGTATTTGCCAGGTTTTTATCAAATAATAAAAAAGCACCATCTTTAAATTTTTCAGCTAAACTCGCATCGTCAAACAGTAAGGACATTACACCTTGCGAAAACGAACTACTTTCTTTGTAACTCATTGGGAGTAATGGTACTAAGTCGGCGGGATTAACAAAGTTGAAACTTATGTTTGTTTTACAGAATCTCTCATTGTATTCATCTGTGAATGCCTTATTTCCTATCATTGGTGCAGCAAAGGCATAACACTTAAAGGAGTTCTTAGATGACAGTTTATTTTCAGGAAGGTTATTTATATAAGCGAGAAGCATATTAGCTAGTGCTCCTCCCTGACTATGGCCAGTAATCAGGAAATTGAAAATGCCTTCTTCATTTAAGTTTTTAATGTTTACCAATAAATCCTTCTCAAGAAATGCCATAGCAAGGGCATATCCTGCATGCACAGCGGCGTGATTATCTTTAGCAAAAGTATATTTAAATTTATCCTCCTGTATTTTTATTGTCCCTTTTGCTGGAATCATTGCTGAATAAATATTCTCCATCCAGCTTATTTTTTTTGCAGTTGATCCTCGAAGATTAATGACGGCAACATCTTTTTTTCTATAGATTTGAAATAAGTTATCCATTCCTAATACATCTGAGGTATAAGTTTTTATATATCCTTCAGGAATTATAGTTGTGTCCGTGCCAAATAATTCAGTAAAACTAAAACTATTACATAAAGCAATCATATCACGGGCTTCAGCTTTATTGAATTCCTTATCGGGCTGGGCTAATAGCAACGAGCTTAGAAAAAACAGTATAAGACCTGGTAATGCTGATTTATTCATAAATCTGAAGTATGTATATAAGTCTTCTAAATTAGTTTTTTTTGAAAAAAAAATATAGTTAATTTTAATGATATTTTTTGTAATGAAATCAAGAAATAAATTTTATTCTAATGGGATTCTAATTGTATTTTCATACATTTTTAATTATTGTAAATGATATTGCAAGAAGTGTTTTTGTTAAATTTTAACAGATAAAGCCAGACTTAACGTTATATAAAAAAATAGAAGTCAATTTGTTCTTCTATAATAAGTTACTTGAAAACTAAAAGGGTATTAATTAATAAAAAGTAGAATAATGAATTTTTTTAAAACCGATTCAAAACGAGCTATAGAAGCTATATCAGAAGCACAGAAAATAGCATTTGCACCAGTTATTTTTCAGGCAGTCAGATGTTTAAGAGAGTTAGGGATTCTGGAATATGTTTCGAAAAAAGGCCAGGCTGGAGCCAAGCTCGAAGACATTGCAGCCGATCTGGATTTATCGGTTTATGGTGCAAGAGTATTGTTGGAAGCAGGATTAGGTATAGGAGTTTTGTATCAGAAAGAAGATGATTCTTATATAATTACCAAAGTTGGGCATTTTATTCTTTATGATGAAATTACAAATGTAAATTTTAATTTTATACAGGACGTTTGCTACCAGGGATTAAATGAATTAAAAGATTCAATTAAAAACGGGAAGCCTGAAGGATTAAAGGTTTTTGGAAACTGGCCAACAATATATGAGGGACTTTCAAAATTGCCCTCTAAGGCGAAAACGAGCTGGTTTGAGTTTGATCATTATTATTCAGATCAGGCATTTGATACTGTTTTGCCATACATTTTTAAACATAAGCCTGCTCATATTTATGATATAGGGGGCAACACAGGTAAGTTTTCGTTAAAATGTGTGAAGTACGACAAAGATGTCAAGATGACCATTATAGATTTGCCGGGACAGCTGGCAATGGCGCAGGAGAATATTACAAAGGAGGGATATTCCGATAGAATAAAAGGGCATCATGTAAATTTATTGGATGCATCTCAAAGCTTACCTAAAGGAGCAGATGCGGTTTGGATGAGTCAATTCCTTGATTGCTTTTCGGAAGAAGAAATTATTTCTATTCTAAAAAGGTGCGTAGATGCGATTGATGATAATGGTGCGGTTTACATTCTTGAGACCTATTGGGATAGACAAAAATTTGAGGCATCAGCATTCAGTCTTCAGATGACTTCTTTGTATTTTACTGCGATGGCTAATGGAAATAGTCAGATGTACCATTCCAAAAACCTGATTCAATGTGTTCATGCTGCTGGGTTATATGTAGAAGAGGATATTGACAATATCGGAGTAAGCCATACATTGTTCAGATGTAAAAAAAGAAAATAATGATTCTGCATAAACTTAAGCAGTTTGTCTTTTTCTAATAATATCCTTCCAATTCCCTTCCATATGGGGAATTATAATGTTAAATTTGCTTAAAATGTAATTTTTGGAAACCTGAATCTCTTTTTTTGGTTTCTAAAAATTACATTTTTATTTTAGAATCTTGTTATGGTACACTTACCCCCACTTATTTCAGATTTAGGACTGATACTCGGCGCAGCTGGCCTGATTACTTTAATTTTTAAAAGAATTAAACAACCTCTTGTACTTGGTTACATTATCGCAGGTTTGCTGGTAGGTCAGCATATTTCTATATTCCCCAGCATTACTGACCAGGAAAATATTGAAATCTGGGCAGAAATAGGCGTAATATTCCTGCTTTTTACTCTTGGACTTGAGTTCAGTTTTAAAAAACTAGCTAAGGTAGGAGGAGCTTCTTCTATTACCGCTGCCATGGAAGTAATCGTGATGCTGGCATTGGGATATGGTACTGGAAAACTGCTAGGCTGGTCCAGTATGGATAGTATCTTTCTGGGAGGGATTTTGTCTGTTTCCTCAACAACAATCATTATAAGGGCATTTGAAGAGTTGGATGTAAAGACTCAGCAATTTGCAGTGCTCGTCTTTGGTGTACTAATCGTAGAAGATCTTGTTGCTATTCTCCTACTTGTACTCTTATCAACTCTTGCATTGAGTCAGAATTTTTCCGGAACTGAAATGCTTATCTCGGTATTGAAACTGGCTTTCTTCTTAATTTTATGGTTTATAGGGGGAATTTTTCTTATTCCCACCTTCCTTAAAAAAACCAGAAAATTGATGAATGACGAGACTTTGCTCATCGTTTCAATTGCTCTTTGTCTGATTATGGTGATGTTAGCTACAAAAGTAGGCTTTTCTCCTGCTTTGGGGGCATTTATTATGGGATCTATACTTGCAGAAACTGTCCAGGGCGAAAAAATTGAACATCTGGTAAAGTCCGTAAAAGATCTGTTTGGTGCTATATTCTTTGTTTCTGTGGGTATGCTTATTGATCCTGATATGTTGATTGAGAATATCGGACCTGTTTTATTGATCACTTTTATAACTGTTGCAGGAAAATTATTCAGTACTTCAACAGGTGCTTTGATTTCCGGACAATCGTTAAAAGCTTCGGTTCAAACAGGGATGAGTCTTTCTCAGATTGGTGAATTTTCGTTTATCATTGCTACCTTGGGTGTTACTTTGAAAGTTACAAGTGATTTTCTTTATCCGATAGCCGTTGCAGTGTCAGCAATAACTACCTTTACAACTCCTTACCTGATCCGTTACTCTGCAGGGCTCTATGATATTATAGAAGAAAAATTGCCAGCTGGATGGATTAAAAAACTTAACAAATACAGCTCAACGGCCCAGGTTATTACTACAACCAGTGACTGGAAAATTTACCTACATTCATATATTTACAATATAGTTATACAATCGGTTTGTATCATTTCTATATTCTTTGTCACTGCAAGATACATTTCTCCTTTTGTAAGAAACCATGTCAGCAATGCAATCATTGTTGATTTTATGACCGCTGGGTTTGGTTTGCTGCTTGCTGCACCTTTTTTATGGGCTCTGGTAGGTAGAAGGATTCAGGAAAATGCATATTCCAATTTATGGCATAATGAAAATGTGAGCCGTGGTCCACTTATAGCTCTGAATCTTTTCAGGATCGTGTTAGGCTTGTTTTTTACAGTATTATTGGTGATTCAGTTTATCTCGGACCCATATATATTAATACTTGTAATTGTAATTATTGCTGTTTTGAATAGTCTTTTTACGAAAAGGATTCAAAAGATGTACAACCGTATAGAGAGACGTTTTTTGACAAACCTGAACGAAAAGGAAGAACAAGCTTTGCATAAAGATAAAATCAGACCGGATATAGTGCCATGGGACGCTCACCTTGTGGAGTTAAAAGTTTCCCCCGAATCCCCTTTTGTAGGGCAGAACCTATTTGACCTTGGAATCAGAGAAAAGTTCGGGGTAAACATTGCAATGATAGAAAGAGGAAGAAATACAATTGCTAACCCTGGCAGAGATGAAAAATTGTATCCCGGAGATGAGGTAATGGTAATTGGAACTGATGATCAATTGGCCAAATTAAAGCCGTTTATCGAACTGTCTGAAGAAAACAGGCCGCTTGTTCAAAGGGAAACGATGACACTTCAAAAGGTCACAATCAATTCTAATTCGCCTCTTAAAGGAATTACTATCCGCTCCTCTGGTATGAGAGAAAAAGCTAAAGCCCTTGTTGTAGGTATTGAAAGAGATGGTGAAAGAATTTTGAATCCTGATTCTTCTATGCAATTTATGGAAGAGGACATTGTCTGGATTGTTTGCAATCAGAAAAGACTTCAGGAATTTATTATGCAATTGCAATAACTATTAAATTGGGGGATATTAAAGAAGTTTTCTAATAGATATAAGCGAGATGGAATAGGTATAAGTACCCTAACAGGAAAAAGTTTAATAAAAATAAAAAAGCCTGCATTAATAAGAATGCAGGCTTTTTTTATTATTTATTTTGATTCATTGATTTTTTAATCATATCATCAAAGTATAAAATAGACCAGATGATATTGGTTTTTTCAGAATATGGTACAACGTCATCCAATGTTTCAAAAAGTGATTTAATAAAATCCTGCTTGTTTTTCATCTCTTTTTCAAGATGTGAAATATTGGTTTCGGTTTCGGGTATTGACATTTCGCGGAAAGAAGATCCTGGCTCCGGATTCAGAGAAAGGAATGGTAATATCTCAATCAGATAAGCTAATCTGGACTTGTAAACTTCAATCAAGTCAAGTTTCTGAAGCTTGTTTAATTCATCCTTCGAATAGAATTTCGTTATTTTTATATTAGGTTTTACAAAGCAAAGTGTTGAGTCACTTTTTTGATTTGCATTCACGTTTTGTGTGGCTTGCGAAAAGCCTTGTGTATGCAGTAAGGTGGACAAATAAATTGTACAAGCTGCGGAAAGCTTAACAAGTCTATTATTCATAGGTCAAACTGTTTGTTTACGAAATTTAGAAAAAAAAAGTTTAAAAAAAGAATCTAAATCCTTAAGAATCTAAAAATAATTTTAGATCTTCTTGGATCTGTACTATGTTTTAGACTAAATTAAATATATTTCTGATAAGTTATTATTTGATAAATTACAAAATTTAATACTTGCAACAATTCTAATTGTTTGTCCATTTATAAATAAAAGTAAAAGTGTATCAAAAAAACTACCCTGCAGTTTTGAAGCGTTAGGTAAAATATATCCATAACAAATTTGTTCAGGTATAGACTTTATTTTTCTGATTTTAAAAAAAATGACATTTTAAACTAAAGCATTTAATTCTATGTGCTTTGGTAGGACAAAATTCCATGAAAAAAGGCATTTATTATTTATTGGTACTTATTCTTTTATTCAATATAAAAGCAACGTCTTGTCCTGTATCTATTTCCGGTATTGTCCTGGACGCTGCTACGAAAGAGCCTCTCCTTTATGCAAATATTGAAGTACAGGGTAAATCAAGGGGTACTGTGTCTAATAGCGAAGGACGGTTTTTACTTGACACTGCAGATCTTTTGTCTGACGATACCATAGTTTTTTCATACATAGGTTATGAAACCATCAAAATAAGACTTGAGAACCTGATGAAGTCCGGAGAAGTATTGATGGTTCAGGCTTCAGGTCTTCTTAAAGAGATTCAGGTAGTAGCTCAGAAATTGACTATCGAAGAAATTTTAAAAAAAGTAAAAGAAAATTTTAATAAAAATCATCAGGCATCTATAGATAAAAAACATTTGTTTTTTCACAGCTACGAAAGAACTCCTTTTCATCATAACAATCAGATTGTTTTAAAGAAATCCAACTTTGTGGGTATGGATAAAACTACTTTTAATGAATTGTTTAAAAAGATGCCTTCGGAGGTTGTAGAATATGAAGATATCATAGTGAACCTTTATGGAAACGGAACAACCTATAAGCTCATTCCGGAAAAGGCCATTTCTCTTGAAGACGGAACGCAGAAAACTCTTTTGAAGGAATTTGAAGATAGACTGGATATCTTTTTCAGCGATATAGAGAAAAGCAGGGAAAATGAAGAGATTTACTATAAAATCAGGACAGGAATATTGAGTAAAAAAATTAAGAATAATAGCAGTAATGAATCTACATGGACCACAAACAAAAATGATACACTGAATTATATTGTTAATACAGATCTGGTAAAAAGCGAAATTTTATATCTTCTAAAGGAATATACTTTAGTCGAGAGTAAAAACTGGGAATTTATTAATAGTATAAAAAAATATAATTATACACTGCTTGAAATAACCATTCTCGATGATGAGCCTGTATATAAAATTCAGTTTGTCCCCCACAACCAAGGGTTATTTGAAGGAACTATGTATATTTCTACTTCTTCTTTTGCTGTATTAAAATTGGATTTTGCTTTTGCAAAAGGTAAGAAAAGTGAAAATTTTAAGTTATTGGGTGTCGGTCACTCTATTGATTTTAAGGAGGCACATATTATTTTTCAAAAAGGTAAAACATCTTATTACCCTAAATTTATAAGTGTCAATCAAAATGAGTTTGCATCCATTGACAGAAGTTTTTCCATTACTAAAAAGGAAAAAAGGTTTTTTATAGATAAGGAATTGAATGAAATGAAACTTGATCTAAAAATATCTTTTAATTCAGAAAGCAAATGGGAACTGCTTGTGATGGATGTTGAGGATATTGATGAATCAGGGTTTAATCTTATCATTCAGCCAGCCACCATGAAATTTAAAAAGGAATATGCCTATAATCCGGAAACATGGAAAAATAGGACAATCCTGGTTCCTTCTTCAGAATTGAAGAAATATCAAAATAAGTAGGATTTGAATGATTGAATTTTTTGAGGCTTTATTTGAGTCTTTATTTGGAGAATTAGTATATCAGCTGTTTCGTATTACCGGAGCAAGTTTCAGATTTTTGTTTTTAAGAAAGTATACATTCAGAGAAGTATTAAGCCAGAATTGGAATGGCAGAGTAGGGCTAGTTGTTGTTTTATTAATTGTCGGTTTTATATTTTGGCTTATTAAGTTCCGTTAGCAAATAATTTTACTTGCTTTTCCTTTTTAAATTTATCTACTAAATTTGGAGTCATCTGATGATATGATGAGTGTATCTACACCAATAAAACGTCAAAATCTGGCAGAGGAAGTTGCAAACCTTCTTAAGCAAAAAATCAGTTCCGGCGAATATATGGAAGGGCAAAAGCTACCTTCAGAACCAGAGTTGATGCAGCTGTTTGGTGTAGGTAGGTCTACAATCAGAGAGGCCGTTCGGATATTGGCGAATACAGGAATGGTCAGGGTTCAGCAAGGTGCAGGAACTTTTGTAGAAAGTCATCCTGTTATTGCAGAACCTCTATCGAAAAGGCTTCAAAGAGAAAATGGAAATGATCTGAATGAGGTTCGACAACTATTGGAATTGAAAATTGCTGAAAAAGCAGCTTTGTTTCGGTCCGATGAGGATATGGAAAAGATGAAATACTTTCTTAATCAAAGAAAGGAGGCTGCTTTTTCTAATAATACAGAAATGTGTATCGAAACTGATATTAATTTTCATATAAGCATTGCAGAAGCCTCCCAGAACTTTATTCTGGCTGACCTATACAAAACTTTTGCTACAGAGATGAAAAAATCCTTCCAGGAGTCCTTTGTTAATACAGAATCCTTCTTGGAAACCCAGTCCATGCATGAAGCTCTTCTCCAATCTATTATTGATAAAAATTCACAAAAGGCTTGGTACTGGGCAGCTTGTATCACAGGTCAGTGCAAATAAAAAATTTAATCTTAAACATCAGATGATCTGATTAATTTGAAGTATGAAAAATACAGAAGATTTAGCCGCTTCCAAAGAAGCTGCACAAAGCACTGTGATGGTGATTTTGATAGGAATCAGTTTTTCTCACATGTTAAATGATACCATTCAATCTCTGATTCCTTCTATTTATCCTCTTGTAAAAAACTCCCTTGATCTCAGTTTTGCTCAACTGGGTCTCATTACCCTTACATTTCAGCTTACTTCTTCTGTATTGCAGCCGTTTGTTGGCTATTACACGGATCTTAATCCTAAACCGAATTCACTTGCTGTTGGAATGGGATTCACTCTTATTGGTCTTATTTTATTATCACTTTCTACTACTTATCCTATGATTTTGGCTTCTGTAGGTCTAGTAGGAGTTGGTTCTGCCATATTTCATCCTGAAGCATCAAGGCTGGCTTATATGGCATCAGGAGGCAAGCGGGGTTTCGCTCAATCTCTCTTTCAGGTTGGCGGAAATGCAGGTAGCGCTATCGGTCCTTTATTAGCAGCATCAATAGTTGTTCCTTATGGGCAATCGAAGATCATTTGGTTTTCGCTGATAGCTTTGATTGCAATTATCGTTTTATTTAACCTTGGCATATGGTATAGGAATAATGGCCTTAACAGGATTAAGAAGCATAAAAAAGAGTCTGAAGCCAGGTCTTTGCCGAAATGGACTGTAATTTTTTCACTGGGTATCCTGATTATACTCATTTTCTCTAAATATTTCTATATGGCAAGTATGAGCAGTTATTTTACCTTTTACCTGATAAACAAATTCCAAGTTTCTGTACAGGCAGCTCAAGTATATCTGTTTATATTCCTAGTGTCTGTGGCTGCTGGTACCTTGGTAGGAGGACCAGTTGGGGACAAAATCGGCCGTAAATATGTCATATGGATCTCTATACTTGGGGTTGCTCCTTTTACATTGTTACTTCCTTATGCTAATCTGGAATGGACTGCAGTGTTGATCAGCTGTATCGGGTTTATATTGTCTTCAGCGTTCTCTGCTATTCTTGTATATGCTCAGGAATTGGTGCCTGGTAAGGTGGGCATGATCTCTGGCTTGTTTTTCGGACTTGCATTTGCAATGGGAGGAATAGGTTCAGCTATTCTTGGAAAACTAGCAGATATTACAGGGATAGAATATGTCTTTCATTTGTGTTCATTCCTTCCATTGATTGGTCTTATTACTGCATTTTTGCCTAATCTGGAAAAGAAATAATACTATTTGAGTTAATTTATATTTGAAGTATTTAAATGAAAATCAGGAAAACCATCGCAATTGACATGGACAATGTTATTGCTGACATCGAGTCACACTATATTGATTGGTATGAAAAAGAAAAAGGAATACGAGTTGATAAAAAATCATTAAGCGGCCTACCTGAAACGGAAGCCTTACCTGATAAAACAGCAGTTATGAGATACTTATTCACTCCTGGCTTTTTCCGAACGATACCTGTAATGACAGGAGCAAAGGAGGCTCTACAAATTCTTTCCGGAAATTATGAAATTTTCATTGTTTCTGCAGCAATGCAATTCCCTCAGTCTTTAAGCGAAAAGTATCAATGGCTTGCTGAGCACTTCCCTGATATAACCTGGAAGAATATTGTGTTATGTGGAGATAAATCTGTTATAGGCACCGATTACATGATTGATGATCATACAAAGAACCTGGATTGTTTTAAAGGTAAGCCATTACTTTTTACAGCAAGTCATAATGTTCACGTCAATCATCATGTCAGATTGAAAGACTGGAATGAAGCAACCGTTTATTTCGAAAATGAGCTAAGGAAATAAATGATTATTGAGCCTCAATAAATAGAATTCCTACTCATAGCTAATGAATAGTTGAGTGGGAATTTTTTATTTTAGAAAAAACTACTTTTTGAAAATACTTCTTGTATAACAATGGTTTTCCGTTATCAGATTTATAAAGTAAATTCCAGGGAGAAGATCTCCTCCAATAGTTAGTTCGTTTGATTGAATGTCTTTTGTATGAAAAATTTCTTTTCCTTCTGAATTTACCAATTGCACACTTAGAAGTTTTTCCGGTCCATTAAATGAAATTGTTAAGTCTGATAAAAATGGATTAGGGAAAATATTTAACTGATTATTATTATCAATTTCAAGGATGTAGCTTACAGTGCTTACAGCAACAGATATTGTGTTTGATTTTGAGGTTTGACCTAAGTTATCTTTAGCAATGGCAAAAATATCATATTGACCGTCTTTAGATTCTGTCCAGATAAAGGAATAGGGAGCCTGGGAGGTTGTTCCTATGAGTTTAGATCCAGAATAAAACTCAACACTAGCAATGCTACCATCAGAATCATTTGCAGTTGCTTTAATATTGATTGAAGCAGGAGCATTGAACACACTATTATTGACAGGTTCTGTAATTGAAATGAATGGGAGAGCATTAACATGTATTTGTAGAGGAGATGAAACTGTAGTTGCGCCTGCATTATCAAATGCCTTTGCCGTGATTATATGGGCTCCGGCAGGCAAATCGGTTAAAGAAAAACTATAAGGTGCTGTTGCATCTGTTCCCAGAAGGGTAGATCCATCATAGAACTCGACTTTTGTAATCGATCCATCAGGGTCAGAAGCAGTGGCATTTATGATAAATGATGCGGGGGCATTGATTATCGGGCTATTCGCGGGACCTGAAATAGTGATCACAGGAGGAAGATTATTAAGCTTGTAAAGAAAGAAATCATCACCACAGGCACTTCCGTTGCCCGACTGCTTGTACCAGAATACTATGGCACTGGTATTAGAACTTCCTGTAGTAAAGATCACTGAATCTTTAGTGAATGACGTGCTGCTTACACTTTTGGTAATCTGATTTCCTCCATAATTTTTGACTCCAAACATTGCTGTTTCTCCTGATGTATTTACTTTTCCATATCCTCCGAATACGTATCTGGTGTTGGGCTCGACGGTAACTGTTCGTTCAATACTAACAGGGTTTCCTGATAATTTGACACCATAATTACCGGACCTTTTGCAATCTGTAGTTATAGTTGCATTGTTCCATGGTCCCCAGGGAGCAAGGCTTCCGTTTTCAAAGTCAAAATTTGCTGATTCATTTAACTTCCAAACCCGGACCCAGTCACATTGGTATATGGCTGGCCATTGGGCATTGGCTGGTGGAGTAGGAGCCCAGCCATCTATTGCCAGATTAATTAACATATACATGTTTTTACCTTGGGCGGCTTCAGGCCTGTTGGTATAAGAATTAAGCAGCTGTCCATTGAAATAAAATTTCAGGTAAGTAGGCCCCCATTCCACTCCATAAGTATGAAAGCCTTGTGATTTATCTGGTCCGGAATGAGTACTTCCAAATGATTTCTCATTTTGCCAGTCAGGGCCATAGTGATAATAATAATGATGTACTTTGCGGTCTTCCGGAATTTCCAGAATGTCAATCTCAGGAGGCCAGGCTCCATCAGCATTCAGTGTCCAGAATGCAGGCCAGGTTCCTAGTGTGGACGGGGCTTTGAATCTTCCTTCAATATAACCATATGTTGTCTCGAATTTTCCCTTTGAATGAATAGCTCCGCTGGTATAATCAAAGCTGAGGTAACCAAAGCTTGGGTATTTATCAGTTCCAGCAGGGGCGCTTGGATGCCGTTTATTTATTGCTTTTATACTAAGCATTCCGTCTTTGACCGTGACCATTGAATCCGTCATAAATGCTCTGTGATTATGAGTATTTCCCCAGGGATAGTTATAGCCCCATTTGGATTGATCCAGCTTAGTGCCATCAAAATTATCTTCAAATACAAGTTTCCAATTGGTTGATGCCCCAGGTGGTTGAGCATTGGAAAACTGAAAGAATAAAAAATTGATTAAAATCCATATAGAGCAGTTTGTCCTGTTCATAATAGTCAGATCTGTTAGGTCCTGATACATTACAAATTGGAGGGCAAATGGTAAACTGATTATTTAAAAAAAGTGCGATAGGAGCGGTTATAAAAGAAAAAAGCCCCCCGTAAGTCGGGAGGCTTTTTACATTTAAAGATTTCAGTTTATTCAACTACAACTCTTACATGTTCAGTACCTTTAGCGCCTGTAAGTTCAAGCATGTAAATGCCACGGGCAACATTTTGCAATGGTAACTCTTCTGTTAAACCAGAAAGTGTTTTTGTTTTAATAACGTTTCCTGTCATATCCATCATAACAGCTTTATTATAAGACATCTCTTCCTGTCTGATATTGATAAGTCCGTTTGCAGGCATTGGATATACTGTTACTTTACGTTCAGCTTTTGCAGGAATTGATGTAATAACTTCGAAAGCTTCGAAAGTCATGTTATCAATATTTGCATCTGGTCCGTCAAATACCAATCTTATTACTTGCTTTCCTTGGCTCAGAGCAATAGGCTGAGTAGTTTTCAGAGTGGTGTAAGTTTGCCATCCTCCTGTTGAAGCAAGAGAGAAATCGGAGTTTGGAATTTTTTGCCCATTCACTTCCAGATGCCATTTTCCTGTAGCACGCTCTGATGCAGCTCTGAAGCTAACATGATAAGTGCCAGGATACTTTACATCTACCGTGTAGTTTAACCATTCTCCTGTTGATGTATAACCAACGTTCCAATTGTTCGTAGAACCTCCGGCAAGTTCGGTGAAAACTTTGTCTCCTGGTCTGTAGCTTGATGCGGGCTGTCCTTCAGTTATATCATAATATCCTACACCTTGTCCACCTTTATCGAAATTTTCAGCTTCAATAGTTCCTGGGATAGGATATGGAGTTCCTGAATAAGCATTACCATCACACTCAATCTTGCCGGTATTCCCTCCAACACATACGCCGCAAAGGTCAATAAAGGCAGTACCTCCAGCTACACCATTACAATCGCAGCCATCTTCAGGTACTCCACAGCCGCATTTTCCAGGTTTGGTTTTGTTTGGGTCTTCAGGACAAAGATCCACATCAACATATTCTTCACAACTTACAGCTTTAGTCTCGTCATATCCAAGGCTAAAGTTATCAATAGTCCATGTTCCAGTAAAAGGAGGTCTTGAATATACTCCGCTTACATTTGGATTTACCCAAATTGTTATTTTAGTTACTTTAGAAAAGTCAAAAGTGGTTCTGTCATAAGTATCTTCCTTTGGATCACCATTGGTTCCAGGTGTTGCAGGAGGGGTTCTTTTAACTCCATTGGTGAAGTCTGCCACTATAGTTTTAGTGGTGCCATTCACTGGAAGAATGAAACGATTATAAGACCCCAATGCTGTAGCATTGATGCTCTTTTCATTGGCATCAACCAGCTCGATATACAATGCAATATCATTAGCTGAATAATTTGTTTTCTGGAAACTTACATCAAACTTAAGCACCGCATTGGCACGTAGGTCGATAGGAACATGGGTTGTAGCATTTAATTTTCCGAAATCAAATCCGAAAGTAGAGTAGTTCGGGTCAGCATTTACAGAGGTGATTACAAGTTTTTCGTTCTGAATTACTGCAGAATAAACTGTACTTCCTTCTGATGGTTTTTTCCAATATGTAAAATATGGTACTGTATCTTTTGAGAAGTCAGTTCTTACATATGCTTGTTTGGTGTTATATCCCTGACAATAGTTGGTGTTGAAAGTATTGGTAACAGGGCAGCCATAAATGTTAAGATTAGAGCCTGTAGCATTAGGACAAACAGGTGGTTTTGGCGTAACTGGTATAGTTACAGAACCACAAGCTGTATAATTTTTGGTTTTTCTTAGTTCATCATAGATAAGTTTTCCTGAATTTCCTGAATTGTCTGTTCTGAAATCGATCCATGATTCTCTGATACAAGAACCTTCTTTTAACAGAGAAGACGATTCGTTTTTGTCGGAAAACTGCCAGTTAGCCCAGCTTATTTTATTCTGCTCTAACAAGGATAACCAGTCTCTGGAATTGCCAGAATCTATATTACCAGCGCCACTTGCTTCAGTTGTTCCCCACTCTGAAACAAATACAGGAAACTTAGCTGAAACTGCATCTCTCAAATAGTTTTTATACTGATTATGAGCACCACTTCCGGCATAAAAGTGAAGCGTATACATTACGTTCTTTGCATTATTTCCGGATAAGGGATTACTTCTGGCCTGATCGATTCTGCTGCTCCATTCAGGAGTTCCGACAAGGATCACCGCATTTGGGTCATTGTTTCTTATTGCAGGAATAATATCCTCAGCATAAGTTTTAATCTGATTCCATTGTGTTCCGCCATTTGGTTCATTACAGATCTCATAAATGACATGTTTTTTGTCTTTATATTTGCTGGACATCAATGTAAAAAAGGCCTTTGCTTCATTTTGATATTTTGAAGGATTTCCATCCTTTAGAATATGCCAGTCAATAATTACATAAATTCCGTATTTTTCAGTAAGACTTACCATTTTGTCGATCCACTGATAATAAAATTCTTTATTGGTTGACTGGGCAAAACCTTTTGTAGCTCCATCGCTATTTTCAGTATAAAGAGCAAGTCTTAGAAGGTCTGCCTTCCAATCCTGAGCAATTGCTTTAACTGAAGATTCAGTATAACATTCCTGATGAAACATCACTCCATGGGTGCTTAATCCACGAAGTTGTACAGCTGTTCCACATTCATTGACCAGTTTACCGTCAGTTACACTTAACCTTCCGTTCATGGAAAGCGGTGTCTGAGCCCATGAAAGCACTGCCATTAACAGCAGGAAGTGCATTACGAGTAGAGTTTTTTTCATTTTTTCTGTGTTTGATTTGAGTATGTGAAGCCTAAAGATAATAAAAATATCAAAAATCCTAAATAAACATGGCTAAATGCAATTGCTCTTTGTGGTTATATTTTTTAGATTGAAATACTCTAAATTCATTCCTGGCTTGCGTTTTAGATTTATTTGATACTATTTAGATATTGTTATTTAAAAGAAAAATTTTAGAATAAATGCTTCGGGATTGAATAGTCTTTTTAAAAGCACAAGCCTTTGACTTATTATAAAAGGCTTGTGCTTTGATAGAAAGTATTTGAAAGAATTCTCTTTTAATTAACTCTACTTTGTCACAACTAAGTTATTAGTTTTCTGCGATTTTCATTCAATGGTTTTGATACTTTGTTTAAGAGATCTTGCAGTGATAAAACCTTTTGAGGTAATAGTTTAATAATAATTTTGCAAAGTATGGGAGTAGTAGGTTGCATTCCTTCATTTCTATAGAGTTGTTTTTCTATTTGGACAAGTAATAAAGCCAAGGATGTCATAGCCATGTGTCTATGCCACCCTTTATAACCTCTTATTTGATATTCATTCATCCCCAATTGCTGTTTGGCTTCCTGAAAAGATCTTTCTATAAAATATCTTTGAGCCTGCATGAAGGCAAGCCTTTCCAATGATTCATTTATTGCATTAGTTATAGTATACCTGATGGTTCCGTTCTCATCTTTACGGATTAATAATATAACATTCATTACAGATCCATCAGCTTTCTTTACAATATTTGCGGGGCAGGAGAAAAACTTAGCTTTTACATTTTTTCCATTATTGTTCTTTCTCAATATAATTTCTCTGTAATCGGTTTCCTTGATTTGACTGGCAATTTTATTAACAACTATCGACCGACCTTTAATTATTTTTCTGGTTGATTTTCTTCCCCTCTTTCCAATACTGTTAACAGGTTGTAAAACTTTTGGGAGCTTTAAATATACTGCATGGTCATTAGGAATATCGGCCGCAAATGTGATAGAGAGATCCTGTAAAGAAAAAAGTAAACTAGAGTCTCTTCCGTAAAAACTATCAAAACAAACCCACTTAAATGGAATTTTAAAAACTGTTTTTACTCTGATTATAATTTCCAGAGCTATTTCTATTTTAGTCTTATAGGTTTTATCTATAGCAGGTATGTCTGTTTCTTTTATATCGATCCACTTTTGCGGTAAAAAGAGAACAGCCAAAATAAGACAGTATAGATTTCTGCAGATGAGACTAGCAAATACTCCAACTTGGCAATTGGCTAGTTTTCCGAGCTGTCCGCAATACTGATGTGAAACACCTACAGACTTGTTACCTTTTTTAGGAAAACTACTTTCATCAATTGCTAAGCATAAATCATTCTTCCAGCTTGAAGGAAGTATGCTGGTAAATTTAGAGGCTATTAGCGAAAAAAGTTGATTATAATCCCAGGGACTATTAGAAATAAAATGATTTAAAGATTGTTCGTGGCAGGAAACTTTCTCACTTATACTTTGACAGTTTCTTTTTTCAGAGAGAAAAAGGCCATTAAAATATTGATCACAAATCTGATCTGAAGAACTATTGTAAAGGGTGAATACTGACTTAAAACATTCTACAAAGGCCGTTAGCCGGCCTTCAAGGCCTTGCGCAAATGTAGTTTTCTTGTCATATTTGCTATTATCTTTTAAAAAGCGAGGGGTGGTTTTTCTTGTCAATTAAAAACCCTTCGCTTATTTTTTTTACAAAGATATTATAACTTATTGAATATCTATATTTTTATTGTGACAAAGTAGAGTTAATTAGACCGCCTTAATTTTGAATTTACTGCTTTTGATGCAACCTTTATGTTTCACCTGGACCCAAATAAAGTAGTCTCCTGGTTTTGGAAAGACATAAGGAAATATTATTTCACTAGTATATTCTTTTTTTAGTCTCATAAGACTAATAGTCTGTTTGTCAACAATACCACTGGTTTCCAGGCTTGTACTTAGAGAGTCAGACAGATATCCACATATTGTTACATTGTCATCTATCTTTTGTGCCAGTGCATATTGCGAAGCCATTGAAATGGTCCCCATTGGATGCAGGTGAATAAAGACAGATGCATCATCTCTCATCACTACCGCATGTCCAGCCATTCCCAGATAAGGTTGGAGATCAGCAGGCTTACCTTCTTCCTCCGTACATTTAAATGAGATCTTTACTGGTTTTCCTGAAATAATTTTGTCCTGATTAGTTACTTTTATTTTGAGATTGTCAATTACAGAAATATCTGAGCTGACTGGAACATCTCCAGCAAAATCATCTTTATCTGTAATCGGTGAATTTATATTTTCCGAAACCAGTAAAGTATCCGTAAGCGTTTCAGCCATCCCGTTTGAATGGACTACTTCAGCAAAAACAAAATATTTTCCTTGATTCAGAGTTGGTAAAACGCTTGTAAAATGAGATGAATCCTTTTGTGTCGGATGAAGGTGGGCAAACTTATTTCCTTTGGTATCGATGAGAAAAAGGTGCATTAATTTACCATGATCAGCAACCAAGTCGTTGGTTTTTCTTTCTAGCCATGATGGATTCACGATATCAAGGTGAAGGATATTTTTTTCATTATCTTTTTCTATATAAGAATTTAACTTCAGTGGTTTGAACATGTTTTTTTTATAATCGCTTTCTACTTTTCCCCACCAGTTATTGGCAAATATGAGTAGGGATACAATCGAAATAAAAGTAAAGCTCATTACAATAATGGAGGTTCTTTTCCCTTTGTGGGAGGACAATG
The DNA here is from genome assembly GCF_000775915.1 of Sporocytophaga myxococcoides. Classification (NCBI taxonomy): domain Bacteria; kingdom Pseudomonadati; phylum Bacteroidota; class Cytophagia; order Cytophagales; family Cytophagaceae; genus Sporocytophaga; species Sporocytophaga myxococcoides. Next base: position 87,068 of record NZ_BBLT01000007.1, read on the forward strand.
CTCCATGAGGAATTGTTGATTCCCTGATTGCTGCTCCTATTATTGTGACAAGTGATAAAATTAAGAAGAGGCCCATAAGCTGGAGCCCGAGACTTGTGGTTTTGTTCATGACTCTGGTTGCTGTTGCCACAGCAGGCACAGGAACAACTGTGGTGCCTATTCCTTTTATTCCTTCTATTGAAATTTTAACGCTGGAAGATCCGAAGGTCATAAGCCAAAGACTACCTTCAAATAAATGGTCAGTTCCGTCCACCTTTCTGATAGCATCCTCCTTAGGGGCACCTGATGATCCATATTGATAATAGATTGGTTGTATTTTAATACGGCTTATTTTTTCACTTCCTGCATCTACCAGTACCTTGGCTATGCCAGGTACTACATCGGGAGGTTGTATGGTTATAAGCACAGGATAAGGACCTGCATTACCCTGATATATTATATCCGGACTTCCTAAATGAGCATGCGATTTCAAACATAAAAGGAGCAGTAAGAAAGTTAAATAATGTTTCATCTTTGAACCCTCCTCATCCAGTTACCCCATTTTAAACCCAGGTATGAAAAGACTATGGCATATAATAATGCGATCATAAATCCTGTATAGTATTGTATCGTTGTTCCTGGATACTTTATAAATTCAAATCTATGTGGCGCATTAGGATCCTTGTAGTAAGGCAAGGCATGTGTCTGGAAAATCCAATTGCGGGACATTGGCGAGTTAAGAAAATAAGAAAAGAACCATTGTGCTACAAATAGGGAAACAAAGAAAGCAGAACCGCAATATGCTGCCTGAATAAAAATATTTTGCGTGCTGATTCTTTTATAAAGCTTATCAAGGATAAAGCCTGGTATAATTAATAGCAAGGGAAATAGCAAGGGGACATAATGTTTTATAGGATTAAGAATGGGAGCAAGCTTCGGTTCAGCCGGAAACAAGGGGAATATCCATAGGTGAATGAGCAATATGAGCGTATAAAGGCCAGTAATGCTTGTTGCAGGATAACTCAATCTTGATCCACGCATAGTAGCTGTAAGGGGCATTATCAAAACTGAACAAATCAACTGGTAAAAAAGTGGGTTATGCATTTTGGTATTGCCTAATTCCTCGATAATGAATATATACATTGCAGTAAGGAACAAAGATGCCGTATAGGCAAAGCTCCATCTGAGCATATCATTATTAATCGGATTAATATTTTCCCTTTGATTTTGAAATGATAGGACAGTAAGCATTGTTCCTATGAGAATACTTATAATTCCGGCAAAAAGAAGTGCATGAGGAGGACTTAAAATTTTCACATCAAGTCCATATGTATTATGCCACCAATCATCAAATGGAGCCGATGTGAGCATTGAAGCAGCTCCCCATATACAAAACAAGGTTCCCAGAGGTGCTTTCATTCCCCAGAATGACACACTGCTATTTCTGTCTTCTGCTTTCTTACTGAGGGTTACCATTAATAATTTAATGATAGATCCAATTCCAGTAACAAGTCCTCCTAAATAGATTGCGAGGTGAGGAGGAGAAAATAAGCTGTCTCTGCCTATACTCATATGCCAGCAAATATCCCAAAGCACCCCTGTCATAATGCAGGTCACTCCTAAAATTAGGAAGAATGTATATACTGAAACAGGCCTTCTTCCCTGTTCAGATTTATTTAGTGGTAGTTTAAATATTGGAGTAATTGTTTCCATATTAGTTCTTTAAAAAATGAGTATATGAAAACAGGAATAATCTCAGGAAGTTTAAAAAAATGAAATACTTCCTTTTTTTTTAATTCTTTGTTATAGTATAAAAAGTCTTTAAGCTACATAAAGTAAAACTAGCTTAGTTCATTCTATCTAAGTCCTGAAATGTATTTATAGTAAAAAATGTCACCCAAATTTACATTCTTTTATTGCGGATTGTGGATGATAACATTGACTTACATTTTATAACCCCAATAATGAATAGCTTAAGATCAAAAAAAAATTATTTATTATTGATATAGTGAATAACACCATTTGCTGCTTCTGATCTGTTTGGCTCAGCTTCTATATATTCTCCACCTTCGTTTTCAAAATGAATAGGATGTTGAGAACTTTGATAGACATAAGAATATTTAGCCTTATCTTTTTCTACTTTTTTATCAGGATCAAGCATTGGTATACTTTTTAAATTATATAATAAAAACGAATAGAGTCTCAGGAAAAGTTTCAATAAAATAACATGTTATAATCAAGTAATGATATTTTTTTCTTCCAGAAGATACCATAAAAGTTTTATTATATGTTTATAAAAAGAAACTTAAGGGACTTTAAGATTCGTTTTAAAGAAAAGGAGGCAATTATGGGAAATTTATTATATATAATAGCTGTAATCCTGTTAATAGGTTGGCTTGTCGGATTCTTAGGCTTTGGCGATGCAGTAGGAGGTTTTATACATATATTGTTAGTTTTAGCTGTTGTCTTTTTCCTTTTAAGGGTTATAAGAGGAGCTTGATCAGGTTTTATAAAATCAAAGAAGATAAACAGCAATAAGTACTCTTATCTTCTTTGATTTTGTATTTATGGGTAAAAAACAAAACTTATCTGTCCATTTCTTTCAAGATAAATCTTTTCAATATTTTTAAGACTTTCTGAATGTGTTTGCAATCTTATTGCTTCAAGTATATCGTCTTGGGAGATATTGTTTTTTTTTAATGTTGCATCAATAAAATTCCCATTCTCATAAAGTAAATGTGGGTTTCCTTTGACCTGGTGGCCAAGGGAATGGTAATAAAGAGTCATTTTTGAAAGAAAATAATGTATAGTAACGAGTATAGAAGAAGTAATGATCGTTGGTATAAATTTTGCGCTTCCGACAATAGATTTAGCTAGTATTGCTCCAATAATGATACTTATAACAACATCAAAAGTGCCAAATCTGCTTAATATTCTTTTGCCTCCTAACCTTATCATGAATATTGCGAGGAAATAGATGACTATACCTCGGAAAAGCATTGCCCACCATGTAATTTCAGATTGGTTAGCTTTAAAGAGAAGGTGAATGATGTGATCCATTTATCTTAAAATCATTACCAATGATTTTTAATACTTCAATAAAGTAACTTTCAGAAATAAATAAAGTTTATTTTGATCGTAGGATTTTCTATTAAAAAAGACTGAGTTGATTTGAACCTTTATCCTCAGGCCTTTTAGATTTGCCAAATACAGTCATCCCACCATATTTATGAGCATTATTTCTTTCCATTTCAATAATCTTATCGAAGTTATCATTAGGAATAAATTCTTTTTCTATTTCAGATGAAATTTGTGATAGCTTTTTTATTGCTTGATCTTTTTCAGTACTTCCAAGCCGGGCTTTTTCTACAGCGTTTTTCAGTGTTTCTATTGTTTCATCATATACTTTGGTTAAAACAGGAAATGGATGTCCATCCTTACCTCCATGAGCAAAAGCAAATCTTGCAGGATCTTTAAACCGAGAAGGTGTACCATGTATGATTTCGCTGACCAATGTCATAGACTGTATAGTTCTTGGTCCTAGATCTTTAAGGAGAATAAGCTCTTCGAAATTTCTTACTTCAGTTTCATGAGCAAGAGCCAGCACGCTTCCAAGTCTTTTTAAATTAACATCCGTTACGTTGAGCTCATGGCGGAGTGGCATTATGAGCTTCTTAATTTCATTCATCATTATGCGCGGTTGTTCCTTGGTTAGTTCCAAAATCCCGTTTCTTGCAGGAGCCGCTTCTTTATCTGTCAGGTTTAATATCAATCCCTGATTCTTGCCATAGATGCTTGTATGAGGTTCTTCTTCAAATGATTTTATGCTTGAACTATGCCAATGATATCTCCTTGCCATTTTGTTATGTTCGTTCATCCCTTGCTGCACTACAGCCCATTCACCGGAGTTTGTAACAATAAAAGAATGGAGATATAGCTGGAAGCCATCCTGTATCGCATTATTATCAATCTTTGCTGTGAGTCTGCTGCATCTTATCAGGTCTTTGGAATTCAAGCCTTGCTTTTCGGAGATTTTTAATAATTCGTCAGGCGTGTTTCTTGAATATTTTCCTTTACCTCCGCAGATATAAATTCCAAGTTCTGAAGATTTAGGATTAACAGCTTTCTTTAACGCTCCCATTACAGATGTTGTAATACCAGAGGAGTGCCAATCCATACCTAAAACAGCTCCAAAAGCCTGGAACCAAAAGGGATCGCTTAATCTTTTCAGAACTTCAGAGGTACCATAATGGTAAACCAAAGATTCGATTATTGCGCCTCCTAGTTTGGCCATTCTTTCACTAAGCCAATATGGTACTTGACCACCATGTAATGGAAGGTCGGCAGAACCCGAACGTTTCATGAAATAGTCAGTTCAGTCTTTTGTGGTTGAAGAATATCTTTGTATTTAAAATTACTAAAGAGAAATAGCAGGAAAAAGTAATTCAAAAATTAAAAATGTCTCTTTCTTTTACCGTTTTTTGGTTTTTTATAAAGAGAAGCCGATGGCTGGTATTGTTCTAGTTCTTTTCTTTTATTTTTTACACTTTTAAGATGTTTTTTAGTCTCTCTGTTGCTTTCCTTTTGCCAGGTATGATTTTCACTGTTAAGTGTTTTAGCAGAAGTCTTTTTTTCAGAACTGCATGCAGAAACCAGAACTATCCCCAGTGAAAATAAAATTAGTGTTTTTCCTATAAATTTGAAATAGAGAAGGTTCATGGCTTAGGATATTTTAGTTCATCTTCATATTTTGTATGTTGCTGACAATGCTTTTGAATGATTCAAAATTATGATTTATTTTAATACTTGAATGTAACTTTATTCAGTTGGCCGTTTATTTTTATAATTTATTCAGATAATCCAACTCTATATGATTTCCAAACAATTTGACAAGCTACAACTTTGGCAATTTCTAAACCTGAGTAAACGAAATGAAATAAATCATTTTATATCAGGGCGAAAAGGCGGTTGCAGTACCGGAGAATTAGGAGGCTTAAACCTCAGTTTTAAAGTCAACGATAATGAATTAAACGTACTACAGAATAGAAAGTTACTCTCGTTAGCAATGAATGTTGCTGAGAATCATATTGTTTTCCCTGACCAAACTCATTCGGACAGAGTTGCTGTACTAAGAAATCTGGATAGTGGTGATGCTCTTAGTAATACTGATGCACTTATCACTAACATCAAAGGGGTATGTATTGCAGTAATGTCTGCCGACTGTGTACCTATATTGCTATTTGATAAGACAAATATGGCTATTGGAGCTGTTCATTCAGGATGGAGAGGAACAGTATCAAAAATTCTTGAAAAGACAGTTGAGGCTATGAAAAAGGAATTTGGAACAAAACCTTCTGATCTTATAGCAGGAATAGGGCCAAGTATTTCTCCCGAAATTTATGAAGTAGGTCAGGAGGTAATTGATGCTGCAGAGAATGCTTTTGGGAATGTTACATCTATGGTACTAAAAAAAGATGGAAAAACTTTTTTTAATCTGTGGGAAGCAAATAGGTTTCAGTTGATGTCAAAACAGCTCAATCCCGAGAATATTGAGGTTGCTGGTATTTGTACCTATCAAAATGCTGATAAGTTTTTTTCAGCAAGGAAATCTCAAAATAAATCTGGAAGATTTGGTGCAGGGATTGTTATCAATCCCTGCTGATTATAATCTTTTAAGAGCCATTTCAGCTACCGTCAATCCTATAGAAAGGGAAGATGTTGCAGCAGGTGAGGGAGCATTCAATACATTGATAGTATTGCTGTTTTCAAGAATCATAAAGTCATCAATCAGTCCTCCGTTTCTTTCACAGGCTTGTGCACGTACTCCTGCACCTCCAGGAATTAGATCACTTTCTTGTATTTCAGGTAGTAATCTCTGCAGTGCTTTTGTAAACGCAGATTTGGAAAACGACCTTTGATATTCACCTAATCCTGTTTTCCAATACTTTTTAGCTACTTTTTGAAAGCCGGGCCAAGTAATAGATTCATAAAAATCAGTTATACTGAAATCTGTCCTTTTATAACCCTCTCGTTTAAATGCAAACACTGCATTCGGGCCAGCTTCAATACCACCATTTATCATTCTTGTAAAATGTACTCCCAGGAAAGGAAAATTAGGATCCGGAACTGGATATATAAGATTTTTAACAAGATGTTGTTTTTCCTTTTTGATCTCGTAGTACTCCCCTCTGAAAGGTATGATTCTGACATTAACAGGTTTTATGTTCAGAGCGGCAATTCGGTCACAGAACAGACCTGCGCAGTTAATGATTAATTTTCCGGAAAAAGTTTTATCTGATGTTATCACTTCCACTCCGGGAACTTTAGAAACTATATCATTTACCTTTTGATTGAGAAAGATTTCTCCTCCTTCCTTTTTAAATAGTTCTGCATACTTAAGGCAAACTGCTTTATAATCAATAATTCCGGTCTGAGGAACTACTATTCCTTTTATTCCTGTACAATGTGGTTCGTATTCTTTTATTTCTTCACTGCCAATTAATTTAAGTCCCTGAAGTCCGTTCTCAAGTCCCCTTTTATATACATTATCCATAGCAGTCAGTTCATTTTCACTGGTAGCCACTATAATTTTTCCACACAATTCAAATGGAACTTCATTGGTTCTGCAAAAATCTAAAAGCATGTTGTATCCCTTAATACAATTTGTTGCCTTTAAACTTCCCGGTTTATAGTAAATTCCCGAATGGATTACACCACTATTATTTCCAGTCTGATGTTTAGCCAGCTCATTTTCCTTTTCTAGCAAAGCTACTTTCAGTTTTTTGTTTAATTCTTTAATCTTCAGTGCCGTAGCAAGTCCTACTATACCGCCACCAATAATTATAATATCGTAGTTCATCTTATTTAGTGTACTTTCGGGGCTTACTTTTTGATTTTACCCTTGAAAACAAAATTAATAAGATAAAAATCCAAAAGCGAATAGCGTTACAAACTAAAGTATTTTTGATGATGTTATAAAGAAGGACTAAACATTGAGGAGGACTTAAGATGCTGATTGTAATTCCGTCTTTAATAATTGTATTTATGATGCTTGTGATTGTGTATTTGGTCAATTTTAATAAGCATAAAAGTAAAAGAGATCTAAGGTATACGGTTACTGAAAAAAATTTGTATAATAGAAGGGCTGATGAATTGAGAAAGACTGGACCAGAAGTTAGAGAAAAACCTATTTATGAAAATAAAAAGAGAGTCAGGGAGCCAGTCAGAAACACCAATAGACGACCTAGAGAAAATTTTAAAAAAACTTCTGAAGACTCGGAAAGATCTGAGATTTGATTTAAGTGGTTTGTTATCAGTTATAAAAGCAAGAGAGACCGCCATTTGCGAGGCGGTCTCTCTTTTTATAAACGCTATGAGAATTATTTGCATTAAGGTATTTTACAATAATCTTGCCATATTTTTTAATAATTTTCAATATAAATGGAAAGTGGATAAAAAGTCCCAATTTGATCCATTTAAAAGGAACATATAAAGAACTAATCCGTTTAATTTTTTTCAAATGAATTTAATCTATTATATTAAAGAGTAGTTGATAGGACATTAGCTTTATATATTTTTAGCAGTGATTAGTAATCTGGAGAAAAAATACAAGTTTAAGGATCTTAAGATCTTTTCATCCACTGAAACAATGGATGGCAATACCAAAAAGTACAGACGGGTGTATGATACTAAAGAAATTACCTATTTGTATTGTGAGTTATCTTTTTACAATAAATTATTTGATGAAGCTGACTGGGAGGCTAAAATTAGTTTAAAAGCCTTTTCCCTAAATGAGACAGGAAGGAGAGAGCTTTGCAGTATTGATAGGAAAGTGGAAATTACCTCAGATCAGAATATAGTTATAATTAGGGAAGGTTGGGGTAATAAAGAGGAAGGAACTTTTTGGCTAAGAGGGGATTATGAGTGGGAAGCTTATATAGAAGATGAATTTGTAGGGGTAAAAAGTTTCTATGTTGAAAATGGTGGGATGGTTGATCAAAATCTAAATCCTTATTTTGAAGTAGATATTGTTCGCTTGTATGAGGGGCCCAATGAAGGTATAATTCCGGAACAGAGAAAATCTTATATCGAGTTTGATGCAAATGAATGCAGATTTATTTGGGTAGAGTTTAATATTATTAATAAACAGGCCCTTCCATGGTATTGTGAATTGTTTTTTAATTTTTACAACGATGCAGGGCAATTAAAAGGAAACACATCGGAACTTAAATATATAAATCCCGAAGATAGTTTTATAACCTTCACCACCGGTTGGGGCGCAGATAGCAAGGGGACATGGTATCATGATAAATATACACTAGAGGTTATTTTCATGGATCAGCTTATAGCTGTAATTCCATTTGAAGTGAAAGATGATTTTGTTGAAGGAATCCCTTTAGTTGATTTAAATTTTAATAATATTCCTCTTCCTATGTCTATTCAGGAAGAAAAGGGACCTTCTCTGGAAGAGCTCATGAAAAGCCTCCATGAAATGATAGGTCTTTCAGGTATTAAATCAAAGATTACAGATTATACTTCTTACCTCAAATTTTTACAGCTTAGAAAAGATCAGGGGTTTGAAGAAAATCAAAAAATAAGTCTTCACTCTGTCTTTCTTGGTAATCCGGGGACTGGCAAAACAACTATTGCTAAATTGCTTGGCCAGATTTATTTCAAACTTGGGCTCCTTTCCAAAGGTAAAGTTACTGAAGCTGGCCGAGCAGAACTTTGTGGCAAATATATTGGACAAACTGCTCCTCAGACAAAAGAAGTAATAGAAAAGGCAAGGGGGGGAGTCTTATTTATAGATGAGGCTTATTCTCTGGTCAGAGAAGGCGATACAGGACAGGACTTTGGCAGAGAGGTAATAGAAGTTTTACTAAAGGAGATGTCTGATGGCCCTGGAGATCTGGCAATTATTGTTGCTGGTTATCCGAAGGAAATGAACCATTTTCTGGCATCCAATCCTGGTCTAAAGTCTCGTTTCAATCTCTTATTCGAATTTCCTGATTATCTCCCTCAGGAGTTAATTCAAATTGCAGAACTGGCAGCTGAAAAAAGGTATGTTAAGTTTGCAGAAGATAGTAAGAAGTTTCTTTCAGAAAAATTAACAGAGGCTTACAGAAATAGAAGCAAGGCATTTGGAAATGCCCGTATGGTTACCGGTCTTGTAGAAGAAGCCAAAATGAATATGGGTTTAAGGGTTATGAAATCTCAAAACCCGGAAACATTGACTGCAGAGCAACTACAAACGATCGAACTGGAAGATGTAAAGCAATTATTTAAAAACTCTTCTTTAGTTTCTCCGGATATTCCTGTGGATGAGCTGCTTCTTCAGGAAGCTTTAAGTGAATTGAATAAACTGTCAGGACTTGAAGAAGTAAAAAATGATCTTCTAGAAATGGTAAAACTGGTTCGGTTTTATATCGAAACGGGAAGGGATGTATTAAATAAATTTTCACTTCATACTGTTTTCACTGGAAATCCCGGAACCGGTAAAACTTCAGTAGCAAGAATCATTTCAAAAATATATAAAGCTCTGGGAATATTAGAACGGGGACATCTGGTTGAAACGGACAGGCAGGGGCTTGTAGCTGGCTACATAGGACAAACTGCTATCAAAACGATGGAACAGATAGAGAAAGCTCATGGAGGCGTTTTATTTATTGATGAAGCCTATGCGCTTTCAGAAGGAGGAAACAGCGACTTTGGCAAAGAAGCAATAGAAACTCTTCTTAAGCAAATGGAGGATAAAAGAGGGCAGTTTATAGTAGTTGTAGCTGGCTATGTGGATAATATGAGAGTATTTATGGAAGCAAACCCAGGCTTAAAATCCAGATTTGATAAAGTTTTGGAATTTAATGATTATGAGCCTTCTGAATTATTTTCTATAGCACTTAATATGTTGGCAGAGGAAAATCTGACCCCTGATGAAGAGGCTTCTTTAAGGCTCAAGGAATATTTAAATTCAATCTTTTTGAAACGGGATAAGTTTTTTGGGAACGCCAGATCTGTTAGAAAGGTAATCAAAGAAGCTATCAGAAATCAGCATCTTAGGATGGCATCACTTTCTGGAGAAGAGAGAACCACTGAAGTACTTCAAATGCTGACAATAGAAGATGTAAAATCCTTTATTCCGGAAACCTATCAGCCAGCAGGACGAATAGGTTTCCGGTTAGGAAGTTAAATGATCTTTTACTGATTGAGGAATGCAGATAGCATCCATACTTGCTTTTCATGGTCTTCGATAAAGTCGTTGACCATATTATTAGTGCCGTCATCATGACCATCAGCCGTGAGTTTCATGATTTCCTTTTCTTTGAATATCAGGATGCTCAGATTTTGAAGAGTATCCTTTACGCAAGTTATTTCATCAGTAATATCTTTCATTTCTTTAATATCACTTGTTCTGATAAAATCAGAATAAGCATGCTTTGGAATAAATCCTAAAGCCCGGATTCTTTCCGCTATTTTATCAATATCCTCAAAAGATTGAGTATAGAGTTCTTCAAACTTTGGATGTAGAGCAAAGAAATTTTTACCTTTAATATTCCAGTGGAACCCTCTTACATTCTGATAAAATATATGATAATTTGCGGAAAGGTCATTTAATTTTTCAGCTATTTCTGTCGCAACATCAACCTCAATTCCAATTTTATTCAATTCCATCATACCCCTATTTATTTAAAATTAAATAGATACCTTTGTATTAGAACACATCCTTTATTATAAAGGTTAATTTTAAGAATTAAGCCATTGTTAATTAGTTAGATTGTGTCTTAAGTTAGAATTAAAACAAAATTTTTGAAACAGGATTTAATAAATTATCTGCTCCAGTTTGTCACAGAAAACAAAAGGGAAAAAATGGAGGAAGTTCTTGCAACAAGGACAAGGTTTTTAACAGTAGTAGTAGAAGATATTTTTCAACCGCATAATGCCAGTGCTGTTGTGCGGACATGCGATTGTTTTGGCATTCAGGATATTCATGTAATTGAAAACAAGAATAAATATAAGGTTAGTGCAGATGTTACCTTAGGTTCTGCACAATGGGTAGATATCATTAAACATAAAACTAAGGGAATTGATAATACCTTGGCATGCTATAGGAAGCTTAAAGAAAAAGGTTATAAAATAATTGCAACTACCCCACATACAAATGATATTGCTTTGGATGATTTTCAGATGGATGCCAAAACTGCTTTAGTTTTTGGTAGTGAACAAAATGGTATCAGTGATATTGCAAAAGAACATGCAGACGGGTTTATTAAAATTCCAATGGTGGGTTTTACTGAAAGTCTGAACATTTCTGTGTGTGCAGCAATTTGTATACATCAGCTGACATTAAAGATGCGTGAATTACCTTCAGAAGTTTGGCAGCTTTCTCAGGAAGAAAAAGAGACGATTTACTTAAAGTGGATCAAAGGTGTTGTCAGAAAGTCTGATTTATTGGAAAAAGAGTTTTATAAGAGATGCAAATAAACAATATCAAATTAGAGCTTGAGCAGTGGTAAAAAAGATTTTTAAAATAGGGGCAATATCGTTTTTATTGTCAGTCCTGATTATTTTTTTATGTAACCTTTGGGTGGTACATTCCACAGAACAGCAGGTTTATTATGATGTAAACCAGGTTCCTGCTAAAAATATCGCATTGGTACTAGGTACCAGCAAGTACTTCAGAACAGGGAAGCCTAACCTTTTTTTTCATAATCGGATAGAAGCAGCCAGGAAGTTATATCAAAAGGGGAAGGCGAAGTTTTTTATTCTAAGCGGAGACAATTCTCTGACTTATTACAATGAACCCCAGGATATGAAAAATGCATTGGTTAAAGCTGGTATTCCTGATTCAGTAATTCAGCTTGATTATGCAGGATTCAGGACTTTTGATTCGGTAGTACGGTCCAAAAAAGTATTTGATCAAACTTCAGTGATTATCATTACTCAGGAATTTCATATTTATAGAGCTTTGTTTATCAGTAATTATTATGGGATGAATTCAGTAGGTTTCGTAGCTGAAAAAGTCGAGATGAAACATTCATTTTATACAAAGACGAGAGAGTACCTTGCGAGATGTAAAGCAGTCATTGATCTTTACATTTTGAAAAAGAAGCCGAAATATCTGGGGCAAAAAATTCAGATTAAAATTTAATTAAAAAACAGAATTTATATATTTTTAGAGGGTGAATAGTAAAAGAAAGTTTTTATTTAACAGCATTATTTTTTCTCTTTTGATGCAGATTTTCTGTGGGCTGACCGCAAATGCCCAGGAGATCACGGTAAAGGGTAAAGTAACAGACTCGGAAACCGGAGAGGGAATTCCCTTTGCCAATGTAGTAGAGCGTAAATCTAACCAGGCTACACTTACTGATTTTGAGGGTTATTACTCATTGAAAGTCAATCAGGGGGCAGATTCTATTACGGTCTTATTTATAGGTTATCTACCAAAATCCAAAGCAATAAATAAGAATCTGTCAAATCAGGTCCTGGATTTTCAGATTTCACCCGAAGTGAAAAATCTGGAAGAAGTAACTGTAGTTGCCGGTGAAAACCCTGCCTTTAGAATTCTTCGAAAGGTAATTGATAATAAAGATAAAAACGATTATAGAAGACTAGATGCTTATGAATATGAAAGCTACAGTAAGATAGAACTCAGTATTGATAATATCACGGAGAAATTCAGAAAGCGTAAAATTATGTCAAAGTTGGTTCAGGTTTTTGATAGCTTGAAAATAATAGCTGGAGATGAGGGTAAACCAATTCTGCCCGTATTCATGTCTGAATCAGTCTCTAAATTTTATCACAGAACCAGTCCGGATAAAACTTCAGAACATATTATAGCTACCAATGTAAAAGGCGTAGGAGTTGATGATGGAACCCTCGTTTCTCAGCTTATCGGATCTACATTTCAACAATATAATTTTTATAAAAACCGTCTGGGTATTTTGAACAAAGATTTCATTTCACCGATAAGTGATGGGTGGAACAGTTCATACAATTATTGGTTGGTTGACAGTGCCTTTATGGATGGAAAATGGTGCTATAAACTTGAGTTTAAACCTAAAAGGGCTCAGGATCTGGCATTCAATGGATTTATGTGGATTGCTGATACTACTTTTGCATTAAAACAGATTGATGTTACGGTTAATCGGGATGCCAATCTCAATTATATTGATAAAATAAAGATCCAGCAGGAATTAGCTCCAACAGAAGCTGGCCCATGGCTACCTGTAAAATCCCGTATTCTAATAGATATAGATGAAGTAGGTGAAACTTCTCCTGGGATGCTTGCAAAGTTTTATACTTCCAATAAAAAGATTGAAATTAATAAACCAAAGCCTTTAAAGTTTTACGACTCATTATTGGAGGTAGAGGAAGATGCTCAGCAAAAAGGCCAGGAATACTGGCAGCAAAACAGACATGATTCTTTAACGGCGACTGAGCAGAATGTTTATAATATGATTGACTCGGTAAATAATGTGCCAGTAGTCAAAACTTATGTTGAAATTGTAAATATTTTTATAAATGGATATAAAAAAGTTGGCAAGATCGATGTAGGACCATATTTAATGGCCTATGCCAATAATAATATCGAAGGAAATCGCTTTAGACTTGGCTTCAGAACGAATATTGATTTTAGTAAAAAATGGGTATTTAAAGGCTACTTGGCTTATGGAACAAAAGATAGTTATGGATTAAACGGTTTTAAATATTCTGCTGGAGCTAGTTATATTTTCTCCAGAAAACCATGGACTGTTGCTACAATAGAACGAAAGGCTGATATAGAACAGTTGGGCGTTGCAACAGAGAATATAACTTCAAATGCATTATTTCTTGCCTTTACAAGATGGGGAACTCTCAGGGGACCTTATTGGAGTGAGCAAAATACTTTTTCTTTTCAAAGTGAGATTAAAAAGGATTTTACCCCTAAAATACAGCTTCGAACCAGATATCTCAATCCGATATTTCCTTTTGCCTATTACAGCAGTTTGAAAAATGGAGATTCTACATTAAAAAGTACTATTCAGACAACAGAATTGACATTGGAAACAAGGATCACTAAAGATGAAATCTTCGTGCAGAATGATAATGAGAGGATAAGTCTAGGAACAAAAAAATGGCCTGTCCTGACAATTGGTGTAACTCAGGGAATAAAAGGCTTTTTAGGTGGAGATTTCAACTATACAAGGCTTAATCTCCATGTTAATGATATGATTCAGCTAGGAATTCTAGGACGAGGATATTATGATATTTTTGCAGGGAAAATATTTTCCAAAGTTCCATATCCACTTTTGAACATTCCATTAGGAAACCAGACCATATTTTTTACAAATTTTGCATATAACCAAATGAACTATTTTGAGTTCATAAACGATTCCTATGCAGGGATCAAATATCGTCAGTACTTTGAGGGATTATTTTTCAACAGAGTTCCTTTGTTGAAAAAGCTTAAATGGAGATTTGTAGGTTCTGCCAATGTACTCTTCGGAGGAATAAGTAAGGCTAACAAGGAACTGATTGCAAAAGAAACTTCGGCAGGGGAGGAAACTCCTCAGTTTAACTACTTGGGAGCAAAACCTTATGTTGAAGTTGGATACGGAATAGAAAACATTTTCAAGATATTCCGGGTTGACTTCGTCCACAGACTCACTTACCTGAACCAACCTGATGTACGGAAATTCGGAGTCAAAGTATCTGTTCAATTTGTATTGTAAATACCAAATCCCTTTTTAATTTTGAGCGGAAACAGATATGAGGAATTTTATATTTTTAATATTTTCGGTTTTAATATGTACCGGTTGTTCAATGAATGCTAGGCAGGATACAATTCCTCCTGTTGTATATAATGGTTCATTTGAACCTCAACTAACATATCTTAATAGTTTAATTGAAGATGATCCTGAAAATCCTGAATATTATTTTCAGAGGGCTAAGGTTTTTTTTGATATACATAAATACAGTGATGCACTTAAAGATATAAATCAGGCTATCTCCCTTGAAAGCAATGAAGAGCTCTACTACGAATTACTGGCTCGTATTTATCAGAAAATGGGAAAAACAAGTCTGGCCTTAAATAGTGCACATCGAGCTGAAAGCTACAAAAACGATGATCCTGAATTGTTTTTATTACTTTCCAGGCTTTATTGGGAATTAAAGGATCTTGGAAAAGCTCAACAATACCTTGCCAAAGCTAAACAACTTGCCCCTATGCATTCAGAGGTGTTTTTGCTTCAGGGAGTATTTGATTCTGCCAAAGGAGATACTACTGCAGCGGTAAAATCTTTCAAAGTAGCCCTCGCTCAAGACCCGGAAAATGCCAAACCGTTTCAGGAGCTTGCTAAAATATACTTAGCAAGAAATAAAGAAGATTCTGCAATGTATTATGTTTTGGAAGGCAGATCTATTAATCCTAACAATCCATTTTTTACTTATTTTGAAGGGGTGGTTCTGGAATCAAAAGGTTTAAAAACAAGCTCACTCAGGGCATTTAGAAAAGCGATTCAGATGGACTCTACATTCTACCCTGCTTATTATCGTTTAGGAGTAGATGCATTCAATTCTGGAAGTTACACAGAAGCACAAAATTATTTTGCTCCACTAACCGATAAATCTGAGTTTAGCTTAAATTCCAATTTGTACATTGCGGAAATTTTAGAGAAGACTGGCCAGGGAGCCAAGGCAGTATCGTATTATGAAAATGTAAAATCTGAAGACACTACAAATGTTAAGGCAAAAGAAGCTTTAACCAGATTGTACAAATTATATCCCCCCGTAGTGAGGGCCCCGAAAATAGATTCTTCTGCTATTAAACCTGGGGTGAAAGCTCCGCTGACTGATACAGTAAAATCCGGAGTTAAAGCACCGAAAGTTGAAACTAAAAAAGATACAGCTAAGGTTAAGAAACCGAAACCAATTGTTCCTCAAGATACCACCCGTATAAAGAAGAACATACCACCTATAAGAAAAACTGATTCAATTAATAATATCGCCCCAGAGCGAAAAGATAGTTTAAAATGATCAAAATTACATTACCCGACGGATCGGTTAGAGAATTTCCGGAAGGGGCAACTTCAATGGATGTAGCCCTAAGTATTAGCGAAGGTCTTGCAAGAAATGTCCTTGCCGCCAAAGTAAATGGAGAAGTATGGGATGCTAATCGTCCTATAAAGAACGATGCCACATTACAATTGCTAACCTGGAATGATACGGAAGGTAAATCAACGTTCTGGCATTCTTCTGCCCACCTAATGGCTGAAGCGCTGGAAGCTTTATATCCTGGAACAAAATTCGGAATAGGTCCCTCTATAGAAAATGGGTTCTATTATGATGTCGATTTTGGAGGGAAAGAATTTTCCCAGGAAGATTTCAAAAAGATTGAAGACAAAATGCTAGAGCTCTCAAAGAGCAAAAGCGAATATGTTCGTAAAAATATTTCCAAAAAGGATGCAATAGAGTATTTCACTAAAAAGGGAGATGAATATAAGCTTGATTTGTTGGAAGGGCTTTCTGACGGATCAATAACATTCTATTCTCAGGGAAATTTCGTTGACCTTTGTCGTGGACCTCATATTCCCAATACAGGTTTCATCAAAGCGGTAAAATTATTAAATGTTGCTGGGGCATACTGGAGGGGAGATGAGAAAAATAAGCAACTTACCAGAATTTACGCAATAACTTTCCCGAAGCAGAAAGAACTTACAGAATATCTTGAGTTTCTTGAAGAGGCTAAAAGAAGAGACCATAGGAAACTCGGAAAAGAACTGGAACTTTTTGCTTTTAGCGAAAAGGTAGGACAAGGGCTTCCTCTATGGTTGCCTAAAGGTGCTACTTTAAGAGATAGACTAGAAAACTTTCTGAAAAAAGCTCAGATCCGATCAGGATATCTCCCTGTCGTAACTCCTCATATTGGAAGTAAAGAATTATATCTGACTTCTGGGCACTACGAGAAATATGGAGCTGATTCTTTTCAGCCAATAAAAACACCTCATGAAGGAGAGGAGTTTTTGCTGAAACCTATGAATTGCCCTCATCATATAGAAATATACAGGACAAAACCGAGATCATATAAAGACTTACCTATTCGTCTTGCAGAATTTGGCACTGTATACAGATATGAGCAAAGTGGTGAACTTCATGGTTTGACCAGAGTGAGAGGATTTACTCAGGATGATGCACATATTTTCTGTCGGCCAGACCAGGTAAAAGATGAATTTAAAAAGGTAATAGACCTTGTATTATATGTATTTAATGCCTTAGGATTTAAAAACTATACAGCTCAGATTTCTCTTCGTGATCCTGAAAATAAATCTAAATACATAGGCGAAGATGCTCAATGGGATTTGGCAGAAGCAGCTATCAAGGAAGCAGCAGCAGAGAAGGGACTAAATACAGTTACCGAATTAGGTGAAGCAGCTTTTTATGGTCCAAAACTGGATTTTATGGTTAAAGATGCACTGGGAAGACAGTGGCAACTTGGAACAATTCAGGTAGATTACCAGTTACCGGAAAGGTTTAAGTTGGAATATATCGGGTCTGATAACCAGAAACACAGGCCAGTAATGATTCACAGAGCTCCATTTGGATCTATGGAAAGATTCGTAGCTGTATTGATTGAACATTGTGCTGGGAATTTCCCTTTATGGTTGTCTCCTGATCAGATTGCTGTATTACCAATTTCAGAAAAATACGCTGATTATGCCTCTCAAATTTTTTCAGAGTTGGAGGAAAATGATATAAGAGGTTTTATTGATCATAGAGATGAAAAAATTGGAAGGAAAATTCGAGATGCGGAAGTGAAAAAAATTCCATTTATGTTGATTATGGGTGAAAAAGAACAGGAAGAAGGGAAAATAGCAGTAAGGAAACATGGACAGGGAGATCTTGGAACTTTCTCATTGTCAGAGTTTATTGATATTTTTAAGAAAGAGGTTGCTTTAGAGCTCAATAAAAAATAAAGAAATATTTCATTATAATTCAAAAGTTTACGAAATTCGCACTTTAGTAAAAAGAATAACAAGGAGGTTTTGTTAAATAAATGGCATTACAAAGAGGTCCGAGAGATAGGGGTCCGAGACAAAAAGAAGAGCCCTATAACATCAATGAGAAAATTCGCGCTGTTAAGGTACGTGTAGTTGGTGAGAATATAGAACAAGGGATTTATCCCATTCAGGAGGCGATTCAAATTGCAAAAGGTGTTGGGTTAGATCTGGTGGAAATATCTCCAAATGCAGATCCTCCGGTTTGTAAAGTCACAGATTACTCCAAATTTAAATACGAGCAGAAGAAAAAGCAAAAAGAGCTTAAAGCTAAAACTCATAAAGTTGTAGTAAAAGAAATCAGATTTGGTCCTAACACAGATGATCATGATTTTGAATTTAAGTTGAAACATGCTCTAAACTTTCTGAAAGAAGGTTCAAAGGTGAAGGCTTATGTGCATTTTGTAGGTAGAACAATTGTCTACAAAGAAAGAGGAGAACATTTGCTTTTGAAGTTTGCCAATGCACTGGAAGAAGTTGGAAAAGTAGAGGATATGCCAAAACTTGAAGGGAAGAGAATGATTATCATGCTTACTCCGAAGTTGAAAAAATAAGCTTTAATTTAAAAGTAAACATAAAAATGCCGAAAGTAAAAGTTAAATCTGGTGCAAAAAAGAGATTTAAGGTTACTGGAACTGGTAAAATTAAAAGAAAACACGCTTTTAAAAGCCACATCCTAACCAAAAAATCTACTAAAAGAAAAAGAGGGCTTACTCATGCTACTCTTGTAAGCAACGCTGATACTAACAACGTAAAAGCAATGCTTCAGCTATAATTGCGAATCAGTTTCTGATTTGTGATTAGGTTAAAATCAATGTTAAACCAGGATGCGGTATAAAGAACCCGAAAGGGTCACCAAAATCCAAAAAACAAATTAATTATGCCAAGGTCGGTACCATCGGTTGCTTCCCGCGAAAGAAGAAAAAAAGTATTAAAAGCTGCGAAAGGTTATTTCGGCAGAAGAAAAAACGTTCACACTGTAGCAAAAAACGCAGTTGAAAAAGGTCTTGTTTATGCTTATATCGGCAGAAAACAGAAGAAAAGACATTTCAGAAGTCTTTGGATTATGAGAATAAATGCAGCTGCAAGAGAGCAGGGGCTTTCTTACTCAAAATTCATGGGTAAACTGAATGCTTCAGGATCTAAAATCAATAGAAAGGTTCTTGCTGATTTGGCATTGAACGATCCTGCTGCTTTTAAAGCAATTCTTCAAAAAGTTAAGTAAGAATTCATTTACTATGAATATAAAAGTCCCTCATTTGAGGGACTTTTTTTTTCTCTTAAGTTTATTTGTATTTTTTTTATAACTAGTTGATTTTTAGCCACAATGAAATTGAAAATAAACATTCTCAACTTTTTATTTGTTAAAATTTAGAAGTCAATAAAAGTTTAATGAATGGGCTTAAATTCAATTCTTTTAGTAGATGATGATAATATCACTAATTTCATTAACAAAAGGCTTATTTCAAAACATTTGGAAAATCCCAAAATAGAAGTAGCCCTTAATGGTGAAGAAGGTATTGATTATATCAAGGATAATTGCAATTCTGAAGACAAAACTTGTCCTGAACTTATCCTTTTGGATATAAATATGCCTGTCATGGATGGCATCGAGTTCCTTTCCATTTTCAATAAAATGGATTTTAATAACAAGGAAAATGTCAAAGTTGCAATATTAACGACTTCTTCTAACCAAAAAGATGTGGATAAAGTAAAAAACCTGGGTGATTTTGAATACATTAATAAACCTCTCACAGAAGCTAAGCTTAAGAATCTACTTTCAAAAAATATTGATTAAATTTGAAGAAGTTTTCTGATAATTCATCAATAAAAAGAAATTTATGTATTCTGGTTTTGCTAAGTATTTTTTAGCTACTATTTTGATAGTTTTATTTTGGCGGTGTCAGTCTAATGATCAGCAAGAAGCTTCCGAATTTTATGTAAGGGCAAATTGCGAAATGTGTGAAGAAAGGATTGAAGCTACCGCAAATAGACTGGCAGGAGTTGAAAGTGCTGATTTTAATCTTGAAAGCCATCAACTAACCGTTACTTATGATACGGCTAAGATTTCCGAATTAGAAATTCATAAAGCTATAGCTAGTGTGGGGCATGGAACTAAGCTTGTTCCTATGAGTTCAACAGCTCATGATAAACTTCCAGGTTGTTGCAAAGAGATTGAATAATAGTACGAATAATAAAAAGGAGGTTTTTACTCGCAATAACCTCCTTTTATACTTTTTTAAATAATTAAAGTTCTGCTTTTTGTTTACTGAGATCGTAATCCAGTAGTTCACTTAAGGTTCTTGTAAAAACAGTTCCTCCATTTTTTAAATCTTCATCAATCAATTCTGAATGCCCTAGCATCATTAGCCTTTTGATGTCATCAGGTTCTTCTTCTCTGGTATAATATATTGCTACATAATCATCATCGCGAATGTCAAGGATATCAAATATGTCATTCACTTTATCCTGGACCTCCGCAATTAGTTTGGAATTAAGAAGAAAATACTGGATTCCTCCTAACTTATAGATAAGATGCCTGGGAAATGTTTTTTCAATAGATTCTAAAAACACGTTCCCTGATTCAGGGCTTCGAAACCGATATAATATTATAAAATTATTCATATGTATTGGTTTAAATTTGAAATCCAACGAACTAAAATCGGAAGATCTTTTAAACATGAAAAGCTTAAATGCTCCTCCCTGCTTCTATATTTTAACCTTTACAATTTTTTTAAAGTTTCTACATTCCGAAGGGATAAGTCTCCGGAGTTTCAGATTTATCTGGAGCTGTGTGAATTGGATGTAGTGCTTTTGTTTCATCAAAGAACAAAAAAGCATCATACCTTTCTGCCATTATTGAGGGGACATAATTCCCCCAATGCTCTCTCTCAGGATTGTAAACAACGCCAATGGCTCTGTGTGGAATGGATTTTCTATAAACTCCTTTTTGCTTTTCCGAAATAATTAATCGATTGGTGGCAGATTCATTATGGAGCATTGCTTCAATGCTATCTTCCCTGGCTTCCGGCACTTCCATGATCTTCATTGGGGCGCCCCATTTAGGCCCTGCAACAACTGTCCCTTTGTATGATCCTAAACCAACCAATACAACTCCATCAGATTGATGTTTTTCCCGCAAAATTTGTCCGATATTTAGTAATCCATCATCCTTCATATCTGTTGCACGGGCATCTCCTATGTGAGTATTGTGTTCCCAAATGATAGCCTTTGCATTTTTTCCATGAAATTTCATTAAACGCTCTAAGGTATCGGCCATATGCATATCCCGGATGTTCCAGGAGTTGGAACCAAACGAAAGCATATCACTATAATACTTTTCCGCATTGAGGGCTACATATGCGTTCTGTTCCGTATTTAAAGGAGCCTCTCGGTCTTTGTCGTAACCTGGCAATTTGGATTTTATCTGAAGTAATAGTGCTTTTACTTTTTCTTTGCAAATTTTTGAAATGTTTCCCGGATGCTTGTGATCATCTCCATGAAATGGTTCAAAGCAATGAATGGCTGATTTTACATATTCTGCCGCTTCAGGATCTTCTGTTGACAGGTATTTGAGCATATTGTCAAGAGATTCGTATAGACTGTAAACATCAAGTCCATAGAATCCTGCTTTATGATGGTCTTCCAAATGAAGATTATGATTTTTAAGCCATTCTGCGAGGGCTGCAATTTCCCAGTTAGACCACATCCAGGTTGGCCAACGGTTAAATTTCTTTAATAAGTCAGTAACCTTAACCGGAGCATCTGGATAGCTTTTCACAAATCTGTTGACTTGGTAGCAATCTGGCCAATCTCCTTCAACGGCAATAAAAGAAAAACCTTTTTCCTCTATAAGCCTTTTGCTTATTGCAGTCCTCCATATATAATACTCATGTGTCCCATGGGATGCTTCCCCAAGCAGAACGTACTTTGAATCACCGATCAATTGAATTAAAGGATCCAGATCTGCTGCCGAAGACAAGGGACTATGAATTGTAACAGGTTCACTGCTTGAGATTTTTTTTGAAGTAGCGGTAGGTTTCATATTGGATAAAGTTCAAAAAGTCCAACTCAAGCTAACCTTTTTTGTTGTGGATTTTATTAGATGCAGGTATGAAAAAAGTTATTTAAAATAATAGAAAAAAGAGACAGGTCTTATCAAGAACCTGTCTCAACCAAACAAATTACAGAACAGCAGCAAGACTTTTTAATACTGCTCCTAATCTGATAGAATCAAGAATTCTGGATTGGGAGGTATTTAGTTTTAAGAGTGATTCTTCGTGTGCATTGACACACATTTCACAGCCGTTTAAGGCACTGATTACAAGGCTTACAAGTTCGAAGAATTCTTTACCTGTAACAGGTGATGCCATAATACTCATTTTTATGCCCGCCGGCGTCTGGGTATAGAAGTCCTTTTGGGTGAAATGTCTGAAACGATAGTACACATTGTTTGCATTCAGTAAGGACACACAAGACGCTATCTCTGCAATTTCTTCATCCGAAGCTCCTTCTTCTTTACTCCTTGATTCAAGTCCCTTTATAAGAACTTGATTTTTTTCATTAATAGCTACACCATATGCAATTAAGTAAGACTCTTTTTTTGTGAGGTTTGGAGAATTAAACCCATTGCTGATATTTATTCTTAAATCTTTGAGATATTTCGGATATTTTTCTCCTATGTTTGTTAATGTACTATTATCAATGGATTCGACGCCAACTTCTCTTAGAAGTGTTGTCAGTGTATCTGAAGTTATAGTTGTCATTTTAAAGTTAATTAGTGTTAAACTGCTAAAGTTGCTTCTCCTTTGGTCCAGTTGCAAGGACAAAGTTCATCTGTTTGCAATGCATCAAGCACTCTTAATACCTCATTTACATTTCTCCCTACGCTAAGGTCATTAAGACTTAC
This sequence comes from Sporocytophaga myxococcoides, assembly GCF_000775915.1. NCBI lineage: Bacteria > Pseudomonadati > Bacteroidota > Cytophagia > Cytophagales > Cytophagaceae > Sporocytophaga > Sporocytophaga myxococcoides. Next base: position 109,985 of record NZ_BBLT01000007.1, read on the forward strand.
CCATCTAACAATGCCAGTTGGATCTACAATATATGTTGCCCTGTAGGCCACTTTTTCTTCTGCTTCCAATATTCCCAATTCTTCTGCAAGTGATCTGTTAGTATCTGCAAGCATTGGAAATTTTAGATCTTTTAAGTCGTTATGATTGTTTCTCCAGGCATGGTGAACAAATTCTGAATCAGTTGAAGCCCCAATAAGTATTGCATCCCGATCTGCAAAATCCTGAGCTCTCTTATTGAATTCAGCTATTTCGGTAGGACAAACAAAGGTGAAATCTTTGGGCCACCAGAACATTACTAACCATTGATTATTGGTTTTATAATCCTCAGAACTGAACTCTGAAAATTCTTTACCTTTTTCCAGTGAAACCACGGTCTTTTTTCTGAATTCCGGAAATGCTGAACCTACTGACAAAATATAGTTTTTCATGAGTTTAATGTTTTTGTTATGTGAAATTTGAACTGATGCAAATATGGGGCACTTGTTCTGATAGAACAAATTGATTATTTTTATAGGAGAATAGATAGAAACTATGACACTGGTTCAATTGGAATATATCGTGGCCCTGGATACATTCAGGCATTTTGGGATTGCAGCTGAAAAATGTTTTGTAACCCAACCAACCTTAAGTATGCAGATTCAAAAGTTAGAAGAAGAGCTTGGGATTCTTTTGTTTGACAGAGGAAAACAACCGGTAATACCAACAGATGCCGGAAAAGATGTAATTGCACAAGCCCGCAGAATACTAAAAGAATCTGCTAAGATAAAAGAGATTATTAATTCAAAAAAAGGTCTTTTAGAAGGAGAAATAAAGATTGGGATAATTCCAACACTTGCCCCATATCTCATTCCTTTATTTCTCCCTTCCTTTATAAAAAAGTATACTTCTGTCAAAGTAATTCTGGAGGAGCTGAAAACAGAAGATATTTTATATAGATTAAAAAATGATCTGCTGGATACTGGAATTTTGGTGGGGCCTTTGGGAGATCCCCAGATACATGAGAAGAAATTGTTTTATGAACCATTCGTAGCTTATGTTTCGAAAAAACATACATTATACAAGAAAAAGATTTTGAAGGAGGAAGATCTGGAGGTAAATGACTTATGGCTTTTGCAGGAAGGGCATTGTATGAGGAGTCAGGTTTTGAAAATGTGTAAAGCATCAGGTCATGACAATGGAGACAGTCAGGTAATATACGAGGCAGGTAGTATCGAGACATTAAAGAAGCTTGTCGAATTGAATCAGGGGGTAACCCTTTTGCCGGAGTTGGCTTTAGCTGATTTAAATGCAGGTCAAAGAGGAATGGTAAGATATTTTTATGAGCCAGAGCCCGTAAGAGAGGTCGTACTGGTAACACATAGAAATATTGTGAAGGAAAGACTGAATGAAGTACTATCAGAAGAGATTATAGCCAAAGTTCCTCAAAAAATGAAAAAAGATAATCCGAACATAATTAACATTGAGTTATAAGTAAATATTCAGCTATTAAAGCTGAATATTTACATCTACATATTGCCTTATGTCTGTAGCCATCATTCCTCCTTCCAATGCAGCTTTAATACCTGCATCTCCGTCTTCAAATACCTGACAGAATTGAGGTTCAATACCAATCAATGATGCACATTGTAAAAATGTATCTGGTGCAGGTTTAGGATTCTTGACATCTTCACAAGTTACAATGTGTTCAAATTTGTCAAGTATACCTGCAGCTTTCAAGGTCATCATTGCAATTTCACGCGTAGCTCCGGTTCCCAGTGCTATAGGAAGTTTTCCTTCATATTTAAGAACAATATCATATACAGGTTGAAGCGGTTTGACCTCATGAACCAGTTCGAGGTACAGATTTTCTTTTTTTTGACCAATTTCACGGCCGTTAAAGTCAAGGCCAAGATGTTTCATTAAAAGCTCAAAAACTGTAAGTGTAGGAACTCCTGCATACGCTTTAAAGAAATCCAAGGGGAAATCAAAGCCATATTCATTACAAGCAATCTGACTAGCTTTATAATGAAGGTACATAGTATCTACAAGGGTGCCATCTATATCAAATATTAAACCTTTAGTATTAGATGCAATTGGAATTTCAATCATAATTATAATCTATATAACAAACATAAGGTAAGTAGCAGAAAATTCAATGATAACATCTGAAATTATAGAAGCTTTTTTTATGTAATCTCTTACTGTTTTTTAATTTTTATCATTATTCATGTATATGGAGATGAACATGAAGTTGACTTTTAATTCTTTAGTAATAAATTATTTTGTGACTTTTAATGAACCAACAGAGGTTTGTTCATCCGACTTGCCTGAAAATGTTTTTTGTCATGGATATTTATTCAAGTTGCGAAACACAGTTTTTTAGAAAAGATAAGGTAGACTTTAGTGAAGCAGATTTTACCTAATTTCTAAATCAATCTAATGGCCCATTTAATGATTTTATTCGATGAATTTTGTTTTCTTTGTAGAAATCATTTCGACTTAAAGAACTTATGAGCCAGTATCATCACCTAAAAGTTAAGGAAATAATAAAAGAAACTTCAGACACTATTACAGTGGTCTTCGAGAGTGGATCAAAACAAATATCCTATAAGTCAGGTCAATTTTTAACTTTAATAGTTCCTGTAAACGGTGATAAATTAAGAAGGTCTTATTCCCTTTGTTCTTCTCCTTATACAGACAAAGAATTAGCTGTTACCATTAAGAGAATTACAAATGGAGTAGTATCCAATTATCTTCCCGATAATTTAAAACAAGGAGATACTTTGGAAATAATGGAGCCTGCGGGAACATTTAATTTTACCCCCGATCCTTCGAGAGCTGTAGATATTGTCCTTATTGGAGCTGGGAGTGGAATTACACCACTAATTTCAATTGCAAAAACTGCCCTTGAAAAAGAGCCTAAAAGCAAGGTGTTCCTGATTTATGGCAATCGAAATGAAAATTCCATTATCTTTAAACATAAACTTGAATCATTACAATCAGAATTTAAGGATAGGTTTACTGTAATACACAGATTGAGTCAGCCTCAGGACAAATCATTGCCTGCCGGACGGTTGAACAGGTCGGAAGTGATCAAGCTTCTGGAATCTTTTAATAAACTCAAAATTGAAAAAGCTGAGTATTATGTTTGCGGTCCGGATGGAATGATGCAGGAAGCAATAGGTGCACTAGAACTATTAAAAGTTTCTAAAAGCCAGATTAAAAAAGAAAGTTTCCTTCCTGCTGATGCCAATGCATTGAGTAGTGGCAAAGTCGTTTCTGATAGCCCTGAATCTCCTCAGGACGTTACTATTATTTATCAGGGAAGCGAATATAAAATAACAGTGCCTCCAAATAAATCAATCCTTGAAGTTGCATTAAAGCAAAACATTGATTTGCCATATTCTTGTCAGAGTGGAATGTGTACAGCTTGTATGGGTAAATGTATCAGCGGAAAGGTACATCTTGATGATAGTGACGCACTTTCTGATATAGAGTTGGAGAAGGGATATGTCCTGACTTGCGTAGGACATCCTGTAACTCCTAATGTAGTGATTGAAATAGATTAATGTGGTGAGAAAAAAAAGAACCTTTTTAACCGAGGAGTTTAAAGTAGAAAACTGGGATGTTGTAAAACCATTTTTTGAAAAGTTAGAATCAAGGGAAATTAATAATGCTCATGAGCTGAATCAATGGTTTTTGGACAGAAGCGAATTAGAATCTGTACTTTCTGAAGATCTTGCATGGCGCTATATCAGAATGACTGGAGATACCGCAAATAAAGAGTTTGTCGATAGTTTCAACTTCTTTGTTTCAGAAATACAACCAAATGTAGCGCCTTATACAAATGTATTAAACAAGAAAGCTATTGAAAGCCCTTACATTGAAGAGCTTCAGGAGCAAGGGTTTGATATTCTAAGAAGAACTCTCAAAAAGGACTTTGAAATTTTCAGAGAAAAGAATATTCCGCTTTTTACACAACTTGATCAGGAAGCTCAACAGTATGGCGCAATCTCCGGCGCTATGACTGTTACAATAGAGGGTAAAGAGTTGACTCTTCAGCAAGCTTCAGACTACCTTCAGTCCTCAGACAGACATGTAAGGGAAAATGCATATAGAGAAATAGTTTCAAGAAGACTTAAGGATAAAGATAACCTGGATGATTTATTAGATAAGTTAATCCAGCTTAGGAATGAGGTTGCATTGAACGCTGATTTTTCCAATTTCAGAGATTATATGTTTCGCTCTATGGGGCGTTTCGATTATTCTGCTGAGGATTGTTATGCATTTCATAAAGCTGTAAAATCAGAAGTCGTACCGCTTTTGAATGAGTTTGCTAAAGAAAGAAAGCAAGCCCTAGGATTAGATCAGTTAAAGCCATGGGATAGTAATATAAATTATTTGGGTACGGGGCCTTTAAAACCTTTTGAAACAGGGGAGGAGCTTGAAGAAAAGACTATAAAATGCTTCACACAAATTGACCCGTACCTTGGTGAATGCATTTCATCAATGAAGCAAATGGGGCATCTTGATTTAGTTTCCAGAAAAGGCAAGGCTCCTGGTGGATATAACTATCCATTAGATGAAACCGGAGTTCCATTTATCTTTATGAATGCTACTTCTTCTTTAAGGGATTTAGTAACAATGGTCCATGAAGGTGGACATGCATTACATTCATTCCTTACCAAGGATCTTCCGCTGAATACATTTAAGCAAGTGCCATCTGAAGTTGCGGAATTAGCTTCAATGTCAATGGAACTGATAAGTATGGAGTATTGGGATATATTTTTTCCGAACACAGAAGATCTGATCAGAGCCAAAAGAGAGCATCTGGAAAGTATCATATCTACATTGCCCTGGGTTGCAACCATAGACAAGTTTCAGCATTGGATGTACCTGAACCCTGAACATACTGCAGAACAAAGAAAGGATGCCTGGAAAAGTATAGTTACAGAATTCAGTAATAGTATCACTGATTGGACAGGCCTTGAAGAGAGTCTTGAGTATCTGTGGCAGAAGCAACTTCATATTTTTGAAGTCCCATTTTATTACATAGAGTATGGAATGGCCCAGCTTGGAGCTATTGCTGTGTGGAAGAATTATAAAGAGAATCCGGAAATGGGGTATAAAGCTTACAAAGAAGCTTTAAAGCTTGGATATACCAAGCCTATAGGGGCCATCTATGAAGCCGCCGGTATAAAGTTTGATTTTTCTAAAGAAAATATAAAGAACCTGATCGGATTTGTTCAGTCAGAGTTGTCAAAACTATAGCTTTGAAATCAAGGCTGAATTTGGAATAACGGCCGAATTTTGTATTCCGAATATGGGGTGCCCATTTTAGTAAGACGTCCTTTATTATTTGTTACAATTTCATTGAATTGAATGGCCCACCTGTCGTACTTATATCTGAGCACAATAAGGTTGCCATCGGCAGTTGTAATGGAGCTTTCAAGTTTTGCGATCAACGGATGCTCTTCGGTAGAAGGCGTTGAAGCAATCAATGCAAGAGTGCTTCGGATCAATTTGTCTGTCAAGACATCATAATCATCAATCTCCTGGCTGGTCATGCTTTCAGCACGAAGCATTGCCGTCTTGATGATTTTGACACTAGATTTCAGACTATCTATTTTAACGGTGTTTGAGCCATTTATGTAAGAAAGCTCATCCAGCAACCTGTCTATAGATTGTAGTTTATCTTTTTCCGATGCATCCATGGATGACCAGTTCGTATACATGCTATCTACAACCATTTTAAGATTAGTCTTGAAATCTGGCTGAGACGATGTCGTAGTAGCGGTTTTCTTTGAACACGCATAAAAGATAGCTATCCCCAGGATAGCCATAAATAATTTCGCCTGTAGTTTATTGAACATTGGAAGATCCCATAAATTCATTTAACTCTTTCATTTCGCTATATGGAGGGCCTGCTGCAGTCAGTTCTTTCTTATATGCTTTGACAAATTCATTGTTGATCATGACCCATCTTCCGTAGTTAACCCTCAATTTGATAAGAGTGTTTGTGTTTGCTTCATTTATTTCACTGATCAATTCTTCCGCAAGTGGATGCTGAGGTAATTCCGGAGTGCTGCCTGCAAGCGACATCACTCTACCTATATATTTGTCAGTTAGAGCATCATAATTATCTATAGCTTGAGCATCCATCGTTTCCTGAGTGTATCTGGAATTTTTAACCTGATCACAGGCTTTAACGAGAGAATCATGAAGAAGGTGGTTATATCCGGAAGTATATGATATTTCCTGAAGAAGACGTTTTATATTTTCAAATTTTTGATCATCAGATTTGATCATAATCCCCCAATTGGCCTGAAGACTATCTGAAATAATTTTAGCACTAATTAGTAAACTGTCTTTCTCAGCTTGGCCTTTCTGTTTAGACTCCTGTTTTTCATTTTTACAACCAATCAGGTAAAAAGCAAAAACAATTGAAAATAGAATAGAAATGATTCTCATAAATTAAGTTAAGAACTATCAATAAAGTCAAAATTATATTTTTCTTATAAATTCAGAAACGAATGATTAAAATTTATGATCTTCATGTTTCTCGTTTTTTTTTAAATTTTTAATAAAAAAGCCTTTAAACGAAGTACAATCAAATTTATTTTAGGATTTTTCAAATATGAAAAATCCGAAATATACCGCTTACCTTTTCATTTTAATATGGATTAAGTTATGAAAAGCATTAAAACAGATGTAATTTCACATCCTGAATACATTAATTTAAGGTTATAATCGTTGTAAGGAATAAAAATTTGACATGAAAAAAGGTACCATTCTTTTTATAATCATTTTTTGCTCTGTTCATTTTGCTTTCGGACAATTAACAGCTCCCAAATACAGTAACGAATTTTTGAATATCGGTGTAGGCTCCCGGGCTTTAGGCATGTTTAATGTTCAGGCTGCCACAGTGGGAGATGTAACAGCGGGTTATTGGAACCCTGCAGGTTTATTAAAAATTCAGTCTAAGTATGAGCTTGCTGGTATGCATGCTGAATACTTTGCTGGTATGGCTAAGTATGACTACCTGGGAGCAGCAGTGAGACTTGACAGTAACTCTGTTTTGGCGATCAATGCTATCCGATTCGGGACAGATGAAATTCCTAATACATTAAACCTATATGATAATCAGGGAAACAACACCCCAAATTATAATAACATAAGTTATTTTTCTTCAGCGGATTATGCTTTTCTTGTTTCATTTGCCCGGACTAATAATTTATTACCAGGATTAAATCTGGGCGCTACATTGAAAGTTATTCACAGAACAGTTGGTCCCTTTGGTAATGCCTGGGGGTTTGGTCTGGATGCCGGAGCCCAATATGTAAGAAAAAACTGGCAATTTGGTCTTATGGCAAGAGATGTAACAGGTACTTACAACGCCTGGTCTTTTAACACCGCTTTATTTGAAAAAACTTTTGCCCAGACAGGCAATGAAATCCCTCAGAATTCAGTAGAAGTAACATTGCCAAGATTGATATTCGGAGTAGGGAGATCGAAAAGATTTAGTAAGGATAAGTTTGGTATTCTTGCAGGAATGGATTTCGATTTTACATTTGATAGGAAAAGAAACGTATTGGTAAAATCAAATTTTGCTTCAATTGATCCTCATGTTGGTCTGGAGTTGGATTATAAAAAACTGGTTTTCCTTCGGGCAGGTGCCGGAAACACTCAGCAGATAAAAGATTTTGATGGTAAAACCAAAACAGATATTCAGGCTAATTTCGGAGTAGGAATTAAAATAAACAGAGTCTCTATTGATTATGCTCTGACAGGTGTCGGTGCTGATGCGAATCTCTATTCCAATATTTTTTCTTTAAAGCTTGCTCTTAAGTGATAGTTTATGGTGAAGCGTTTGCTAAAATGTGGTTTCCTTTTTTCTTTTTTTATATTCTTTCATTGTTCCTTTGCTCAGATTTATGGAAATGAATGGATAGTTTCAGGACAACGATATTTTAGAATCCCGGTATCAAAGAGTGGGATGTACGTATTAACCTACAATGATCTGGTAAATGCAGGAGTGCCATTAAACAGTGCAGATTGTAAAAAGATACAACTTTTTCATCGCGGAAAAGAACAGGCAATTCTTATAAAAGGAGAAGAAGATGCTCATTTTGATCAGAATGATTCTTTGATTTTTTATGGAATAAGAAACAACGGCGAATTAGATAGCCTTCTTTATGATCCTTATAATAGTCAGCCTCATAAGTATTATAGTTTATATTCAGATACTTCAGCTTATTTTCTTACTATCTCTAATTCTATTAATGGAAAGAGAATGCAGGAAATTACCGGAGCTTTTTCCGGTACATCTGAGACTTATCATCTTGAAGAAATATTAAATGTCTATACAGATGAATATGACAGGGGAATGAATTATTCTATTGAGACAGCCAAATCATCCTGGGATTATGGAGAAGGATGGACAGGTAAAGTGAAATACAAAGGTGAAAGTTCTGAATATCTGTTTAACACACTTAATTATTATAGTGCTGGCCAATCTCCTACGCTTGAAATACTTTTTTCCGGAAGAAATGACCTTAATCATAATCTTCAGGTAATTCTGGGAAATGACGCGTCTTCAAGTCCTTATTCTTACAACGTAAATGGTTTTTCAAATCATAGAAATAAGAAGTTTCAGATCGACGTAAATCCATTAGCTTTTTCAGGAGGGCAGCTTAAAGTTACCATTAAAATATTGGGAGTTGGCTCTGATGCAGATGCAGTTTCAGTAGCGTATATGAAACTTACATATCCTCAGGGAACAGATATGGCCGGAAGGACTGAAGCCGTGTTAAACCTTTTGCCTTCTGCAACATTAGTTTCCGTCTCAGGGATATATTCAGTACCTTCTATACCTGTTGTATATGATTTATACGATAGAAATAATTTGAAACTTATAAAAGGGCAATTATCAGGAGGCAATCTACAACTGCCTGTAAATAGTTTCTCAGGATCAAAATATTTCATTACCAGTGCAGCTAACTATAATAGAGTAACAAGAATTTCAGAAGCTGACCTATCACCTTATCCTTTAAACTTAAATTATCTGATCATAACGCATCGCCAGTTATGGACAAAGGCTAATGAATATGCTTCTTACAGGCAATCAATAGAAGGGGGAGGTCATTTACCTCTTGTTGTAGATGTGCAGAAGCTATATGATATGTTTACATATGGTGAAAAGTCATCTGCAGCGATTAGAAAATTTTTAAATTATTATATTGATAAAGGTAAACCGGAATATGCATTGATCATAGGAAAAGGTCTTGATCCGGCTCATAAAACAAATAATGTTTTTTACCGATTAAATCCGACCCCTTCAAGAACAAATCCTAATATCGCAGAGCGGGTGGATGATTTAATTCCGCCAGCTGGAAGCCCTGGAAGTGACTGGATTTATGTAACTGGATTAGGGGGCAAAAGTAAAAATGTTCCCAGGATACCAATAGGAAGAATTCCTGCAAGAAATAATGATCAGGTAGCGAACTATTTGAATAAAGTCAAAGAACATGAAAGCGCTTCATCAAATCCCAATGCTTTATGGAGAAAGAAACTTGTACATCTTAGCGGAGGAAATAACGCGAATCAGATTATTACTTTCAGAGATTATCTTGCTGGATTTAAATCGATTGCAGAAGGTGCATATTGGGGAGGAAGGGTAAAAAGTTTTGTGAAAAATTCGACCAATCCTACTGAATTTATAAACCTCTCCTCTGAAGTTAATGACGGGGTAGGACTTATAACATTTTTTGGTCATTCGTCTCCCTCATTTTCAGATGTAGATATTGGTTTTGTTTCCATGAACGTATATGGTTATAACAATAAGGGGAAATATCCGATGATTTTAATGAATGGATGTTCTTCTTCCAATGTATTTTTTGGAAACTCTTTTGCTGAAGACTGGACTTTAACTGCAAATAAAGGTGCTGTACTTTTCATTGGACACTCTGATGCAGGCTATCCTCAGGAGCTAAGAAGGTATTCAGATTTCTTGTATAGAAAGATGTTCTCTGATACTCTTGGAATGCATAGACCTCTAGGACAGATTCAAAGGGAAGTTATTGAAGCTTATTTAGGATCCACAAACCAGGAAGTGCCTGTTGCCAATGCAGAACAGATGATTTTAGTAGGAGATCCTGCAATCAGATTTTATGCACCCGGTTTTAATCAGCATGGCAAATCAACAACTGATTATGCTATAAATAATTCAGGGCTATTTTTGAAGTCCTTTAACTCAGATAGAATTACAGCAGTATCAGATTCTTTTGCAATTGGCATTCCTGTTAGCAATTTGGGGATTACGAATTCAGATTCATTTAGTGTTTGTTTAAGGAGAACTATTGGAACCAAGGTAATCAATGAAAGTCCTGTTTATTTTTCTCCCATTAGTTTTGAAGACACTATTTATTACACAGTCCGTTCCAAAGGTGCGGAGACCTATGGAATGAATAATTTCGAGATTACACTTGATTGTGAAAATGCAATACCAGAAGCTGATGATTACATTAACAATAAAGCTACTCTGGATTATTTTATTCCTCTTAGCGCTGTTGCATGTCTGTATCCTGCCGAATTTAGTGTAGTGAATAAGCAGCCCGTCACATTCATAGCTCAGACAACCGATTTATTTGAAGATGAGGCAGATTATTATATTGAATTAGATACTTCGTGGAAGTTTAATAGTCCATTTAGGAAATCAACGACACTCCATTCAGGTTCTTTGATAAAATGGCAAAATGTCAAATTGCTGGATACCATTGTTTCTAATGACAGTATTGTATATTACTGGAGAATTAAAAAAGTTCAGGCAAATGAGGGCGAACAACTATGGGGGACTAGTTCATTTATATTCATTAATAAAAGTCCGGAGGGCTGGTCTCAGAGTGAATACCCTCAGTTTCTCAAAGATGAAGGATTAAGTGCAAACGTAGATACTGTAAGAGGAACTTTTAAATTTTCTGATCAGAAAACCAGAATAATACTTCATTCTGCTGGTCCAAAATTTTATCCACCTGTAAATTCTGAATTTCCTGAGCATAATGATAACCAGTTTGCTCAAACAATTGTCAATACAAATGGTATTCCATGGGTTTATAATGGAAGAGGAGGATGTCAGACAGATACTCTTGTCGGCAGAATGCTTGGTTTATCCTTTGATAGAATAAGCAGCGAGTTTTATTTGGCGAGCCGTGGTGTAGATTTGTGTGGCAGAGCTGAACGTGTTATTGCAGCTCTTATGGAACATCAATATTCTACATATATCAAAAGTGTCAGGTATGGAGATTATATAGTATTAATAAGTCATGGGATGGTTTCATTTGAGAATTGGTCTCAGAGTACAAAAGATCTTTTTAAAAATGAATTGGGTGCCAAACTGATTGATAGTCTTAAAAATAATTATGCCTATATAATTCTTACTAAAAAAGGTCTTTCATCTCCAATCTATGAAAGGTTCTCTGAAACTCAGCTTGATCTTGATACTGTCTTGTTAGGGACTAATTACAAGGGATCTATTACCTCTACTTTAATCGGGCCGGCAGACGAATGGGGGAGTCTTTTTAACAAAGTTGAAAAAGAAGCTAATGATAACTTTGAAATTAAGATTATCAGATTTAATCTTAACGGTGTTTCTGATACTTTGGCTATCCCACAAAAAGACAGCCTTGATCTGAATACTTTGATAAATGCCGATCAGTATCCTTATATTAAACTATATGCTGAAATGCTGGATAGTATAAATCTTACTCCTCCTGATTTAAGGAAGTGGCAGGTTATTTACAGTCCTGTTCCTGAAGGAACAATTAGTCCGGTAGCAGGAAAGCTGGAACAATATAAAATCAATCAAAAACCGGAAGGGGCGCCTATCAATCTTGATTTCGATTTTACGAATATAACCAACATACCTTTTAAGGATAGTTTGAAAGTGAAATACACTCTTAAAAACATTTCAACTGGTAAGGTTGATACATCCATTGTTAACATTGGAAAACTTGATCCTCTTGCAACTGTGCGTTTTAGCCATGATATTACTACTGCAGGGTTTTCAGGTAAAAATTTATTTCAGACTTATGTAAATCCTCGCCTTCAAAAGGAGCAGTATTACAATAATAATATCCTTGAAATAAACTTTGATGTTGAAGGAGATAAGACTAATCCTTTGCTGGATGTTATATTTGATGGTATTCATATAATGGATGGAGACCTGGTTTCTCCAAGCCCGTTAATCAACATCATAATTAATGATGAGAATAAGTATCTTCTTAAAACAGACTCCGTTGGAATTTCTGTTTTCCTGCAAAGACCAGGGCAAAACCCTGAAGCTATATATTTTTCAAATCCCGATATATTGAGATGGGGACAAACTGCTAATGCAAAAACCAATACATTCAGTATTGACTATAACCCTAAAAATCTTCCTGATGGAACTTATAAGTTAATTGTTCAAGGTGCAGATGCTTCTAATAATAAATCAGGTAAGAATTTTTATGAAATAACATTTACCGTTGAAAATGCTTCTACCATTTCTCATTTTTATCCTTATCCCAATCCGTTTTCAACTTCTACCAGATTTGTGTTTACTCTTACAGGAAGCTATATTCCTGAAGATCTGAAGATCCAGATTATGACTGTAACAGGTAAAGTAGTGAGAGAGATTACAAAATCAGAACTTGGATCTATCCGGATAGGAAACAATATTTCGGATTATGCCTGGGATGGAAGAGATGAATTTGGAGATAAACTCGCCAATGGCGTATATCTATACAGAGTAGTCATTAAAAATGCAGGAGATAATTTTAAACAAAGACCTACAGCAGGAGATAAAGCTTTTAAAAAGGATTTCGGGAAACTATACATACTCCGTTGATGCGAATTGGGAGTAATCTTTGGCAAAGGATAATTTTCTGGGGATTTCCACCTCTATTACTTATCCTGGTATATTTTAGCATAGGTTTTTACTACGAAAATAATGATGATGTATCCAGAGATTATGCGTTAAGAAATCAAGAGCATCCTATTTTCAATTTTATTGTTTGGCTTCCATTATTATCTGAAGTTTTAGGCAGGCTTTATATTATTAATCCAGCCTTCCCATTTTACTCTTTTTTTATCTATGGGATTCTACTTGTTTCCATATACATCACTGCCTCTTTTTTTATAAATAAAAAGTCAGAAGATCCTGAATTTTATTGGATATCCTGGGGTTTTTTCCTTTTGTTTTTCATAGCTGCTATTTCTGAAAATGTAATGTATTTAACTTATACAAGGGTAGCGATACTTGCATGCGGTTTGATTATACTAAAACTTGTCTTTTCTGAAAAGCTGACCCGTTTTCAGACAGTCATATTATGGACCTTCCTGTTGATAGCTTCATTTATTAGATTCAGTTGTCTGAATCTTTCTTTTCTGGTCCTGGTTCCTGCCTTTGTCATTCAATTTATTAGGGAAGGAAAAAATGTATTATATCGGTCGTCATTAATCATACCAGTCATTTTGATTTCTGTAATATTTCAAATCTATGAGACATCACCAGAGGTTGACCAAATTGGAGTAATTCAGAAAATATATGATTATAAATATATTGATTCAGATAAAATTATGGATGAACAGGGAAAACTCCTGTTAGAAGCGATTTACAAATGGTTTTATGCTGATACCAAAATTATTAATACTGATGTATTGCGAAATTTCCTGGATGATTATCATATTAATTTTCTTAAGTCAAGCTTTAAGTATGATGTGGTATATTTTATTGATCTAGTATTGAGAAATTACTTTTTCTTACTTCTTATCAATTTAGCATTGCTTATATTTTTTTATAAAACAAAAACTAAAAAGGAATTTTTATTTATTGTTTGCTACTACATATTTTTCTATGTAATGATAACGTTTATCTCATTGGCCTTAAAGTCAGAACCGCGAATTATTGGTCCTTCAATTTTGCTTTTTACAATCGTTCTGTTTGTATTGGCAGATGTTGAATCTGCAGTTCGATGGCTGGTAAGGCAAAGGTTTTTTATGGCTCTGGTATTGTTTTCCTTTGCTTTAACTGTTTATAAAATAAATAGCAGAGTAAATTTTAACATTGCAGTCCGAAAAAAAAATGAAGCAACCTTAAAAACAATAAATGACTTTAGTAAAGGCAAGGTTGTATTGATTACCTCATTAGGAAGTCATATTTCTTTTCTTGATCCGTTTAAATATTATCCGATGTATATGGGGGATAAAATGGTTAGACTTTCTGGTGGGTTATCGTTTTTGCCTGAAAATCAGAAAATGGTAAGTAATATTGTCGGTTCAGTATCTATATTGGGTTTATTTCAAAAAGCTTCTAACAATGATCAAATTGTATTGATAGCAACGGAAGATGATAAGGATTTCCTTGGAAGATATTTTCGTTTTTTTTATAATAAAGAGTTTCTATTCAGCCCAATTGAAGAGGAGAGATTTCAGAATGAACAGCTTAAAGCTTTCGTTGTTTCTCAATAAATTTAAAGTTATTGAAAATGAACTTCAATGCAAATTGTAAAGGATCAACAACTATAATTAAAGTCTTGCTGATAGCAATGATGGCAAGTATTGCTTTATTATTATCCGGATCTTTTCTTTTGGGGTACGAAAAAAGTATCAATGCTCTTATTACATTATTCAATAAAGAAGAAAGAAAAGAGTTTGTATTTGCTATTGCTACTAAAGAATTGTTCTTAAAGGTTAGAATTTATTTCATGATTTTGTTGGTTTGTAATTTTGGCATCTCCTTGTACTTATGGAATAAACTCGAATACCTTTTGATATCTCTGAATGACACACTTAGAAGTTTGTTCAAGGACTGTATTGCTTTTTACTGCTCAATGACCAAAACAGAGCGGCTATTGGCTGTGATAATTCTGGTTTCATTGATTTGGCATAGACTTTATCTGATGTTCAACCTTCCTGTAAATTCTGATGAAATCTGGATGTTTCAGTCTTTTGGTAAGAATAATCCTTTGCTTAGTTTTTTTTGGTATCCTCTCCCAAGCAACCATGTTTTGCAGACCTTTGTGTCAAGGATTTTTCTTTATTTTTCTCCTTACTCGCTTGTAAGCATGAGATTTCCAGTAGTGCTAGCAGGAATTGTAACTTATATCTTATACTGTGTTATCGCTGATACTTTCTTAAATAATAAAAGACATACTTTATTGTCTGCAGTAATATTTGCTGCCTCTGCGGGGGTTAATACCAGTCTTGTATATGCGAGAGGATATGCGTTTACAATGATATTTACATTACTGTTGATTTATTTTATTCTGAAAATCTTCAGAGAGGGAAAAAGTAGTCCTGGTGATTATGCAATGATTTATTTCTCAATAGTAATGGGATTTGTATCTGTGTTTTCATTTGCCTATAATTTTGTAACTGTTGTAGGCTTCTTTATTATCTATTTAATTTTAAAAGGAAGAGTCCAGGATGCGGGCAAGTTGATTGCTTTTTCAATACTTTCTATTGTAACAGTTTTGGTAATATATGGTCCTATATTCATTGTTAATGGATGGGATGCTGTATTTATTCCTCCTCATACTAATGAATATTTAAATACCGTCTTAAAAGATCATATAAGAGTAAAGATCATTGACTGGTTTATCGGAGTACATGATGCTGCGCCTGTAATAATTTCCGCACTGGCGGTGTTACCCGTTATATTATGGTTTGTGAAAAAGGATGAGGTAAGCAGATTGATTTTGTCCTTAACTATTTTTTCAATGCTTATTCCATGGGTAATTATGTTTGGACATCAGGTATATCCATTTGGAAGGATGCTGAACTTTATATGGATTTTTATTGCAATAGAAGGGGGAATTCTGTTCTCTCTTATTAAGACAAAAATGAATGAAAAGTTTTTTTCTTTTTCCTTGTTGGTTGCGCTAATAATGGTTTTTGGTTTAAATGAAATCTCTCTGAAGAATGGAGTGTTTGGAAAACACTTAAAAACAGGGCATCATAGCGAAAAGATTGCGGAGAAATTACTTGCTGAAAACAGAAGAAACGTATATTTTGAAAATTCGGAATATAGTATGATGGCTGAGTATCTGTATGCTAAATCAGGAATACCTATCTCTTTTGCCTATTCAAAAAATGAAGCCGTTGATGCTGTAGTCATTAACAGAGCTTCTACACCTGCTCCATGGATTTTAGATAAGTTTAAGTTAAAATATCAGGACGAAGATGTTTGTATTTACGTTCCTTAATGTTTCATATAGGTGAGAAAGGAGTAGTTGTAAAGGTTTTTTTCATCTGCCAGATGGGCCTCAGAATTTATTTCTTTCCAAAGTTTCATATTGAAATGAAGATATACATCTCCCACAAAATTCTCATGGATTCTTGTAAGATAGAGTTTATCAGCAAATTTCTCTGATTGATTAATGATGTCTGCTCCTCCGATTATAAAAGCTTCAGATTCATTATTCTTATTGCAATACTCAAAAGCATTTTCTATTGAATGAACTACAGTGGCACCCGGTACCGTATAGCTTTTATCTCTGGTTACAATTACAAAAGTTCTTCCAGGTAATATCTTCCCAATTGATTCATAGGTTTTTCTACCCATGATAACATGATGGCCCATTGTCAGATTCTTAAAATACTTCAGGTCTGCAGGAAGATGCCATGGAAGTTTATTTTCATAACCGATAACATCATTGCCGGAGACTGCTACGATAATGGATTTTAGCATGGTTTATATCCTCTTAAAAACTCGTCGATCATCATTCGTTTCTTTCCCTCAAGCTGAACTTCTTCTAGGCTAAGGTAACCATTGCCTGTTCTGAAATACAGATAGGTTTTATTATCAGATAAAAATGATTTTTGTTCCGGATTTTTTACATTTAATGCATTCACTATGGATGCTTTGTATATTTTCAGAACCTTGTCATTTAATATGGTCCATGCTGATGGAATCGGAGATAAACCTCTTATCAGGTTCGCTATATTGATAGAAGATTTTGACCAATCGATCCTACCTGTTTCTTTTGAGATTTTAGGCGCTGGTTTTAGTTCCTGAGACATCATCTGTGGTTTAGGAACTACCGCATCATTTTTTATTGCATGCACGGTATTCAGTACAAGTTCAGCACCAAGGTTCATCAGTCTTCCATAAAGCGTTTCAAAATTATCTTCTGTATAGATAATTTCTTTCTCTTGAAAAATTATATCTCCAGTATCAATTTCATGTTTAAGGAAAAAAGTAGTTATGCCTGTTTCTGTTTCTCCGTTAATAATTGCCCAGTTGATTGGAGCTGCACCACGGTATTGAGGCAGGAGGGATGCATGCAGGTTAAAGGTCCCAATTTCAGGCATATTCCAGACAGATTCGGGAAGCATACGGAAAGCTACAACGATCTGAAGATTTGCATTATAACTTTTCAGTTCATCCAGAAATGCAGGATCTTTAAGGCTTACAGGCTGTAAAATAGGGATATTCACTGATTCGGCATACTCTTTTACCGGTGAAGCTTTTAGCTTTAATCCTCGCCCAGCAGGCTTGTCAGGAGCAGTAACAACAGCTACTACATTATAGGAGTTCTTAACTAAAATTTTCAGACTGGGAACAGCAAAATCCGGGGTTCCCATATAAATGATTCTTAAATCTTTTGGCATAAAATGTTGGTAACAGGGAATGAAGATGAGTTTAAAAGTCTTTGTACAAAAGATATTTTTTCCTCATGAGCTTGTATTTGTCAAGGTTAGCCTGCCAGCTTTCCCTGATAGCAGTTTCGCTCATCCCTTTTTTTATTTGATCCTGCAAGCTACTGTTTCCTGCAAGTTTATTGAAAAAGTTATTAAAGTATTTTTCTTTGTCGGGTGCTTTTTTATACATGTCAATGACATATTTCAGCTTCAAACCCCGCTCAGGATATTGTTTAGTAAGATCAACTCCATAGCAGACCTTATTTTCATATGGAGGATTTTTGGCACCAGGAGTTGAAACAGGTTTAAATGTATCTTCCCCATATGCGGTATCAGGTGCACCAATAACCTGAAAGGCTTTGTCAGTTCCTCTTCCTACAGACATTACAGTGCCCTCAAAGAGTCCCAGTGATGGATATAGCATGATTGAAAGTTCGTTTGGAAGGTTTGGAGAAGGTTTTACAGGTAGTACGTAGCGGTCTTTGTGTTCATAGTTTTTCACTTTCACAATTTTTAGATTGCATGTTTTATTGCTGTCTAGCCAGCGTTCTCCGTTGATCATCTGAGCAAGTTCTGCAACCGTCAGACCATGAACAATAGGAATAGGGTGCATCCCTACAAAAGACTTATACTTTGGTTCAAGTATCGGACCATCAATGTAAGAGCCATTAGGATTAGGTCTGTCGAGAATCAGAAGGCTCTTATTGTTTTCAGCACAGGACTCCATTAAATAATGCATAGTACTGATGTAGGTATAAAACCTCGCTCCAACATCCTGAATGTCAAATATTATAACATCAACATCTTTAAGTTGGTCTGCAGTGGGCTTTTTATTGTTGCCATATAGAGAAACAAGAGGTAAGCCTGTCTTTTTATCAACATCATTCTTCACTGTTTCGCCGGCATCTGCTTCTCCACGAAAACCATGCTCCGGAGCAAATATTTTTTTGATTTTCACTCCGAGACTAAGTAAGGTGTCAGCCAGGTGGGTATTATTGATCAGACTGGTTTGATTTACAACCAAAGCTATATTTTTATTTTTCAGATAAGGTAAATATTCCCCAATCTGATAAGCCCCGGGGAGAATCGGGGAAGCTGCAGTCTGAGAAGTATTATCTTTTGCAGAATCAGTTTGTTTATCCATTGAATGGCAGGATGAAACATTCACCAACAGGCTGAATGATAGAAAAAAAGCCAAAAACATTTTGTCCATTTTTAAATTTTTTGAATGATAAACAAATATGTAAGTATATTTAAGGGTTAAAATTAAAACGATTTTTTTGATGGTTTATAATTTTCTTTCTTTTATTAAGATCGTTTTTAATTTAAATCAGTTCTATCATATGAAAGTTATTTTCCGCTCGATCGGTTCATGAATATATACCAATTTATTTCCAGTAGAATTCGTCACGTCAGAAAAGATTCTTTTACATATCTGGTCAGGAATATAGCGATAGCAAGTATTGCCATTGGACTTGCCTTTATTATTGTGTCTTTTGGTATACTGGAAGGCTTTAAAAAAAGAATCAAAGAGAAGATTTTTAGTTTTGGTGCACATATTCAGGTTAGCAGGCATGATATTAGTCGTTCTTATGAAGAATCACCTTTTCCGAAACACACAGATTTATACGACCATCCTTCAAAGATAAAAGAGATAGCTCATATTCAGGTTTATAGCAAAAAGGCAGGCTTGCTTAAAACGGATGAGGAAGTAAATGGGGTAATAGTGAAAGGAATAGGAAAAGATTTTAGCTTTTCCAGGTTTAAAGATAATATCGTAGAAGGTAGATTTTTGACATTGCCCGATAGCGGATATTCAAGGGAAATCATGATCAGTAAAATGATAGCCAATAAAATGAGGCTAAGCATTGGTGATAGTGTTATGATTTTTTTTGTCCAGAATCCCCCACGATATAGAAAACTTCTGATCAAAGGAATATACGAAACCGGACTTGAAGAATTTGATGATCTCATTATTCTTGGAGATATAAGGCTGTTGCAGAAAATTAATAACTGGAATGAGGAATTGATTGGAGGATACGAAATCTTTCTGAAAGATTTCTCAACACTGGACACTGCTTCAGAAAAGGTTTTTGATGCAATGGACTATGATATGCAACTGGAGAAAATAACTGATAGATATATACAGATTTTTGACTGGCTTGCTTTGCTAAATCGAAATGTTGCTATTTTTCTGGTACTTATTCTTTTTGTTGCCAGTTTCAATATGGTTTCAACCCTTTTTATCATGATTATGGAAAGGACACGGATGATAGGTATATTAAAGGCATTCGGTGCTACGGATGGACAAATTCGGGGAGTATTCTGGTATAACGGTATTTTTATAATTCTAAGAGGGATGCTTTGGGGAAATATAGCTGGGATTGGTTTTTGCCTTTTGCAGTATTACTTTAAAATTATACCCCTTGACCCGGAGAATTATTATATGAGTTCTGTTCCTATTGAATGGAATTTTGAAGTATTGGGATTAATAAATTTAATGACATTTATTCTGATAGCCCTAGTGATGTTTATTCCGGTATTTGTGATTTCAAAAATAAAGCCGGTTAAATCAATAAAATTCAGTTAGAGAAAAATCAGAAGAATAATTGTATGATAGTTAATTATTCTTCTGGTATATATTGTTTGAAAAGACTCTCGATCTTCATCTGAAGCACGCCAAATACAGCTTCTTTAAAAATTCCGGAAGACATTTTTGACTGGCCAAGTGTACGATCAGTGAATATAATCGGCACTTCTATTATTTTGAACCCATATTTCCAGGTTAAAAATTTCATTTTGATCTGAAAAGCATATCCAGTAAACTTTATATCATCCAGGTTAATTGTTTCAAGAACTTTTTTTCTGTAGCACTTAAAACCGGCAGTGGTATCCTGAATTCTCATGCCTGTAATAAATCGCACATAAGTACTGGCATAATAGGACATTAAAACCCTGCTCATTGGCCAGTTAATTACAGTTATTCCATTTACATAACGGGAGCCGATAGCTAAATCATAGCCTTGCTCTGCACATGAATTATATAACTTAACAAGATCTTCAGGATTGTGAGACATGTCAGCATCCATTTCGCAGATGTATTCATAATTTCTCGCAATGGCATATCTGAAACCATGTATATAGGCAGTGCCAAGTCCAAGCTTTCCTTTTCTTTGCTCGAGAAAAAGCCTTCCGGGATATTCAAGCTGAAGTTCTTTAACAATATCTGCAGTTCCGTCAGGCGAGCCATCATCTATAATAAGAACATCAAAAGGAATACTTAATGTAAAAACCTTTCTGATTACAGTTTCAATGTTTTCCTTCTCGTTATAAGTAGGTATAATGACAATCGCCTTTTCCACGTGTTAAAAATAAAAAACTATTTTAAGAATGAATATCCTTTAAGGTGGAAATATTTTTAGCAAGCTGCATTGCGTTTTTTATGCAATCTGAAAGTGATATTCCTTTGTACCAGCCAGCACAGAAATATAAGCCTTTGATCTGAAGCTTTTCTATTTCTGAATAAGCTGCTTGAAGGTTCTTATCATATTGAGGGATTGCTTTTTCCCATCTATGAATCTTCTGCATCAGAGGTGTTCCTTCAATCTTCAAATCTTTTTGAAAATCCCGGGTAATGTTTTCCTTGATCTGATGGTCTTCGCTTATATATTGGTCATAATATTGACTGCCCCCAACAAAAGATGTCAGAAGTATTTGATCAGTTGGGACTCTGTTTGAAAATACAGAAGAGGTCCAGATGGAACCGGATGCAAATTTATTTTCAATTTTAGGATTCAGTCCACCAAAACCATTCAACTCACCTTTGACATTTTCTTTTGAATATATGGTATGAACCAAGGCCATAGGAGGATATTCAACCTGACTTAAAGCTTGGGAAACATCTGGAGATATATTTTTTACAATAGAAGATGCTGTAAATGCAGGAGTCGCTATTACCAATTGACTGAAGTCGTACGATAGTTTTTGTTCATTCGAAAGAGCAGTTACCTTGAATTGACCATTTAGATATTCAACTTTTTCAACTTTTGTATTGACATGAAGATTTTTGAGTTTTTCAGCAATGGCTTTTGGAAATGTAGCCATGCCTTTTTTAAAATTAAATGATTTTCTTCTACCGCTTCCTCCGGATTTTATCATTCCTTTTAAAACGGAACCATATTTATTTTCCAGGTCATTTAAAATGGGAAAAGTAAGTTTTACCAGCAGTTTTTCAGGATTTCCGGCGTAAATACCTGTTACAAATGGATTTAGTACGTAATCTGTGACTTCTTTATTAAATCTTCTGGTTATAAATTGGGCTAAAGTTTCATCTTCAACCTTTTCTGTTTTTCTGAAAAATTCCCTTAGGATTGAAATTTTGGTTTTGAAAGAAAAGAAATTGCTTTTGAGTAATCTGGGTGGTGAATCGGGCAAAATCCGGTATCTTCCGGCTTTATAAATAAAGCGTGCTTTACTGTTAGGATTTGCTTCAATAAGTTCATTTTCAATGTCTAGTGTTTTAAAGAAATTTATTATTTCTTCATCAGCCAAAATACTGTTTGGTCCTATATCAAGTATATAATTCTCCCTGATTTCAGTTTTTATATATCCTCCAGTAATGTCTTTTTCTTCCAATAAGAGGTAAGGGATGTTCTTTTCCTGAAGGTGAAAAGCCAATGTTAATCCTGAAATTCCTGCTCCGATTATTCCAACCATAATATCTGGTGTAAGTTCCTGCCTGCGAAAATACATTCCAATGCACATAAAAGGATTATTTTTGGAAAAAAAAAATAAGGAAATTTAATGGGCGCTAAATGTATTTTTCTTGACCGTGATGGTGTAATTAATGTTGACAAAGTTGACTATACCTATACTTTGGAAGATTTTAAAATTATACCTGGAGTAATAGAAGCTTTAGAGGCATTTAAAAAGGCAGGTTATCTGTTGGTAGTCATTACAAACCAATCAGGAATTGCGAAAGGCATTTATGGTCACGAGGATGTCAAAATCTGTCATGATTTTTTCCAGGAGAAGTGTGGATCTCTTATAGATAGATATTATTATAGTCCATACCATCAGACAATTTCTGAATCAATTTCAAGAAAGCCCGATTCGCTTATGTTTGAAAAAGCAATTGCTAAATTTGATATAGACATAGAATCTTCCTGGATGATTGGGGATAAAAACCGGGATTTGATACCTGCAAAGAAACTTGGAATTAAAACAGTCCTTGTAGGACATGAAGAGCCTAACCCGGTTGAAGTAAATATTAAAGCTGATGATCTTAAAAAAGCATCAGAATTAATTCTGCAAGTATAAAAATAAGAAGTTCCGAATGGTTAAAAAAGGCCTCTGAAATACATCAGAGGCCAGTTTTTTTCAGATAAAAAAAAATTAAAAAAATATGAAAAAATAGATGAAATGTAATGAGTAGCTTGTTTTACTACTTATTACTCTTATTCAATGTATTGTTATACGTAAATTTTTAAAATTGTTTCATGTTTTGGAGTGTAAATCATTGTAAATAAGGTAAAGTTATATTGTTTTAGGCATTTTGATGGACGTAGTTTTTCTTTGAATTTTTTATGTTTTATGCAATTTTGAAGAATTATTTGAGGAATTGAGACCCTAAAGTGACGAATCAAAATCTTTAATTTATTCAATTTTTTTTCTGAATTTACTATACTTCTTTTCTCTTAAGTTTTAATCTGAATACACCATACTATTCTCGAATCCAATATCATAAATTTCGAAAAGACTGGTTAAATTTTATTTATGGAACAGGTTTAGAAGCTTTAAATATTGGGAGAAGGATAATTTTAGTAGTTTCTTTTTGAATAAGGTTTATACATCTGCATTTATGATTTTAGCTTTTGATACTTATTATTTTGAAAACAAAGCAAAAACGGTCTGTCTTGAATTTGCAGAATGGAATGATAAAATTCCTTCTAATATATATTCAGAAATAATAGAAGATGTGAGCGAATATGAATCAGGAGCTTTCTATAAACGGGAATTACCTTGTATTTTGAGTTTATTAAAGAAAATAAAGGTTGATATTAATACCATCATTGTAGTGGATGGCTTTGTCTTTCTTGATGATGAATTTAAACCAGGATTGGGAGCTCACCTTTATAATGCATTGGAACAGCATATCCCTGTTATTGGAGTAGCCAAAACCAATTTTGCTCAAATCTATAATTTAAAAAAAGAAGTATACAGGGGTGAAAGCAGAAAGCCTTTGTATGTTACTTCTGTGGGAGTACAGGTTCATGAAGCTTCAGCATATGTTCAATCCATGTACGGTCAATACAGGATTCCCGACCTTTTGAAGCAATTGGACAGTTTGACAAAGGAGCTATAATTTTTTCTCAGAATGATAAGCGAAAAAGAAAATCAAAGAATCAGTAAGTTTTTAAGCCTGGTATTAAGGCATAAACCAGAGACTATTGGTATCAATCTTGACAGGAATGGTTGGGTTGATACTCAATTGCTGATTTTTAAAATAAATCAACATGGATTCAATATATCAATGGAAATACTGGATTATGTTGTCGATACCAATAATAAAAAAAGATTTGCATTCAACGAAAATAAAACTTTGATAAGAGCCAGTCAGGGGCATTCGGTTAAAATTGAATTGGGCTATGAGCCTCAAAAACCACCTGAAATATTATATCATGGCTCCGCAGAATGTTTTTCTGAATTAATACTAAAAACCGGACTTATAAAGCAAAGTCGTCAACATGTACATTTAAGTGTTGATGTTACAACAGCTATATCTGTGGGCAAGAGGCACGGAAAGCCTGTGATTTTTGAAGTAGTATCAGGAGAGATGTTCGCAGAGGGTTTTGTCTTTTATTTGTCGGAGAATAAGGTATGGCTTACAGAGCATGTTCCTGTTAGGTATTTGAAACAGGGATTGATGGTATTGTAGGATTATCTTTTGTTTGAACTGGGATTCGTGGATTAAGGAATAGACAGGATTAGCTACGATTTCAAAAACAAACAATACATTATGATTCCCAATCTAGCTTGATAAAAACAACCGTATTTTACCAGAACAAATTTAAAACTAAACTATCAAAAGCATTTATTGTCTGAACCAGGAAATTTATCAGAGATAATTTTATCTATCCTTTCATTCCATAAATCCCAGTTCAGACAAAGGTAATTCTGTCTATACTCCCATGAATTCCAGATCAGACATAAAAAAACTCAGACTTATCATCTGAGTTTTTTTTATTTTTCAACTTATTGAAAGCTTATTTTACATTAAAGCCGCCTTCTCCGATTTTATGTCCTTCAGAGTATACATGAATTTTGTATTGACCAGGAATATAGTTGAAGCCTTTGGAAAGAATGAAAGAGAGCTTTTGATTAGAGTTGTCAAAGCTTAGATCCTGGCTAAGTGTGTATTGAGCTTCAGTTCCATCGGCAAGATTGATGATACCACCACCGTTGATAGGATCTGAGAATGGAGTTCCTGAAGGAGGAACAAGTGTTACATAGAATTTTTTCAGGTTTTTCTTAGCTGCTTTGTTATCAGCAAGAACAAAGGTGATTTTTATTCTATCAATTTTGCTGTGCTTGTATTCTTCCTGATCCATTTCTTTTCCGTTTTCTTTAAGCGCTGTTACCTTAACGCCTTCGGCTTTGAGGATAGATGCATAAGCAAGTTCTTTAGAAGTAAGATCAAGTGAATCTCCAAGTCTTCTTTTTTCATGGGTTAGATTGCTTACACTTGTGTTTAATGAATCATTAGCAGTTTTTAGCTGAGCGATTTCATAATCTTTAGTAGTAATCTCTTCTCTAAGTTTAGCAACTAACTCTTCAAGTTCTTTACGTTTTTTAGAATCAAGCTTGTTTGTTTTTTTCAACTGAGTGATAAATGAGTTCAGGTTAGCGATTTGCTTATCAAGAGAGTCATTTTGTAATCCAAGGTTTTCTCTTTCCTGTCTGATTCTTTCAAGATCCTGGCTCATTGTTTCCAGTTCTTGTGTTTTAGCTACGATTTCACTGTCTTTAGTACTTACTACACCTGTCAGCTCATCAATTTTTTGGGCTTTTTCATCATTTTGGTTATTTAAAGTAATTACAAAAATGATTAAGGCAATATTCACTACGAGTGAAAGAGCAAGGAGAATTTTTACAGTCTTGTTGCTTTTTTGTTCCATAAGTTGTTTTAGTTCAATTTTTCGAGGTTGTAAATTAAAAGGATTTTATATGGTTTAGCAAATTTAAATTCAAGTCAAATGGTATTTTTTAGTCTTCTTGTAATTTGAAAATTAGAGAATTAAACACTCATCCGCATTGCATTGGGTGAAAAACGGGTAAAAAAACGAAAAATTATGTGATTATAATCATTTGATGCATCAAGATCTGGCTTATTTTCTTCAAAATTGATATTGATCCTTTAGATCAATTGATTGGCTGTTTTACTGAATTTTAAAGAAAAAGTTTAGCAGAATAATTAAACTTAATTCCGATCATTAGGGTATCGTCTTGCTTAATCTTTAGGTTTTACAAGATAATTTGCCTAGCTTTGAACTGTTGTAGCACTTGCGGATTGATTGCAGAGTTTCCTTCAGCCCTTCATTATGAGGCAAATTGAACTAATAACTACCTCATTTAGTTTCTTTTAAGTTACACAATCAGTTTTAAGCAATAAAATTTCCAGGGAATCAGAAAGAAATTTTTTCCAAAAATATTCACAAAAAGGGAATTCACAATTGGACATATACTTCCCTGGTAATGTCAAAAACAGGTAGATAAATCCTTCTTATATAATCGACGAAGGATTCAGGTGAAGCCCCTTGTAAAACAAAATTACATGTCTTTTAAAAATTTAAATCTTATATCCCCGATCCTTGAGGCTCTGGAACAAGAGGGATATACACAGCCAACTTCTATTCAGTCTCAGGCTATACCTTTTATTCTTGAAAAGAAGGATCTGCTTGGTTGTGCCCAGACAGGTACCGGAAAAACGGCAGCTTTTGCATTGCCGATCATTCAATTGCTTGAAAGTAAAATTTCCGATAACAGAGGTAAAAGAACTGTAAAGTCTTTAATACTTACTCCGACCAGAGAACTTGCCATTCAGATAGGGGATAGTTTTTCAGCTTATGGTAGAAATACAAGAGTAAATCATGCTGTAATATTTGGCGGGGTTTCTCAGAATGCTCAGGTGGAGGCTTTAAAAAGGGGAGTAGATATTCTTGTAGCTACTCCGGGAAGACTTTTGGATCTCATGAACCAGGGATTTATAAAACTGGATCATATTGAGATTTTTGTTCTGGATGAAGCCGACCGAATGCTGGATATGGGCTTTATTCACGATATCAAAAAAATTCTGACAAAACTTCCTGCAAAAAAACAATCATTGTTCTTTTCAGCGACGATGGCTCCGGAGATAAAAAAACTTGCAGAAACTATTCTGGTAAATCCATCGAAAGTTGAAGTCGCTCCTGTTTCGTCTGCTGCCGAAACTGTGAATCAATCTGTATATTATGTTGAAAAATCCAACAAGAAAGGATTGTTGATTCATTTGCTTAAAGATCCTGCTATTCCTCAGGCCTTAATATTTACGAGAACCAAACATGGTGCAGACAGAATCAGTAAGGATCTTACCAAAGCAGGGATAACGGCTGAAGCTATCCATGGCAATAAATCTCAAAATGCAAGACAAAGAGCATTGGAGAATTTTAAACTTAAGAAAATCAGGGTACTGGTAGCCACAGATATTGCTGCTAGAGGGATAGACATAGAAAAGCTTTCGCACGTTATTAACTATGAATTGCCCAATGAGCCTGAAACCTATGTACACAGAATTGGAAGGACAGGAAGAGCCGGAGCTAACGGGATTGCAATTGCTTTCTGTGATACGGAAGAACGTGCTTATCTCAGAGCGATCAATAAATTGATCGCAAAGGAAATTCCTGTAATCAAAGAACATCCTTTTGATGGGCCTGGTATTGAAGTTCCTAAATCTACCAACTCGGGTCGGTCAGCTGGACCAAAGCAAAGCCAACCAGGTGCCTCTAAGCAAAGCAGTAAGCCTTCCGGAGGAGGAAAACCTAAATGGTTCGGAAGAAAAAAATCACACGGGAATAATAAGCAGAGCAACAATAACAAAACTTCCAAAGAGGCCAGATAACAAGTATTGGAAAGTATAGGTTATAGAGTTTAAAAGCCCTTCTGAAATATATTCTGAAGGGCTTTTTATTTATATGGATACATTATAATTAAGCTTTACTTCATCACCGTGATATCCTCTGAAACCCCAGTTATGTGCAGGAGCCTCCATTATGCATATTTCGATATCTATTTCAGATATACCAATTTTTTCTTTTATTCTTTCAAATAACAATCTGACGAGTTTCTTTTTGGTCTCAACAGTTCTTCCTTCGATCATTATCAATTCAATAATGGTATAGGCTTCGGTACGCCCATCCGGATAATAAAAATCGTCTTTTGCTAGACCTATAAACCTATGCGCGCGCTTGTCTCTTGGGAACTCCAGAGCCTCCACAACACATTCATGAATAACATCGGAAAGCTCCTTTTTTACAAGGTCAAGCTTTTCTTTTAACCCATATATTTTTACCTGTGACATTGTTTGTTATTTTTATTGCAAATAAAACAAAAAACTGGTTACAGAATCTGCTTTTGAATATTACAGGAAATGAGTTCCTTAATTTTGCTCCTCCATAGAACTATATATATATTCGTAAAAATATTTCTTATTAAGAATGTCAAAAATTGTACTTGTAACCGGTGCTTCATCCGGCATAGGAAAAGTGATTGCAGATTATCTGGCTGCTAAAGGCCACATAGTATATGGTACTTCCAGGTCAATAAAACAAGACGGGCTAAAATTTAAAGCTCTTCCAATGGACGTTTGCGATAATGAAAGTGTTCTTAATGCGACCAATAATATTTTAAAAGAACATGGAAGAATCGATGTTGTAATAAACAATGCAGGTATTGGAATTGCCGGAGGATGTGAATACTTGTCCTTAACTGATGCAGAAAAAGTAATGAGTACAAACTTTATCGGAGTTATCAGAGTTTGTCAGGCGGTTTTACCTTCTATGAGAAATAATAAGTCTGGTTTGATCATTAATATAAGTTCCATTGCTTCTGAAATGGGATTGCCATACAGGAGTGTCTATAGCTCAAGCAAAGCAGCTGTAGACCGCTTTACTGAAGCTCTGAGAATTGAAACAAAGAAATTTGGAGTAAAGGCTTGTTGTATTCAGCCAGGCGGGATTAAAACAGATATAAGTGCAAACAGGCTGTATACTCCGGTACCCGAAGGTAGTCCGTATAGGGATAGCTTTGGAAGAGCCTATGATGCTATTAATAATAGTGTAAAAAAAGGTCTTGAGCCGGAAGTATTCGGACCGCTTATCGAATCAATCATGAAGGCTGACAAGGTTAAGATGATTTACAGAGTTGGTAAAGTAACTGAGAAACTCTCTGTACTAATAAAAAAGATTGTTCCTGATTATGTGTTTGAGCGCATCATTGCAGGATTTTACAAGATTTAATTCATGATCTTTCAGCTGAATAAAAAAGAAGTTCTCATTCAGATCCTATATGCATAGCTTGAAGCGATGGCATCAATTATAGGCAAAGCTCATTAAGTTTTACTTGTCCTTAAGGAGAAGGAATTTAAGAAAACAAAGCCTCCGCTTGTTGAATAGATTCTGGTTTTCCTACATCCAGCAAAATGTCGTTAGTATGATCAAACCCCATGATAGTATGTTTGCTGCATAAATCAAGGTAGACATCCACCATTGAAAATTTACCTTCCCGGTTTATCAGATCAAATATTTGGGGCTCAATTATATGAATTCCACTGAAAGCTTTTGGCGTTAAATCATCTTCCGTTCTCTTTATTTTTTCTTCACCTGTTTTAGTATTCTGCCACCCACATAATTCGTTCTTATCGTTGAATAGAAAATACCTGGAAGTTTCACGTCTTGTCACGGCGAGGGTTGCAAGAGCTTTGCCGGATTTGTGAAAGGCTATCATTTTATCTACTGCCAGATTAGTGAGCATATCTACATTCATCACGAGAAAGGGTGTATTGCCTTTTAGAAAAGTGGATGCCTTTTTTAGACCGCCACCAGTTTCAAGAAGGGCATCTGTTTCGTCGGAAATACTGATCTTGCAACCAAAGTTGTTTTGCTCTTTTAAGAAAGAAATGATCTGATCCGGAAAATGATGAACGTTTATGACAAATTCATATATTCCATATCCTTTGAGATATTCAATATTCCTTTGTAATAAAGACTTATTGTTTACAACAGCCAGTGCTTTGGGATGATTTTCTGTAAAGGGCTTTAAGCGGGTTCCCAAACCTGCAGCAAATATCATTGCCTTCATAAAAATAATCTGATTTATTAGTTAACCCAGTTTTTAGCATCCTGGATGCAGTGTGATAATTCAATTTTAACCCCAAACTTTTGCTGAAGGTGCTTTGCAAGACTATCCGCAGCAAATACACTTCTATGTTGCCCGCCTGTGCAGCCAAAACTAATCATCAGACTGTCAAAGTCTCTTTTCAGATAATCAGAAACGCTTATATCAACAAGGCTGTAAACGTGCTGAAGGAATACGGGCATTTCAGTCTGGTAAAGAAGGAAATCCTGAACAGGTTTATCTCTTCCCGTAAGTTTTTTATAAGGCTCATATCTACCGGGATTCAGGATACCTCTGCAATCAAAAACAAATCCCCCGCCATTTCCTGATAAATCTTCAGGATGTCCGGTTTTATAGGAGAAGCTACAGATCTTAACAACTAACTTACTTTCCTTATCAGCCTTAATGTTTTCAAAGCGTTTAATGATCTCTTCATCCACCATAGCGTTAAGTACCTTTTCTAATTCAGGCAGCCTGATTGGTATTCCCTTATTCTCAAGAAACCAACGTAAATTCCTCAATGCAAAAGGAATGCTGCTAATGAAATGAGGTTTGCGTTCAAAGAGTCCACGGAAGCCATAAGCTCCAAGGGTTTGAAGCATTCTAATAAGGACAAAGCCTTTGTATATATCAAGGAAATCTTTTTTGTTGAGCTGATTTCCCAAAAGATCATTTACCCTGTCAAAATAATAATGTACAAGTTCATCTCTCCATTCAAATGGTAAAGCGGCTTTAGCCTGCCATAGCATTGAAGCCACGTCATACTGAAGGGCACCTTGCATGCCTCCCTGATAATCGATAAAGTAAACTTTATCATCTTTTACCATTACGTTCCTGCTCTGGCAATCTCTGTGCATGAAATACTTGTTGCGCTCCTGCATCAGATAGTAGCTGAGCATTTCGAAGTCATTTAACAACAGGTTTTTGTCATAGTTAAGCTTAAGTGCTCGCAGAAAGTAATATTTAAAATATAGTAAATCAGAGTAGATAGCCTGTCTGTCAAATGAACGGGTAGCAATGCAGTAATCATAGTTAAGGCCTGTGCCACCCTGAATCTGCAACTGAGCAAGCTGAGCGAAGGTTTTTTGATACAATTCAAAGGTACGGTCTGTATAACCTTCGGTCTGAACTATATCAAACAATGATGTATCTCCCAGATCTGCCTGGATATAGAATTGTTTATCAGCACTGGAATGAAATATTTCCGGAACTGCAAGTTGCTTGCTGGCAAAATGCCTTGAAAATTCCAGAAATGCAGAGTTTTCAGGGGTATTGTTATTATAGGTAACAATATAGGAACGAGGGGGTGTTTTTACTCTGAAATACTGTCTGTCACTTCCTGCCTGAGCAAGTTGTCGGACGTCCTCCACCGGTGTTTCGGGTTTCCAGCTTTCAAAAAATGTTTTTACTTGTTCTATAATTGTAGACATGTTGCTTCTGATTTCTAAAGGAGGTAAAAACTCCTTATTTTAAATTTGGATTTGAATATTCTATATTCTTTTTTTATTACAAAGTAAATAAAACAATAATTAGTTGTCTGAAATTCATTTTTATAAAAGGATATTTTTAATTAAAGTGAAGTTTTAAATTTAAACTGTTGATTTGTAGTAGAATATCGAAATTCTGCTGACGCTGATAGCTATAACTTCTGTCAATAAAATTCACGTATACTAAAGGAAGGTTTTTTACCGAAACATGAGTATTTAAAAAAAATATTTTTTCAGCAAATCTGAGTTTAATGTCATGCCATAGCTGCCTGCTGGCGACTTGACCGGAGAATAAAAAGAAAAATAATATTTTCTAACAAACAAAAGACAGATACAATTACCCTGATATGCATATAGTCAAACTTAAAATCCACGGTGGAAAAATTGCTGATAAGGAGTTTTTAGAAGAATATTTCAACCGGCATAATTTTTTTGAACAGATGGGGAATTACCTGGGTGGGTTATTCAGGAATAGCCAAATTATTAATCTTGAGTGGCAATATGAATCTATCGAAGATGGGTTTGAGTTAAACTTGTTCTGTCCTGAAAAAGATTCTTATAAAGATAAATATTCAACTAAGGTTACTAAAATTTACAAAAATAGACTTATTGATTATTTTAATTGCTCATTTGAATTTGTTTACATAGGTCTTGATCCGGAATTTGAAGAAACTTTAATTTATGAAAAACCAAAATTTTTAATCTTAAAATCTAACCGTATTTCCCCAATTCATGACGGAGATTCAATGGATCAAATTCCGTTATATAAATTGCCATACACCTGTAATGGAGAATCTTTCAGCGATATTGTAATGTGGAACCGGGACTTCGATCATATTGAGGGTCTATGGTATAGTGATTATGGAGGAGAAGTATGGACCTCTGAACAATTAAGCAATCCCAATAGTGAATTGAATAAAAAAGGTAGAGATTGTTGTGCTAATCTTGAAAAAATTACTGGAGTCCCTACATATTATTATCTGTTTTATGGTGCGCAAATCTCAGGGACAGAAGATCTTATTATGAGAACTTGTCCGGATTGTAAAGGTGATTGGATTATAGAGGAACATTCAGATTTTAGACTTTATGACTGCAAGTGTGATAAATGCAGACTTGTATCAACAATGACATATTGATTTTTAGAATAAGTATGATTTTCAAAATGAAACAAGGTAATCTGAAAATTATTTTACAATTGGGCATAGCTCTTGTCTGGCTAATCAATGGATTGTTCTGCAAGCTTTTAAATATGGTACCTCGCCATCAGGAAATTGTTGGACGAATTTTAGGAGACGATCATGCTTTGCAGATTACAAAAGCTATTGGGGTAGGAGAGTTGTTTATAGTAGTCTGGATAGTAAGCAGAATAAAATCAAAATGGTGTTCAATTGTTCAGATCGCACTAGTCATTACAATGAATATGATCGAAGCCATCCTTGCTCCTGATCTGCTCCTGTTTGGTCGGGCAAATTTATTTGTGGCATTGGTATTTGTGATTTTGGTTTATATGAATGAATTTTTTCCAGTAAGAATTAATACAACTTCAGATAATGCTGTCTCTTAAAAATCATCCGTTTGCAGTAGAGACTTTTTTTGAAAGCTCTCTTGTGCTTACCTATGCCGTCCCTAAGGAACAGCTTCAAAGTCTTATTCCTCTATGTCTGGAGTTAGACACATTTGACGATAAGTGGGGATTTGTAGCAGTTGCTCTTGTGCAGACTAAAGACCTTAGGCCCAAAGGCACTCCGAAGTTTATGGGTAATGATTTTTTTCTGGCAGGATTCAGGATCTTTGTGAAATTTCATAATAACAGAGGAAAGAGGCTTAGAGGTCTTTATATATTGAAGTCAGAAACCAATAAAAGAAAGATGTCTTTCATTGGAAATATTTTTACACATTACAATTATTCAACAACGGATATCACAATTAAGAGTACAAAAGAGGCTTTCTCTGTATCATCTGTTAAATCAGCGCTGGATATAGAAGTCAGTTTATGTGAAAATGCTCCATTACCCCAAGGCTCACCTTTTAATAATTGGAAAGAAGCAAGGAGATATGCAGGACCATTGCCTTTTACCTTCACTTATAATGCTGCAGCTTCAGAAGTTTTAATTATAGAGGGAGTAAGGGAATCATGGATACCAAAACCGGTAGAAATGATTAAAGCAAAAGTAGGATTTTTAAATCAAATGAATTTCGAAGGAGTACAGCTGGCAAATGCCTTTTTAATACAGAATATTCCTTACTATTGGAAAAAAGGAGTGATAGAAAAATGGACAGCACAATAAGAAAACCATTCCAGGGGGTAACAAATATTATTCTGTTTAACTGGCATACCTTTGTTATTGCTTTGGTATTTCTTTTATTATTGATAATCGGAAAGATTAACTTTCCTGATAATATTATTATCACAGCAACTATTCTTGTCACATTGCTCAGTATTGCTCTTTCTCTTGTTACTTCACTTTATGTTTATGATTTAACTGACTTATACAAACTCCGCTTTCTTGATAAACTGATTTCATTTAAGCCTGAATCAATTGTTAATATCAATGCTGGATTTGATGAAATAAGTGAAGTCTTGAAAAGAAAATATCCTGAAGCAAAATTTTCTATTTTTGATTTTTATGATCCGTTATTGCATACAGAAGTCTCTATTGAAAGGGCAAGAAAACTTTATAAACCTTATCCGGGTACAGAGATTATTAATACTAAGGCTCTCCCATTAGAAGAAGGTAGTGTTGATATAATACTACTTATGTTTGCTGCTCATGAAATAAGAAATGAAGATGAAAGAATATTGTTTTTCGAACAGTTAAGAAAAGCTATTACAATTCAGGGGATGATCATTGTGGTTGAACATCAAAGAGACCTAGTAAATTTTATTGCTTATAATATTGGTTTCTTTCATTTTTATTCCGGGAAAAATTGGCTAAAAGTATTTACAGGAGCAGGCTTGAAAATTTATAAAGAAATAAAAATTACACCATTTATATCTGGTTACGCATTAAAAAAGTATGGAACTGCATCTTAAAATCATAGGCATAACCTCCATGATACTTGCTTTCATTCATGTGATCTTTCCCAAATACTTTGATTGGGAAAATGAGTTACAATCCGTAAGCTTGATCAATAAGCAGCTTATGTACGTGCATACATTTTTTATTGCTCTTGTCGTATTTTTATTTGGAATGTTTTGTTTTTTCAGTGCAGAAGAATTATTGAATACAAAGCTTGGGAAACAAGTGGTGCTTGCATTGGCAGTCTTCTGGGGACTTCGGATGTTATTTCAGTTTTTTGTATACTCTCCCAAACTTTGGAAAGGAAAGGCGTTAGAGACTTTTGTTCACATAGTATTCTCGCTCATCTGGACTTATTTCACAGTTGTATTTTTAGCGGCTTATCTTATGTGAGTTGGGTATAACAGCCCTAAATACTAATTCACATCTGGAACACGCAAATCTATAAAAGGTCTACTTCCATTTTAAACTATATATATATAATTCTTCTTTTAAAATAAGATTTTGCTTTATGTAGTCTGGTTTTTACCATTTTTTTCTAAAATGCTCAAGATGTAATTGTTAGAGGATACAATGGTTTGCTCAGTTGATGTTATTTGGTTGATTATTAGATATGAATTGGTAAAATATTATTTGCTCTGCGCTATTATACCTGGGATGGAACTGTACAGTTAATTGCAAAGCATTGACTAATCTAATTGAGGAGAGGAAAATTCCTCTCCTTATATTTTAAGGTAGTGTAAGGTCAACAGTTTTATCAATGACATCAGTATCTTTTAAATTATGTTGGCCATCTAGAGCAATTTCCTCTGCCAAAACTCGGTCAGATGGAACTGAAGTGCCTATCATAGCTTTTTCTTCTTTAGTTATATTACATTCAGAAGGAATACGAGCGCTGTTATCTGTGATGGTTTTAAAAGCCAGTGATCGAGCCTTTTTAGAATGATAAATTGCTTTTTGATACTGGTTTCTTATATACATTTTCTTGGCAAATTGTTGGTGTCTGAGAGCATTTACATAATCTCCGTTGTAAACCTTACCTCTTTTAATTGCCGAGTGAGCAGTTGTAATAGCCTTGTTGGTTCTGGTAAGAAATTGTTTTGTTTGTGCTTTAGTCACCTGACTAATGCCGGCTTCAAGGGGTATAAATATTACCACCATGAAGAGTATAATCAAATAGTTTCTCATAATTTGATAGAATTTATTGAATTTGAAGGTAATAATATATGGTAAAATAGCAATAAAAAGATAAAAAATGGCATTTTGTTTACTTTAATCTGTTTTTTAATTCAAGTTTGATAGGTTTGTTAAGTAAGTGTTTGAATATTAATATATTTGTTCTTCTTTCAAAATGATTTATCATAGAGTTGCAACAATTAATTTAACTGGTGTCTAATCTTTAAATTGAAATATATGCAAGCTACTTTGTCTGCTCTGTTAACTGTTAAAAGTAAAATATTGAAATCATTAATGATTGATGGACAGGAATGTTCTCAGGCAAGTTATGTGTGCTTATATGAAGGTGAGATACATGGAACTGGGATAGTTGCAACATTACCTTTCGGAATTGAAGAACAAATTTATGGCATTGAAAGATTTTCTGGAAATATTGGAGAAAAATCAGGGACCTTTGTTTTGGAAAATTATGGTTATTCGGAGATTGAAGAGGGCAAGACAATAAAGAAAATAGTTCCTGGGTCTGGAACTAATGATTTTTTAGGAATTAAAGGAGACATAACATTAGTCTCTGCAAAGGATAAAAAAGTTAATATAGCGGTTCAACTCGAATTTGACACTAAATTAACCAAAGAGGATTAGCCTTTATCTCAATTGCATCGCCTGTTTGAGGATGTTTAAAATGAAGTGTGGAGGCATGGAGAGCTATGGAATTGGGAGCATATTCAAATTTAGATCCATACAAAGCATCCCCAAGAATAGAGCATCCTGAAGCAGCTAATTGAGCTCTTATTTGATGATATTTACCTGTATGCAAACGAATGTTCCATAATTGAAAATTATTTTTAAAGGGAGTTATTATGTAATCAAGTAAAACTTTTTCGGCATCTGTATGTGATGGATCCACAATCACAGCTTGTTTGTTTTTTTTATCCTTCCATAAATAATTTTCAAGCTTTCCTTCTTTGGTAGTCGGAGAAGTTTCAGTAAGTGCCTGGTAATACTTCTTCACTTGTCGGGTGGCAAATTGCTCACTCAGATTTTTTAATACTGATTTTTTTCTTGCAAATAGTACAATCCCGCTTACAGGTCTGTCAAGTCGATGCACATGCTGAATGTAAACTTCTTTAGATTTTGGATGCAAGCTTCGCTCATATTTTTGCACTTGCTGAAGCAAATTGGGATGACCATTTCTGTCTGGCTCAACCATCAGACTACATGGTTTATTTATTACTATAATACTAGAGTCTTCATATAGAATATGATCAGGAACATTGATTTTAATAGACATGAGGTAATTATGTAATTCTGACTTTCAAAGCTAATAAATATGGGGGAGGTTAAAAAAGCGATAAAGTATTATTCTTCTGATCAGTCTTTCAACCCCATGAAAGTAGCTACAGAAAGAAAAAAAACATGAGATGCAGCATCCCAGAGACTACTTTTATTACCAGTGTTTGGGAGTCTATGGTGATCCTTCTTGTTTCTATTTGGAGAAAACGTATTTTGAGGAATTCATCAGTTGAAAGATTTTGAATTAATAGATTATTTTAATATTTAAAATTATCTATTAAATTGCCTGAAATTTAAATATTTATCCTGCCATGGATCGTATCAGTCTGTTTCCGGAAAATCAAGAAGACCACCGAGATTTAATGTATATCTTACAGGAAGAAATCATTCCAAAATACAATTTTCTTTTAGGTATTAACTTTCCTAATGAACAAGAATTGAAAGAAAAGAAAGGACTGAAAGATTTATTAGAGTTAACCAAAACCATTATTGATTCTTATTCTGATATTTTGCAAAGCAGCATGCTCCAGAAAAGCGGGGTATTTGTAAATGAGAAAATTAAAGCAGAGGAAGGAAATGATTATAAGGTATTGCTATATGAAAAGTTAAAGGGTTTAAACAACTCAATGATGGAAGAAGCGGAGTTAAATGAACAGAGAAAATAATTAAAAAAGCCTCAGTTTTTTTTCTGAGGCTTTTTTAATTTACCAATCACTTTTCTTAGCAGGATCGTTTTGAGCTTCTTTTACCTTTTTCTTGAACTCTTCTATTAGCGCATTTACCTGAGTTTGAGTAGAGTTTTTAATAATTACCCAGCTTTTTGCCAACATTGCATCTTTACCACAGTCCGCTGTTGTATTTTCCAGCTTACCTCCAGATCCAGCACCATTCTGACCTTCATGCACAAAGTCAGTTAAGATATATCTGTATTTCCCTGCTTTGCAAAAAACTGAAAAAGTAAACTTTACAACTCCTTTATCTTTTTTTCCTGGTTTTACTGCCTCATATTCCACAGGTATCTGTGCATTAAAAACTATAGTATAAGCTGCATCATCTTGACTTTTTACAGGCCAGTTTTTAGCTTTCCCAAAGTCCTGTGCAATGGTGAATACATCTTTCTCTGTAAGAGGTGCAGACTCAACGATATTTATAAAAGTTATTTTACCTGTATTCTGGTCAACAGGCAAATTTTGTCCTTTTGAAGTAAAGGCAATAAACAATAAAATAACAAGCGCTTGTAAACTTTTTCGTAACATAAATTTTTCGTGAATTTTCATTTGAAAATGGCAAAAAAATCGAAAAAAGAAAAAAAAATATTTATATTTTCCTATTCCGATAATTAATATGCTTTTTTTATTGGCATCAAACTGTCTTAATGATTAATTTGTTTCATTGTTTGAAATCAAAAATCCAATATAAGCATGTTAAAGGCAGAAATGCACACCAGCAAGGGTGTAATGAAAATTGAGTTTTACGAAAAAGATGCTCCGAACACTGTAAAGAATTTTGTGAAGTTATCCCAAATGGGATTCTATGACGGATTATCTTTTCACAGGGTCATACCTAACTTTGTAATTCAGGGGGGGTGCCCTAATGGAGATGGCAGAGGGGGGCCTGGATACCAAATTAAATGTGAATTAGATGGAGAGAATCAATTCCATGATCGTGGTGTACTTTCTATGGCACATGCCGGAAGAAACACTGGTGGTTCTCAGTTTTTTATTTGTCACAGCAGAACAAATACCAAACATCTTGACAGAAATCATACCTGCTTCGGAAAAGTTACTGAAGGAGTAGACATCGTTGATCAGATCAAACAAGGGGATAAGATTGAAAAGATAGTTATTATTGAGGGTTAATTTTCTCTGTTACAACCATTAATATTGAAAGCTAAAAACTAATACGTTTTTAGCTTTCTTTTTGAATTTTATCCAATTAGAAATCATCATACTCATCCATTCTCTGGATTATCTGGATGACGATTTCATGACTATCTCCTTCATTATCCTCGATTTTAAAAATCACTTTAGGGTTGTCATCCTTTAATCTTTTATCGACTCCTACAATCTTATTTGGCTTTATTTTCTCTTCAATATTTTTGATCAAACTCTCAAATGCTTTTGCAAATTTCACTTCCAGTGTGCTGGGATTGTAAATAAACGTTTTCATAAAATCTCCTCCAAGAACTGGTTTATAATTTTAACATTTGAAAGATGAATAAAATTTCTTGAAAAAAGGAACTAACTTCTGAGCGATCAGGTTTGTGTGAAATGAAAAACAGAAAATTCATTCCTATTTTTACACTTTTTTTTATGATCTGTTCTGCAAGTACTGGAAAGGTCACTACTGTCGGAAATGATCTGGTCACAAGAAAAGTAGTAAAATCTAAAGCCGAAGGTTCATTTGACATTTTTGTTGACCAGGTATTTAGAGATTGTAATCTGGAGGGGACAGGGATGAAGAAAACTATTTTTAGAAAAGCCCTTATAGGATATCTTAACATTAAAAACAATAATCTTCTCCAGGATAATTCAATACTTTCTATTATCGATTATTCTAAAGCCTCGACAGAAAAAAGACTTTGGATTATAGATTTGAGAGAAAAAAAGGTATTGTTTCATTCACTTGTAGCACATGGGAGAAAAAGCGGAGATAATCTGGCTATTAATTTTTCTAATAAAGTCAACTCACACATGAGCTCACTGGGCTTTTATAGAACAGGTAAGGTGTATTTCGGTAAGCATGGAAAATCGCTGGTGCTTCATGGATTGGATAAAAACTATAATTCAAATGCTGAAGGCAGATCAGTAGTGATTCATGCAGCAGATTATGTTTGTGAGGATTTTATCAAAACAAATGGTCGTTTGGGAAGGAGTCATGGTTGCCCGGCTGTATCGCCTGAAGAAAGTGACCAGATTATCCAACTACTAGAAGGAGGATCATGTTTGTTTATTTATCACCCGGAATTAAAAGTAGCCCGCTCTGAATATCTGAATGAAACTTCTGCAATCAGGTTTTATTCAAAGCAGGCCAATGTTTTTTAATAGTATTAAAAGTATGTTATCTGGCAGCCAGGATGGTTTTTCTTGAATCGCTGTATTTCGTTCTTATTTATTTTTGTATAAAAGCATTTTAATACTTTTATATACTCAAGTTTATGAATTGGACCAAGTTCTGTTAATTCAGTATTGGATATATCCAGCTCGCGTATTGCATAAAAGTTATTAATAGCAGATAGATCCCTAACACTGCTTGATGCTAAATAAAGATTGGCGATGTATTTAAAGTGTTTGATAGGATCAAGACTTGAAACTTTAGTATGGTCTATGTTTAGGTGAAACAGCTTTACAAGGTTTCTTATAGGTTCTAGGGTATTGATATCTGTATTGTAACAATCAAGGTAAACAAGATTAACCAAACTACTTAATGGGGCAAGAGATTTAATGTCGATTTTCTGAATGCTTAGTTTCTCCAGAAGTACCAGGTTTTTCATCATTGAGATGTCTTTCACCTTAATATTTAAACCGACATTCAGTTCTTTAAGGTTTACAAGATTGGTAAGAGGGGTAAGGTCTTCTATTTCATTATTAGAACAATCCAGCTCCACCATCTGAACCAAATCTTTCAATGGTTCAATACTTTTGAGTTTTAGATTTGAAACTTTCAGTACTTGAAGTTTTTTTAAATTTTCAATACCGTCCAGACTGCTAATCTGAGTTTTGGTGAGATCAAGTTCAAGTAAAGAGCTCACAGCAAATATTGCAGAAGGATCAGTAATAGGATTACCTGATACATTTAATTTCTCAAGAGAAGTAAATTTCCTTAATGGCTCAAGATTTTTCAAATTTGAATTTGAGCAGTCAAATTCAAACACACCTGTTGCTTTTTCAAGGTCAAACTCTCTGGGATATTCTTCCAGATTTCTCTTTTTCCTTATCATTGCTTTCCACTCAGGTTCCAGTGTCAGCCACCATGAAATCAGGGGAGGAAGAGGCTCTAACTTTGGAGCGACTCCGGTTTTACTGATTGCAAAAATTTTAAAGTTTTTAGAGATATTGTTTTCTCTGTCGAATTTTATGAAAACAGATATACCTTTTTTTATAGAATGGACGATCGTATCACTAATGGCAATTGAATCAGCAGATGAAGAAACTGAATCTGCCTTTTGTACTATTTCCTTCCAGGTAAAATCTTTCTCTCCTTTTATTTCAACAAAATAGTACTTTCTGATTTTATCATACTTTACTTTCTCAACTACCAGATTTTTAGGAGTAGTCTTAATTTTAACTGTTGCAGGAAAAGATTTTGGAACCCGCTGACAATATTTGAAAACGTTTTCAAAGTCCTCATTTTGAGCCGCAGAATCAAGGTCGTTATAGACCGAAACATTTGCATTGCTTATTGTTGTTTTTAAAAATGTGACAGATTCCTTTTTCTGGTCAGCATCGGAAGGTTTCTGAGCTACAAAATTCAGAAAGCCGTCATAGGAATTAAGAAGTCGAATAACCTCCTTCTTTTCTATATCAT
The DNA here is from genome assembly GCF_000775915.1 of Sporocytophaga myxococcoides. NCBI lineage: Bacteria > Pseudomonadati > Bacteroidota > Cytophagia > Cytophagales > Cytophagaceae > Sporocytophaga > Sporocytophaga myxococcoides. Next base: position 151,576 of record NZ_BBLT01000007.1, read on the forward strand.
TCATTGGAAGAAGAATGTCAGTCTGAGCATTCATTTTCAATGAGATAGTTGTAAGAAGTAAAATAAAAAGGAATTTTTTCATATTTGTCACAAGATTTGGCCCGGTAATTTAACCAAAAAAAGTTCCGTTTAGTACGTTTATTTTATTTTTTGTGATTTTTCTAATGTTGTTTTGGATTTCAATCAGATTTAAAAAATGCTAACAATATAAACCTCTCATAAGGATAGACTTAAGATTTAATTTTTCCACATATTTCAATTATCTGGTATTTCCTTGTTTAAAAAATAAGTAAAATTTGAACTATTAAAGTAATTTCGCAGTAAGAATGGAACAAGATTTAGATTTTATTTCCCCAAAAATGAAACTAACTTGTCTTTTATAAACTTGTAAATCAGTTCAATTAAATTATTATGGCAAAAACCAAAACTGAATATACCGAAGATAGCATTAGGTCGCTGGATTGGAGAGAGCATATCAGACTTCGTCCAGGTATGTATATCGGAAAACTTGGAGACGGATCAGGACAAGATGATGGTATTTATGTTTTGGTCAAGGAGATTATTGACAACTCCATTGATGAGCATATGATGGGAAATGGAAATGTCATAGATATTTCTATATCCGATAATAAAGTGGAAGTCAGGGATTATGGTCGTGGTATTCCCCTCGGAAAAGTAATTGATTGCGTTTCTAAAATCAATACCGGAGGAAAATATGACTCCGGAGCTTTCCAGAAGTCAGTGGGGTTGAACGGTGTAGGTACGAAAGCAGTGAATGCACTTTCCAGTTATTTCAGAGTACAATCTATTCGTGACGGGAGAACAAAAGTAGCTGAATTTGAAAAAGGTGTACTTATAAATGATCATAAAGAAACAAAGTGTGACCAGAAGAATGGAACACTTATGTCATTTATACCGGATGATACCATTTTCAAGCATTTTAGATTTATTCCTGAATACCTCGAAGATCAGCTTTGGAACTATGCATTCCTTAATGCAGGTCTGACTATCAATTATAACGGAAAAAAATACTACTCTCAGAATGGATTACTTGATCTTTTGAAGAGAAAAACTGATGAAGAAAGTTTAAGGTATCCTATCATCCATCTTAAAGGTCATGATATTGAAATTGCTCTTACACATGCTAACCAATATGGAGAAGAGTACTATTCATTTGTGAACGGTCAGTATACCACTCAGGGAGGAACTCATCTTGCAGCATTAAAAGAAGCAGTTGTAAAAACAGTCAGAGAATTTTTTAAGAAAGATTTTGATGCTTCGGATATCCGTGCATCGATTGTAGGTGCAATTGCTGTAAGAGTGCAGGAACCTGTATTTGAATCTCAGACCAAAACCAAATTAGGTTCAATCAACGCAGGTCCGGACGGTCCTGCCATCAGAACCTGGGTAAATGAGTTTGTTAAAAAAGAGCTAGACAATTATCTCCATAAAAATTCAGCTGTTGCAGATGCTTTATTAAAAAGAATCCTGCAATCAGAAAGAGAAAGAAAGGACATTGCAGGTATTAAGAAACTTGCCAATGAGCGAGCTAAAAAGGCAAATCTTCACAATAAAAAACTCAGGGATTGCCGATTCCACTTTGACGAGCTGAACAACGAAAAAAGGCATGATTCTACATTATTTATTACAGAGGGTGATTCTGCGAGTGGTTCAATTACAAAATCCAGGAATGTGGAGTTGCAGGCCGTCTTCAGTCTCAGAGGAAAGCCTTTGAACTGTTTTGGACTTACTAAAAAGATTGTTTATGAAAATGAAGAATTCAATTTGTTGCAACATGCTCTGAATATTGAAGATGGACTCGAAAATCTCAGATATAACAGAATAGTAATAGCAACCGATGCCGATGTGGATGGTATGCACATTCGTTTGCTTATGCTGACATTCTTCTTGCAGTTCTTTCCTGATCTGGTGAGAAATGGACACCTGTTTATTTTGGAAACACCTTTGTTCCGGGTAAGAAACAAGAAAGAAACAATTTATTGCTATAGCGAGGAAGAGAAAAGAGCTGCCATAAAGAAACTAGGAGGTAAACCTGAAATAACCCGATTTAAAGGATTAGGCGAAATTTCTCCGGATGAGTTTGGGGCATTTATAGGAGAGGATATCAGGCTTGAGCCAATTTTATTACAAAAAGAAACTTCGATACAAAAACTGCTAAATTACTACATGGGGAAAAATACTCCTGAAAGACAGCAGTTTATTATTGAGAACCTTAAAGTTGAAAAGGATTTAGTAGAAAGTGATGAAAAAGATGCATTAAGGAAAGAAGCTAGTGTTATGGAGATTTAAAATCTGTACAAAAACAGGTTGCTCATTACATATATTTCTTTAATCGTATATTGTGGTTAACTAAAAAAGCTTGGGTTTTATCTAATTGTAGGTTAAATTCGTCTACAATCAAACTTTAGCCGCTATGCTAGACCACTATGTTTTAATGAAAGAAATTTTTCAACCTGAATTAGCCAGGAATTCGAAGAATGATTCGAATTCTGGTAATAAGAAAAACCCTCAAAAAAATAAAGAGAAGTTAAAAAAGAAGGGGAGAATCTTAATGAAAATAGTGGCCAGAAGGTTACTAATGCTTTTATAAAATTATGCACTCAGTACCTGTATGGTGGTATGAGGGATTTTGATTTCCAAATTTTAATTTTTTCCAGGAAGCCTGTTTTGAATAAAACAGGCTTCCTTTATTTAAAACAGTAAGAAGTTCTGTTAAAATCAGTTTTGGATTGTGATTAAAGCAATGAGGCCTAAGGCATTCATTTCAAAAACAATTTTTTTACCCTCATCAGAATTTTGGAGGGAGCATTGTTTGCCTGGAGTTATATAATAAGAGTAAATTTTTCTTCCTCTCTTCTGATAATCATGTTTATCAGGTCTTCCAAGCTTTTCCAGAAGTATTTCTTCTTTAAGTCCCAGAATTTGTTCTTTATTGTTTATCAGATCGGTAGCCATTTCTTCTCTTTTATTCTGGCAGGCTTTTTTATCATCAAGCCAAGCATTTTTATCAATCTCCGGAAATTTATCTTTTGATCTACAAGAATAAAAACCAACACAAAGACACAGTAAAAGTAATTTTATTTTGCTCATAATAAGGCAAAGTTAATAATTAGGCAGGAATGTGTAAATTTTCCGCTTCGGGAAAAAAGAATTTTATAATATATTTGAAGGATCCGGAATTCTACCGGTAAAACCTTTTGTTTAGATCAGGAACTTTAAAATTGAATGGCTGACGATAGAGATAATAATGAAAATAATATACAGGACCAGGGAGCTGGTAATGGTGGGGATATCATTCACGATGTGCTGCCTGTTTCCGGTATGTATGAAAACTGGTTTCTGGAATATGCCTCCTATGTAATTCTGGAACGTGCGGTTCCTGCTATTGAAGATGGATTAAAGCCCGTTCAAAGAAGAATCCTCCACTCTATGAAGGAAATGGACGATGGCCGATTTAATAAGGTAGCAAATGTCATCGGGCAAACCATGCAATATCACCCTCATGGTGATGCTTCAATTGGTGAGGCCATTGTTAATATAGGTCAAAAAGACTTGCTTCTTGAGACTCAGGGAAATTGGGGAGATGTCAGAACCGGTGACTCTGCTGCCGCTCCCAGATATATTGAGGCTCGTCTTTCAAAGCTTGCCCTGGAGATCGTTTTTAATCCGGAAACTACGGAATGGCAAGTGTCATACGATGGAAGAAAAAACGAACCTGTTACACTTCCTGTCAAGTTTCCTTTACTCCTGGCACACGGTGTTGAGGGAATTGCTGTTGGGCTATCTACCAAAATTCTTCCTCACAATTTTTGTGAATTGATAGAAGCTTCTATTCTCCATCTGAAGAACAAGAAATTTACCCTTTACCCTGATTTTGCTACAGGAGGTTCAATTGATGTTGCTAACTACAATGAAGGTCTCAGGGGCGGAAAAGTAAGAGTTAGAGCGAAAATTGAAGACCTTGATAAAAAGACTTTGGTTATCAGGGATATACCCTTTGGTACTACAACAACTTCTTTAATAGAAAGCATTATCAAAGCTAACGATAATGGGAAAATCAAAATAAAGAAGGTAATTGATAACACTGCGAAAGATGTAGAAATACTCATTCAGCTTGTTCCTGGCGTTTCTTCAGATATTACTATTGATGCTTTATACGCTTTTACAGAATGTGAAATAAGTATTTCCCCAAATGCCTGTGTAATTATTGATGAAAAGCCTCATTTCATAAGTGTTAATGAAATTCTGAGAATATCTACAGACAAAACTGTAGAGTTGCTTAGACAGGAGCTGGAAATCAAAAAAAGTCATTTACTGGAAAAACTATTGTTTTCTTCTCTTGAAAAAATATTCATTGAGAAAAGGATATATAGAAATATCGAAGAGTGCGAAACCTGGGAAGCTGTTCTTGAAACGATAGATAAAGGCTTGAAGCCTTATAAAAAACAGTTTTACAGAGAAATCACTCAGGATGACCTCGTTAAGCTAACTGAAATTAAGATCAAGAGAATCTCGAAATTTGACGCATTTAAAGCGGATGAGTTAATGAGAAATCTTGGAGAAGAACTTAAAGAGGTTGAGCATAATCTTGCACATCTGATAGAGTTTGCAATTGCTTATTTCCAGAACCTGCTTAAAAAATATGGTCAGGGCAGGGAGCGCAAAACCCAGATCAGAACTTTTGAGACTATTTCAGCCAATGTAGTAGCTGCAACAAATGCGAAGCTCTATATCAACAGGTCGGAAGGTTTTATTGGTCATGGTTTAAAGAAAGATGAGTATATCTGCGATTGTTCTGATATAGATGATGTCATAGTTTTCAGAAAAGACGGGGTTTGTGTAATCAAGAAAATAGGAGAGAAGGTCTTTGTTGGCAAAGATATTCTGTATGCAGGTATTTTCAGAAAAGGTGATGACCGAATGGTTTACAATATGGCATATCTTGATGCGGCCTCTGGAACTGTATTTGTTAAAAGATTCCAGGTGTTGGGAATTACCCGGGACAAGGAATATGATTTGACTAAAGGAAGTAAAGGCTCCAAGATCCTTTATTTCACTGCTAATCCGAATGGAGAAGCCGAAACCGTTAATGTTACTCTTGCTCCTACTGCAAAAGCAAAGATTAAAGAGTTTGAGTTTGATTTTTCTGAACTTGAAATAAAGGCAAGAAACGTATTGGGTAATATCCTGACTAAATATCCTGTTAAGAAAATACAGTTTAAAGCTGCAGGGAAGTCAACTCTTGGAGGTAAGGATGTCTACTTTGATGAAACTGTAGGTCGACTGAACAACGATAAAAAAGGAACATACATTGGGAATTTTGAAGGGGATGAAAAGATTCTTGTATTCTATAAAGATGGTACTTATGAAATAACAACTTATGAGTTGACCAACAGATACAATACTGAAGAGTTATTGCACATAGAGAAATTTGATCCTGATAGGCTTATATCTGCTGTTTATTATGATGGCTCATCAAAGAATTATTTTGCAAAAAGATTTAGGATAGAGACCAATACAGCAGGCAAGAAGTTTGGATTTATTTCTGAAAATTCAGATTCTAAACTGGTAATTATAAGCACTGGTAAAAACCCTGTAATTAAGGTGGATTATGCAAAAGGTAAATTTGTCTCTGTCCCTTCTGAAGAAATCAGCCTTAATGAATTTGTTGAAGTGAAAGGGTGGAAAGCTGTTGGAAATAAGATTAGTACCAATAAAATCAACAAAATACTTTTGCTGGAATCTTCAGATGAAGGTGAAGGAGAAGACGGTGGCAAAACATCGTCTGCTAATCCTAAGAAAAAGTCTAAAGATGATCAGTTAGGATTGTTCTAAAAATCAAAAAACGGCTGTTTATTAATGGACAGCCGTTTTTTTTGATATTTTTTATGAATAATGTGCGATTACTTTTTCATAGGTCCTGAATGTATCATTAAACGTTTCCGGAAGCATATTAAAATCATTATTACAGATATCTACCTCCACTGCATTTTCGGTAAAATACTTTAGTAAAATTCCCAATTGCATTTCGAAAGGAAGTAATTCAAAAGAAATTCCATTCAAAAAATGCAACTTATTGAAATTTTGAGAGTAAAATCCATCAAAATCTTTCCAGGCATTTGGAGCCTCTGTTTTTATTAATTCAAAATTTATAGTAGCATTCATATCTGTATACTTTTGGTAAAATTAATCGAAAAAGACATTTCAGGCCAGACAATTTAAAACGAATTGAATTGGCTTAAATTATTGATATTTAAAGAAAGCTATTATCGTTATAAAGAAACTTGTCCACATTAGCCGAAATGGGAAAACTCAGGGAATGTGATCATCGTATTTTTACGTGTAATTCATAACTTTTTATGCAAACGATTGTCAACATCAACACCAGATTTTCAGAAATCGGCTATCAGCCCAATCTGGGAAAAATTGCATTTAACGATCTGGCCAAAAGCCTCAGGTCTGATGAGACCATTTTAAATGTTGTGGAAGGAGCAATATCTAATACTCTTGGAGTTGCAATTGCAACAGATTATAGAGTCTTTTATGTCGGGGTCAACAAACATCATCAACCAGTATTGGAACAGCTTATTTATGATGATATCGTAGGGATTGAAGTTACGAAAAGTATGTTTGTTTCTGTTGAATTAATTGTTCAGACAAAAAGTAAAAAGGAAATCAGACTAAAAGGGTGTGATCCTGAAAGGGCAGCGGAGATGGTGGAGCTAATAAACCTCCTTATCCGGGAAAATTCCTGAAATATATTTCTCGTTTAGAAAAAAGTGTCTAATTTGAGGTATGAAAAGTTTGATTGAGTTATTTAAAAAATATAAAAAATACTATGTGGTAGACGCGATAATGTATTTATCCTTCATTATCACTTTTCTGCTTATGGTGTTGATCTTTGGATAGTAAATGCTGCTATCAAAAGAGAACTTCTAAAAAGAGACAAAAAAGGGACGCAATTCGCGCCCCTTTTTTATTAATATAAATCGGAATATTAGCTTTTTACTCTTTCCATGTAGTCACCAGTACGGGTATCTACTTTAATTTTTTCACCTATTTCTATAAATAAAGGAACTCGTATTTCAGCCCCAGTTTCAAGAGTAGCAGGTTTTAAAGTTTTAGTTGCAGTATCTCCTCTTATACCTGGTTCTGTATAAGTAACTTCAAGCTCTACAGACGTAGGAGGCTCTGCATAAATAGGAGTTTCGCCATCGAAAGAAACTTTAATGACCATCCCTTCCTTAAGAAATTTCAGACTTTCTCCAAAAAGTATTTTATCTACAGAAATTTGCTCATAAGTTTCACTATCCATAAGAACAAGGCTAGGTCCTTCATCATAAAGATAGGAGAAATCATTTACATCAACCCTTACAAGCTCAACATCTTCACCGGCACGGAACCTGTGTTCCACAAGTTTACCAGTCTTTATGTTTCTCATTTTTACCTGATAAAATGCACGTAGGTTTCCGGGAGTACGGTGTTCGTATTCCAAAACCTGAACCAATTCGTTATTAAATCTTAAAAAACACCCTTTTGAAATGTCTGAAGTATTAGCCATAAATAGAAATTTGGCTCAAATTTAACTGAAGTATTACTTAAAAAACAAATAAAACTTTAAAGAATCCTTTTAAAACCTTGTCAGTCAAAGTTGATACTGTCAATTGAAGCATAAATAAACGAATATAAAAGAATCATAGAAGCTGTGGTAAAAACATATCCAATCGAAAAGGTTACACCAAGGATAAAGCTCAATACCAATAAATCAAGTAATTTCATATGTTTGAGAAGATACGTTGAAGTTCTACAAACAATAGCCTGAGGAAAATCATTCCTCCATTTCAGGATTATTTATAAATAGCAAGGATAACCATGAAAATATTCAGGAAGAAATAAGTGATTAAAATAACCTTCCCTGAAGTTTTATTAAAACTACGTGCATTATTCCGTCTTCCTCTTCTGTCCAGAATTAAAGAATAGGCATTTGCAGCTATTATAAATAAAATAAAAAGGAATGTAATTGAATGAAGGGAATCGACTAAGGTGAAAGATGTAGTTTCGGGAAGTATGGAATCTATAATATACTTATTACCAACTGAAGCAAATAGCCCACCTACAGGAAGACCGAATTTGGGATCTACATCCTCCGGATCAATGACAAAACTTATTGCTGCGATAAAAAATGCGATATACATTCCCAGGAACAACTTGAAAAATAATCCCCAAGCGTTTCTTTCCAGATCAAGTGTTATAAAAAAAGCGCCATATTCTGAATGTTGTGTGTCCAACGTTATATCTCCAAAAGTTGTTGAATATTCATTTATACCTGTGCTTACTTTAAAATTGGAGATGTTCCAGCCATCTATAGCAAAGTCCTTATCAAACTTGCTGCCTGAGGTATCCGGGACAAACACAAGTTTGCTCGCATCAAACATGGTGTTTTCTATGTGAACTTTAATATGCTGTCTGTCGAATGGGTAGTCATGCACTTTCCAGTTTTGCTTCATGATACATTTCATTTTCATCAAAACCCATATTTTCCCGTCAATTGTATCTACCATCACATCGGGTTTCTCAATACTCTTGGCATTAGGAACTTCTACCTGGGTAGTGAAGTCAAACTCAGGATTATTATACAACATCCAGAGCCAAAGGCGCATAGTATACTCTTTATCTTTAAAATTTATATCATGAAGACTCAAAACATAAGCTCCAATGTTAACGGTGTCAGCAGTTCTTTCCTTCTTGGAAATAGAATAAGCAGTATTAAATGAAAAAGTAAAAATAAATATTAAAACAAATAGAAATCTTTGCATGAGCTTATTATCTCAAAGAAAATTAGTAAGAATTACTGAACTGAAAAAATCAGTTAATTTATTATTTTAATTTTTTACTGAATCTGTATATGTCTTCAGGTTTTCCCAATAGGTAAATTGTATCATTTACGAGGATGCATTCATCTGGACCTATTGAAGTAATCAGTTGATTTTTTCTTTTGATCGCAATAATTGTTATTCCGAATTTTTTTCTTATTCCGGAATCTGCAATCTTTTTATTTACAACTTCGAATGCTTCATTCTGCACTGAAAGGGCAGCTATTTCTATATCTGGTATAGCGAGAGATAAATTTTTTCTTGTTGTTGATCCTGGTAAAAGTCTCAGCATTTCATAATTGTCTTCTCTGATTTCCTGAATAAACTCTTCAATTTCCTGTCTCGGTACCAGATAAGATGTTAATACTCTTGTAAATATTTCTATAGATGTCTCAAACTCTTCAGGTATCACTTCATTGGCTCCAAGACTGAATAAAAGCTCAGTATCCTGTATAAATCTTGTGCGGACAATGAGGTGGATATTTTTACTGACGTTTCTGATATTAACAACAATCTGATTGGTAGCTACCGGATCTGATACTGCAATGACCGCTACTCTCGCTTTATGTATATTTAAATGTTCCAGTACAGGTGCATGCACAGCATCTCCGAATATTATATTTTCACCTTTAAGTTTTTCCCTTTTTACAGTGTCGGCATTGAGTTCAAGAATAACATATGGAATACTTGCAGCTTTGGCTGCTTTAGCAACATTCCTGCCATTTAAGCCATAGCCTATAATGATCAGATGATCCTCAAAATGATCAATTTTTTTCTTTGAAAGATACTCTTTCATTCCTGTATAACGGTCTGAAATATTGCTGGGCAATATAAACCTTTGTACCCAAAGTGATATTTCATTTCCAGACTTGATAATAAATGGAGAGATAGACATTGTAAGAATTGATATTGCCAGAAAGTACTGATAATATTCACCATCTAGTAATCCATTCGAAACACCTGTCTTGGATAATATGAATGCAAATTCTCCAACTTGAGCTAGTCCGAGACCTACTAAAATTGAACTCCTTATTGGCATTCTTAATAACCTTCCGGAAAAGGCTGATATAATAAATTTGAGAATTATAACAGTAAAGGTTAATAAAAGGATGTAAAAGGAATGACCTATTACAAATCCTACATTTAAAAGCATTCCTACAGAAACAAAGAAGAAGCTTGCGAAAATTTCTCTGAATGGAAGAATATTTCCCAATGCCTGGTGACTATATTCAGATTCAGAAATTATTAATCCAGCCATAAATGCGCCAAGCGCCAGTGATAAGCCTATAGAAGACGTAAGCCAGGCAACTGAAAAACAAATAACAACTATTGAAAGAATAAACAATTCTTTGTTTTTTGTTTTTGCGATTTGGTATAAAAGGTTAGGAACGATATATCTGGCAGCTACAAAAACAAATATTATAATGAGTGCTACTTTTAAGGTGAGAAGTACAAAAGGAAAAAAAGTTATAGGTTGTTTACCCGATAAAAATGGGACGGACAACATCATCGGAACTACTATAATATCTTGAAAAATTAAAATTCCCAGAATGGTTTTTCCATGAGGACTGTTAACTTCACCTTTTTCCTGAAGAAGTTTTAATACTATTGCAGTGCTGCTTAAAGCCAACAGACAACCGGCAAAAATAGCATGACCAGTTCCCCAGTATAACGAAGTCAGAATAGCAACAACCGCAGCTATTGTTAGGAAAACCTGGGAGGCTCCTCCCCAAAGCACTGATTTTTTTATTTTGGCAAGATCACCTAATGAGAATTCAATCCCTATTATAAATAACAGAAGAATTACACCGATCTCCGCTAAGAGCTCAACTTCATGAGAAGCTGTAACCAGACTCAAACCATGTGGACCTGCAATGGTGCCTGTTAAAAGAAAACCTATAATTGTCGGAAATTTGAGCTTCTCAAATAGGAGAGTAACTATTACTGCAATACCTAATATTACTACAATGTCCTGAAAAAGAGGGGTCATTACTCGTTATTTAACCTATTTTATTTGAAATGCGTATTAGCCTACTAAATTAAGAAATATACTAAGGGGATATCCTTATTGCTTTTCTCAAAAGCTAAGTAACATACTAAAATTAATATCTAAATGAAAAGAATTTTAAGAATTTATTGCCTGCTTTTTTTTCTATCACTTCAGTCCACTTTTAATGCTTTTGCCCAGGATAAAGACATTGCTAAAATACAGAGCCAGGTTGATGAATTGATTAAAGCAGGGGAATATGAAGATGCTTTGGAGCCAATATTAAAGTTGACATCCCTGAAACCTGAAGATCCTGAAATTGCATATAAAACGGGGGTCATTTATTTTAATTTAAAAGATGCAATAAAAGCACAGCCATATTTTGAAAAGGCAAAAAACGGAGGTGCCAAAGCATCGGACCTGGCTCTTTTTATTGGAGATTGCTATCATTTATCCCACAAACTGGAAGAAGCTATCAATGCTTATGAAGGTTATAAAGCAACACTTAAACTTAAAGAGAAAGACAAACTAAAGCTTGTTAATCAGAAAATAGATTATTGTAAAAATGGATTAGAACTTATTAAAAATCCTCAAAAAGTTACAATCACGAATCTTGGGGCTGGAGTTAATTCAAAATATGCAGATTACGTGCCCGCAGTTTCAGTAGATGAAAGCATACTGGTGTTTACATCGAGGAGAGATAATTCAACAGGTGGTGAAAAATTTCCTGACGACAACCAGTACTACGAAGATATTTATATTTCTCAAAAAGATAATGGTGTATGGGGGCCTTCAGTTCAGTTTGGTGATGGTATAAACACTTCTACACACGATGCTTGTGTGGGTATATCACCGGATGGTCAGGAAATCTACTTATATAAGATAGACAATGGAGGGGATTTATTTGTAAGTGAACTGAATGGTAGTGAATGGAAAACTCCTAAATCATTAGGCAGTCAGGTTAATTCCTCTTCCAGGGAAAGCAGTGCAAGTATTTCAGCGGACAATAAGACCTTATTTTTTACCAGTGACAGAAAAGGTGTTGGGGCTATGGATATCTATATGACAAGGAGACAAGCGAACGGAGAATGGGGCAAACCGATTCTTCTGGGGCCACAGATCAACACACCTCTTGATGAGGAAAGTCCTTTCATTCATGCAGATGGGAAAACACTTTATTTCAGCTCCAAAGGTCATAACTCAATGGGAGGTTTTGATATATTTTCCGTTTCCATTGATATAGAAACCGGAGAAATACTTTCCGAGCCTGTTAATGTTGGGTATCCTATTAATACAGCGGGTGATGATGTATTCTTTGTCTGGTCTGCTGACAACAAGAGAGCTTATTTCAGCTCTGAGAGGGAAGGAGGCTTTGGAATGAAAGATATATATATGTTGGAAAGAAATGCAAAGGCTTCACTTGCGGTATTAAAAGGGGTAATTATGAATTCCGAAACCAAGTCACCTGTAGCTGCAACGATTATAGTTTCAGACATTAATAAGAAAAAAATTCTTGGCGCTTATAACTCTAATAGTAGCACTGGTAAATATACAATCGTGTTACCTGCAGGTAAAAACTATGGAGTATCTGTGGAAGCTTTAGGGTATTTGTTTTATTCAAAAAATATAAATATCCCATCATTAAATGAATACGTTGAAATGAATGATTCCATCTTTTTGGAAAAAGTTGTGAAAGGTAAAAGAATGATATTGCGAAATGTGTTTTTTGATGTAAATAAATCAACATTAAGGGATGAATCATTGCCGGAGCTGGACAGGCTGTTAGAAATGTTAAAAGCAAACCCGAATATTAAGGTTCGGATTGGCGGATATACGGATAACGATGGAAATGACGAACATAATCTCAAGCTTTCAGAAAGCCGTGCAAAAAGTGTTTATGATTATCTGATATCTAAAGGAATTCCTAATGAACAGCTTTCTTATAAAGGCTTTGGTAAAGAACATCCAATTGCACCTAACGATACTCCTGAAAATAAACAATTAAACAGAAGGACAGAAGCAGAAATTATAGAATAGAAATGAGCCCCGTTAGTTGGGGCTTTTTCTTTATGTTTATTGTGGTCCAAACAATTTATAAGGAACATCGTTTTTTAAAAACAGTGTTACTTATTTTCCTAAATCTTTAAACTAAATTTAATCGGCCACCTTTGTTGTATTCAATAATTTTAATAAGGTATCCTATGAATACTGAGATCATAAGATTATAATGATGAAAAAAATGCCTAACCTAATAGCAGCCTTTTCGTTTGAAACTAAGAATCAATTTTTAATTTTAAAAAAAGTGAAGATTTTTTCATTAACCATATTAAGTTGTTTGATCTTGGGCATTCTAAATGTTAATGCCCAGAAACTTACTTTGGGAGCTAAAGGAAATTTTGGAGCTTCCAGAGTAAATTCTAAAAAACTTAAGGATGCAATAGGTATAATTGGATCACAGGAAGGATATTGGAATTTTTATTCTGAATCCATGTTCCGTTTAACCGGCGGTATAGGAGGTTTTGCAGAATACAAAGCAAGTTATAATCTATTTTTAGGGGCAGAACTTAATTTTCAACATACGAATACAAAGTATTATATAAATAAATTTTTTGATGATTTTGATTCACTTGGCACAGGTAAAAAACAAAGAGTAACCTCAGACTTGTATATCAGATATCCATCGTTTAACATTCCCATTTATGCGAGATTCCAATTTACTGAAGTAAAAAAGTATTATGCTATTGGAGGTCTAAGCCTGAATATTAATTTTAATCCGAAAATAATTGATAAGAAAACTGTAGTAACTGACAATTATGTAGGCTGGAATCTCGAAAACAATGATCTGGAGAAAAGTACTGATAAAGCAAAAGCCGATAATTTTAAGAATTTTGGTGCTCAGGTGTTTTTAGGTTTAGGAAGAAATTTTGGTAGATATGGCCGAGATGTATTGGTGGATATCAGGTATTATTTCCCATTGACAAAAACTCAGATCAACACCAGTGACCAGGCGTTTTTGGAAAATTCTGGCAATGGCTCTGTCTTTACCAAGACTGGAGTTGAGCATATAAATGTTACAACCGGGAAAAATATAAATGATTTCAGGGCTTCATATTTTACTTTGAATCTGGCTATTTCTCTTTATAAGAAATAATTTCATTGCAGGTAAAACCTGATTTTTAAAAGCTATGCTTGAGTTTCTGAAGAAAATATTTGAAGGGGATTTTATTCCCCACGGGCACTGCTATTTTTGGAAGCCCGAAATCCTTTGGTCTCATGTTATAGCAGATTCTTTAATTTCTTTGGCTTATTTCTCAATTCCATTCAGCCTATATTATATATTTAGATTAAGAAGAGATTTTTTATATGGAAGATTAATGCTTTTGTTTGCTGTATTTATTTTTGGTTGTGGTGCAACTCATTTAGTATCTGTCGTTACAATCTGGAATCCTGTTTATAGACTGGATGCTTTTCTTAAAATTATTACAGCTTTTGCCTCTATTGCTACTGCTATAATTTTGATAAAAAAAACACCCCAGATTCTTCAAATACCTTCTGCTAATGATTGGAGAAGGTTAAATTCAGAACTGAAGAATTCCAATGAAAAGTTAAAGGAGAGTAATGAAGAACTATTAAGGGCGGACGAAGTTCTGAGAAAAATCAATTCGGAATTGGAAGAAAGAGTGAAGTATAGAACTGAAGAACTTGAGGCAAGCATACTTCAGTTTAAATTCATGACTGATTCAATTTCTCAATTGGTCTTTACTGTAAATGAAAAAGGAGAGTTTGATTATTTTAATCTAAATTGGTATGAATATAGTGGACTTGATTCTAAGCAATCTTTTCAGAAAGGGGTGTTTGAAATTACTCATCCGGAGGACCTTGAAGAACTATCATCTTTCTGGAGACGGGCTTTACAAGAAGGGACAGTTTTCAGATATACTGGAAGGCTAAAAGATAAAGCTTCAGAGGAATACCGTTGGCATTTGATAGAAGCCAATCCTTTAAAAGATTCATTTGGAAAAGTTGTGAAATGGTTTGGAACCTGCACAGATGTAAATGCTGAAAAAATATATAGAAAAGAACTTGAACGGACTAATAATGAGCTGAAAAGAATCAATACCGATCTGGATAATTTTGTTTATACAGCATCGCATGATTTAAAAGCACCTATTTCTAATTTGGAAGGTCTAGTCAACTCATTGTCTCTGGAACTGCAAAACAGTAAATATCCTCAGGAGTTTGATTTATATCTCAACATGATGAAAAACTCCATCCTGCGATTTAAAACTACAATAAGTGAACTTTCAGATATAAGTAAAATTCAAAAGGACACAGAGGAAGATGTGGACCTGGTTGATATAAGGGAGCTATTGGATGAAATACTTCTTGTACATCATGATACTATTATAACAGCCAGAACGCAGATAAACATAAATTTAAAAACCACACAAATAAGTTTTTCACGAAAGAATCTAAGAAGTTTATTTACAAATCTGATCACCAATGCCATTAAATACAGATCTCCGATGAGAAGGCCGGAGATTACTATCACCAGTGAAATAATTAATGATATCTTGATCTTAACTGTTTCTGATAATGGACTTGGAATAGAAACCAAACAAATTGATAAGGTATTTGGAATGTTTAAAAGAGTTCATACTCATGTTGATGGTACAGGAGTGGGGCTTTATATTGTTAAGCGAATTGTAGAAAATGCCGGTGGTAAAATTACCCTTAACAGCACAGTAAATATTGGAACTACTTTTTCTATTCAATTACCCTTAGGAAGGGAAATTACCTTATAATTTCCAGCCATCCTTTAATCATGCGTTTATTTTCAACGTGCCTTAAAAAATAATAATAGATACCGTCTTCAAGATTTTCTCCATTAAATTCATTGAAATAGCCATCTTTGTAATACACTCTGCTTCCCCACCTGTTATATATTTCCAGATCCCATTTTCCTTTTTTCAGGTCACCTATCTTGAAATATTCATTTGTGTCATCTCCATTAGGCGTGATAAGGTTTGGTGGATCTTGAATAAATGGCGAGCAATCTACTATTAGTGTATCAGTATTGCGGCAACCATTATGTCCCGTTACTTGCAACCAGTATTTATCCTCTCCATTGTGAGGAGTGATAGTTGTAGATATTGTATCTCCTGTATTCCATAAATAGGTTGCAAAATTTTTATTTGCAGATAATGTAATGATGGTATCTTTGCAAAAGTTCAACTCATCAATAGGTTGCAGAATTTTTACCTCTGGGATTGCAAGGCCTGAAATAGCTATTGAGTCAGTTTTTTTACATCCAAATTCATTACTTACTTCAACCCAATAAATGCCTGGACTTGGCACTTTGAATGTATTAATAGTACTTTTATCCTGCCAGGAATAAGAATTGAATGAGTTTAGGGTAGAGACAGATATATTAGTATTAAGGCAATAAGAAGTATCTTCCGGTAAAATTAATGACGTTATTTCGGGAAAGAAATTAATAATCACAGAATCCTTCATTTTACAATCCAATCCTTTGGTTACTTCTACTTTGTACGTTCCTGAATCAGCAATTACTATTCTTTGTTGATCGCTGAAGGGATTATTATTAAATGTCCAGTTAAACTGGCTGTTCCCATATCCTCCATCGAGTGAAACCGAAGTCCCGGGACAAATTTCTTTATTCCCTCCAAGTTCCAGAAAGCCATAATCGGAAAAATATCCGTAACGAAATCCTGTTCCTGTTTCTGTTCCATTTAATGTTGCGAGATGAAAATCACCTTTCAGATTTTCTATGTATGCCGGAAGATCAGGAGGGACAATAGTGATGTCCACATCTCCTGAATAATATAGCCATGTGCTGTCTGTTCCCTTGACTGGTTTAAAATCACTTCCTTTAATCCAGTCTTTACCATTTAAAATAAATGAGTTTTCATTTCCTTTTCTGGTAACCAAATTCAATACAAACCTTTCATCATTCGTCCTTGTAAATACAATTCGTTTAGATCCTGAACACTGTAATGATGGAAGTAAAGCTCCTGCAAGTTCCTGTCCAAATCCAGATATATGAAATACATAAACCGGCTTATCTGATTTTATAAAGGATGCAGAATCAGTCATTTTAAATTCTAAGGTCTCTCTTTTGTTGAGTGTAGCAAAAAGACTATCTGATATATATATGTTGGTATTATCATCTGTCGCAGTAATGTAGGCTCTGTCACTAGAATATTCTCCGCTACCTTTGACAATTACATATTCTTTTCCCGTTTTATCCACTGAAACGATCTGATCACCGGCAAGATCATAAGAGATTCCTTCTTCAATTGAATCATCTTTTAATGTAACAGCTATTGGTTTGTCTGAGATAATTTCTGATCCAGACATATGCATGGCTCCTAAACGTGAAGCAGCTTTTATAGAATAACACTGCCCTCTGTTAAGTGTAATAGTGAATGGACTATCTGCTTTATGGCCAGATGCATCATTTGTTAGTGTTACTGTTATCCTGGTATTATCTTCAGTAGCTACAATATCAATGGACGACCATCCATCAACGCTGGCTTCATTATCCCAATATGTCTGAAATGGTGTTATAAAATGTGTCCCTAGGCCAAAATTACCCTTAAGTGTGAAAATGTCGGAATTCACAACATTGCCATTATTACTTCCCATTATTTCATAATATGCTGAAATAATTTCAGTTGAGGTAATATGCAGTCCTTTGTTTAATACAATTTGATCAGGTGTACATTCCAGCATTCCAAGATAAGATGAAAGATCTATAGACCTTGAAGAAAATGCGCTTAAAGAAAATTTAATTGGTTTGAATGCTTTATTGGCAGGAACAGAAACTTCTATGTTCGCAGAATTTTCAAATGAAGAAAATCTAAGATAAACAGGACTGTTACCGTGTTTTGAAGAAACCTTAGGTGCTGCAAACCAAAATTCTTTGTCAGTCTGAGCTTTTAATCCTGATGATAAATGAAATAAATAAAGAAATAAAATGAAAATGATCTTTTTCACATTTGCTAAATCAAAAACCCGAAAACTAAATTATAATAATTTTCGGGTTTTTAAGAGAATATATGAACAATAAAAATTATCGCATTATAGTAACTTTTCCTTCTTTTTTATAAGGGCCTTTAAATTCCCCTTCTAATCCTTCATAGGTAACTATATAATTATAAGATCCTTCTGGCATAGGCTTACCTAAATAGGTTCCATCCCAGGTTTTATATCTGTCTTCTGTGTAGAAGATTATTTCTCCCCATCTATTGTAGACTGTCATCTTGAAGTTGGTAAAGTATTTACCAAAGATATGTAAGTTCTGGTTTTTACTTTCATCTCCCGCTGGCTCAATTGCATTAGGTATATATACTGTTGGTGCGCAAACCTGAACTATTTGAGTGCTGTCTGTTAATGAACAGTTAAAGCTGTTGGTTACAGTTACAATATATACTCCGGGTTCAATAATAGCTTTATGTCTTAATGTGTCAAATGAATTTTCCCATTTAAATTTTTCTCCTGGACCTGCATCAAGCATCATATATTTATTGTTGTCAAAACAATAGATCTGACGTTCAGGCATGAATGGTTCCGGTAGTTTATTCATCTGTACATTAGCTTGATAAGAAGCAGCACACTCACCAATTGTTACTGTAACTCCATAAGTTCCTGTAGTTTTAACTTCTGCTGTATCATTAGTACCAAGACTTGACGGAGTCCATTGGTAAACAGGATTATACTTAGCCAGGTCATTAAAGTTCGTTGGTGTTCCAACAAGTACAACTGTTTGACCTTCACAGGAAGCAACATCATTTAAATTACCGGTAATAGGAGAGTCAATACCTATTATACGGATACTGTCTTCAGCGGAGCATTTTACATCAGTAATTTTAAGCTTATAGAAATTTGAATCGGGAATTACAGTGAAATCAACTGGATTCGTGTTGCCAATAAAATTTGATCCCATGGTCCATGAATATATTTCCGGTGCATTTGGAATTGCGTTTATCTTTGCAACCAATGTTCCTGTGCTTTGATTACATAATATCTTTTCAGCAGGAATATTGAATTCCGGTAAAGCATATATGGTTGCTGATGCTTCAGTTTTGCAGTTACCATAATAATATTGTACAGTATACAATCCCGGATCTCTGGTCGCTAAGAAATCCTGATTCTTATTCTGTAAAATAACTCCATCTTTATACCATGCAAATGAACCAGGTACAGAAGGTATATTATAAGGATTGGATCTTAATACCAGAGTGTCGTTATAACAATTTTCAGAAATCAAATTCCAGCTTGGTGGTGTTATAGTAAAAACACTTACGGTATCATAGTTAGGGCATTTCTTTGAATCTGTAACAGTTAAGACAATGGTTTGATTTGCAGGGGCATTTATGGTAATAGTTGCTTCATCTCCAAGAGAAGTACCTGACAAGGATTTCCATGAATAACTGTTCCCCGGATAAGTAAAGGCATTAAGTGTTGCATTGCTGGATGTACACACAAATTGATCACTTCCTGCATCTGCGATTGGTAATGGTGATACGAGTAATGATGTATTAGTGGACTCTGCATTACAAACTCCATTTCCTGTAGAATACGCAGTAATAATAACTGTTCCATTAGCTGCAATATCGGCCTCTGACGGGAAATAGGATGGATTGAGTTCATATGGACTTAATGAGAATGTTCCTGTTCCTGATGTTTTCCATTCAATTCCGGAAGCATTGACAACAGTTCCTGTTAATGCTACACCATCTTTATATACACAAGGATTACCTGATGTTGCTGTCACTATTGGAGCTTTGTTAATTGTAACTTCAAGAGAATCATTTACAATATTACATTTTCCATTATTTGTTGAATATGCTGTTAATATTACCTTTCCCGATAAATGATCTGCTTGGGAAGGGGTATAGCTCGGATTTAAAGATGCTGGTGATGGCAAGAATATACCTGACCCGGAAGTAATCCAGATCATTCCTCCTGCAACTTTAACATTGCCATTTAACTTAATTGAAGGCACATTAGCACAGGTTAAAATGTCTGGTCCTGCATTTATCACAGGTTTAGGTGTAATAGTAATGGTAACTTTAGAGGTTACCTGATTACAGATTCCTGTTCCCGTTGTAGTCAATACCAGATTGACTGCAGACGATTGAATGTCCTCAGGGGATGGGATATATGAAGCATTCAGACTGTTTGCATTTGGACTGAATGTTCCGGTTCCGGTTGTTTTCCATGTTCCCCCGGTAGCTCCAGTTACTTTTCCTCTTATTGCAATTTGGGTTAAGTCTGCACACACAGTTTGGGCCTGACCTGCATCAGCAGTTGGTACAGGAAGAATCGTAATTTTTTTAGATGCACTTACTGCATTACATGTGCCGTTTCCGGTAGTAGTAATGGTGAGTCCAACTTTTCCGGCACTTATATCCGATTTGCTAGGTATGTATGAAGCATTTGGTGTAGTGGCGTCAGGGACAAATGTTCCTGAGCCTCCTGTTTTCCACTCGATTCCAGATGAGACTGTGAATTTTCCGGGAAGTTTGATAGAATTCAAGTCTCCGCATATAGTAGTATCAGCTCCGGCAGTTATAGTAGGAGGGGCGGTAAATGTAATGGTCATCGTATCTGACTGGGCGTTACAAAATCCATTGTTGATTGTTGTTAACACTATGTCTGCTTTACCGTCTGTTTTCTCTGCTGCTGCAGGATAAAATGTACCTTCCAGATCATTGATGTTAGAAAATGTTCCTCCGTTTATTGAAGACCAGACTCCTCCTCCTGCATTAGCAATGAAGCCGGTAAGTTTTACTGCCATGACATCCTTACATAATGATTGGTCCAATCCCGCATTTACAGTTGCTACTGGAGCTGTATAGATACTCAATGAACTTAGATCTGTATATACTTTACAAAGACCAGTTCCAGTTGTTGTAGCAGTAAATATCACTCCTCCATTTGCCTTGTCTGCAATAGATGGAGTATAAACAGGAGTTAATGAAGTGGGATCTGAAAATACACCGGTTCCTGTACTGCTCCAGATTATTCCTCCTGTATTGCTAATATTACCTGAAAGCGTTATTGTTTTTTCATCGGTACACATTGTTCTATTAACTCCTGCATTGATAACTGGTTGTTTTTGGATAGTAATATCAACAGTGTCAGAAACAGCCTGACAATCTCCATTGTCAATGGTTATAACAATGATTCTTACTGAACCCGTAGCTGTATCATTTATTGATGGTATATATAACACATTGGGTTCTGCATAAGATGTTAGAAAAGTTCCGTTGCCTGAGGTTTTCCAATTTACTCCTCCGGCAATTGAATAAGTGGATGATAGTGAAATACCTGCCGTATCTGCACATACTGTATGATCTGAACCTGCAGATACAACTGGTACAGGTGTAAAGTCAATTTTTAAGGCATCTGTCACTGCAAGACATTTTCCCATACCTATTGTAGTAAGTGTTAATACTACAGAACCATTTGATTTATCCGATGTCGATGGATTATAGCGTGTTCCTAAATCTGAATCATTAGAGAATGATCCGCTACCTGAAGTTGTCCATATTCCTCCTGTGGCGATTGTTACCTTTCCTTCAAGTTCTATCGAAGAGGCATCCGAGCATCTTATCATATCAAATCCGGCATCTGCTGTTGGTGCTGGGGTAAAGAAATAATCAACATTGGAGGATACTGCTTTACATTTTCCATTTCCTGTAGTAGTTACATTTAATGTAACTTTTCCTGAAGCTTTTTCAGTATTTGTTGGAAAGTAGTCTGTAGCCTGGAAATTCTCATCCCCAAAACTTCCTCCTGTGGATGTTTTCCATGTTACACCTGAAGCAACTGTAAATGTCGCATTTAACGGTATACTTAATACATCTGAACAATATGAATCACCTGTTCCAGGATTAATTGTAGGAATTGGTGTGAAGGATATAATCCTGTCGTTTGAAGTAGGGGTACATATTCCTGTTCCTGTTGTTAATAATGTCAGTGTAACCGTAGGTTGGGTTAAATCACCTGCAGAAGGTATATAACTGGCATTTAAAGTATTTGCATTAGGAGTAAATATTCCTGTACCGTTTGTACTCCAGATTCCTCCGGCTGCTCCTGATACACTTCCATTTAGCGGAAGCTCATTGACGTCAGCGCATAAAGATGTATCCGCACCTGGATATGCGACCGGACCGGCAGTAAATCTTATAATTTTCTGATCTGATACTTCTGTACAATTGCCACTTCCTGATGTTGCTAGGGTAAATATTACAAATCCTTTTGTCTTATCTGCATCAGAAGGGGTATATGTTGTAGCTAATGAACCGGAAGAGCTAATACTTCCACTTCCGTCACTAGACCACGAGGATCCTGTAGCAATCGTAATCGAACCATTTAAATCAATTGTAGTAATGTCGGCACAAAGATCTTCATCTGATCCTGCTTTGGCAGTAGGAGCAGGAGTAAAGGTAATCACTACCTGATCTGTATCTGCAGCGCAGATCCCGTTGCCTGTAGATTCAGCAATCAATGTAACGTTTCCGTCTGAAAGCTCTTGTGATGTCGGAGTATAAGTTGTAGCAAGTCCTATGTTAGAGGAGAATGAACCTGCGCCTGAAGTAGACCATTTAATATCAGCAGCTTGTGAAACAGTTGCACTTAAATTTATAACTGAATTATTTTCACAAACAAATAAATCTGAGCCTGCATTGACAACTGGTCCTGGTGTGATCGAAATTCTAACCGTATCTTTTCCTGGAAGACATGTTCCTACAGAAGATCCGGTAAGTATTAAATCTACATAACCTGCAGCGATATCTGCTGCGGTCGGACTATAGGAGGCATTTAACGAATTCGGGTTTGGCGAAAAATTTCCGCTTGTAGGAGATGTCCATGACCCATTTCCGGAACCATTTAATTTAACTGGAAATCCATTGGTACACACATCTTGATTGGAACCTGCAAAAACAGGGACGGTGTTAAAGGATATCGTCATCTGGTCTGCTATTGGGCTACAAGAACCGTTTCCGGTTGTAGTAAGGGTAATAGTCACAGATTGTCCATCTATATTTTCAGAAGCAGATGGAACATAACTTGCATGTATTGCATTCGCATCCGGAAGGAATGTCCCTGATCCTGAGCTTGTCCATGTTCCGCCTGAAGCATTTACCACTGATCCGTTTAATGCTACATCTATTACACCGGCACAAACTGTTACATCATTCCCTGCATTGGCCTGTGGAACAGGTGAAAGGGAAATTACAATCGCATCTTTGACAGCATTACATGTTCCGTTTCCTGTAGTTGTCAAGGTTAAAGTAGCTTTACCATTAGCTATTTGAACCGAAGATGGAATAAAGGTTGCATTAGGTGTGGTATCATCCGGAACAAAAGTTCCTGTACCGGATGAAGTTGTCCATTTAATTCCTGAAGCTACATTGAATGTTCCGTTAAGAGGTACACCTGTAACATCCGCACAGACTGTCTGGTCCAAACCAGCATCGACAACAGGAGCTGGGGTAATTGTTACAATCATATCGTTGTTTACAGCATTACAAGTTCCATTTCCAGTTGTCGTTAATGTTAACGTAACGGATCCTGCAGCTTTGTCTGAAGCGCTTGGTGTATATTTTGCATTCAGGTCATTGATACTTGGGCTGAATGTTCCGCTTCCTGAACTTTTCCATATCCCTCCTGATGCAACTGTAACATTTCCGCCAAGATTTACTCTTGTAGCATCTGCACAAACAGTTTGGTCAGGACCGGCATCAGATGTCGGGATAGGAGTAAAGGTAAATGTGACATTGTCAGTAACGAAATTACATGCACCATTTCCTGTGGTAGTGAAGGTCAGGATTGATTGTCCGGAAGCTTTTTCTGATGCTGATGGTACATAAGTCGCATTGGCTGTAAACTCATCAGGAGTGAATGTTCCTGAGCCATTTGTTGACCAATATCCTCCGGTAGCTTTTGTGAAGGAACCGTTTAATGGAATGTCAGTAATGTCTCCGCAATAAGTTTTGTCTGATCCCGCTTCTGCAGTTGGTATAGAATTAATAGTTAATGTCAACTTGGAAGAAACTGCTTTACATGTTCCGTTGCCTGTGCTGGTTAAAGTCAACAGTACTGAACCTGAAGCGAGATCAAAACTTGATGGATAGTAAGTTGTAATTAATGAATTGGCATCTGAGAATGTCCCTGATCCAGAGGTTACCCAGGTTCCTCCAGTTGCAACAGTAACTGAACCATTAAGAGCTGCTTCTTCAAAGTCAGCACATAAAATCTGAGAAGGTCCGGCATCTATAGTTGGAGCAGGGGTTATTTCAATTTTTAATGTATCTCTTACTGTTGAGCAAACCCCTGATCCTGATGATGACAGTGTTAAGGTAACTATTCCTGCTGCTTTATCAGCCGCGCTTGGTACATATGTGGCATTCAAAGAACTGGCATTGGGCGCAAAGCTTCCGGTTCCAAAAGTCTTCCAATTGCTCCCTGTCGCATTTTGTATGGATCCGTTAAGGCTCACTCCACTGGCATCTGCACATATGGAAAGATCAGTACCGGCATCTACAATAGGTTTAGGTGTAATAGTAATTTTTAATGAATCGTTTACTGGTAAGCATAAGCCATTGCCTGAAGTAATTAAAGTCAAGTAAACTGTTTTTGCATTGATATCATTTGCAGATGGCTTATAAACAGCATTCAATGTCGTTTCATCAGGTGTAAATGTTCCATCTCCGGAAGTAGTCCATAAAGCCCCGGTAGCTATAGTTATTTTCCCATTTAAACGAACTCCAGAAGTATCACTACAAACTGTTTGATCCAATCCTGCATTTGCTGTTGGAGCAGGTGTTATTTGAACACTTACCTGATCTGTCACCGATTTGCAAAGACCATTGTTTAAAGTAGTAACTGTTAAATTTACATTGCCTGCATTTATATCAAGAGCAGAAGGTATGTAACCTGTAGTAAGACTGTTTGGATTTGTAAAATTTCCGGTTCCGGAGCTTGTCCATTTCACATCATTAGTTACAGTCGTAACAGCACTTAAATTTACAGATGCATTATTGGCACATACAACTTTGTCAGTTCCTGCATTTACAGTGGGCGCAGGAGTAATAGTTAAAGTCATTTCATCGCTTACTGCAACACAGTTGCTGATTGCTGTGCTGGTTAGTTTCAATTTAATGTTACCGGATAGGCGATCGGCCGCTGAAGGAATGTAGTTGGCATCCAAAGTAGTATTGTCAGGAAGGAATGATCCAGTTCCACTGCTTACCCATTGTCCTCCAGGTGCATTGAGTACTTGTCCGTTAAGTTTGATAGCAAAACTGTCTGCACATATGGTAATATCATCCCCGGCATTCACTACAGGCGCCGGAAGGATTGTTACGGTAATATCATCTTCAACAGGTTTACATATTCCATTACCAGTAGAAGTCAGTTTTAATGTAACCGTTCCAGAACTGATTTCTGAATCAGATGGTACATAGGTTACAGACAGTTGATTGGTTGAAGGAGAAAATGTTCCTGCTCCGCCTGTCCATGTTCCTCCTGTAGCTATTGTAATATCTCCATTGAGTGTAACCTGTGCATTGTTAGCACAGACATTTACATCTGAACCAGCCTTTACGGTAGGGGCAGGAGTGAAGGTAATAACTGTTACGTCAGAAACTGATTTACACAGACCATTACCTGTACTTGTTAAAGTTAGAGAAACAATTCCATCTTCAAAATCTGCAGCAGATGGAATATATGATGCATTAATGGTATTGGCATCTGGGGTGAATGTACCTGTTCCTGTGGACTTCCATGTACCTCCACTTGTATTAACTACAGTTCCATTTAAAGTAACAGATGAAATGTCTGAACATAAGGTTTGATCAGGTCCTGCATTTACTTGAGGTACTTTAGCTATATTTAATTTTATTTGTGAAGAAACAGGATTACATGTTCCATTTCCTGTGGTTGTTAAGGTCAGTGTGATTATTCCTGCAACTTTGTCATCATCCGATAAAACATAGCTTGCATTCAGGTTAGTGGCTGATTGACTGAATGTTCCTGAACCTGTGCTGCTCCACAAAGCGCCTGATGGAATTGTATTTATTGATCCGTTCAATATAACATAAGATGAATCTCCGCATATGGAAATGTCAGTTCCTGCATTTACTGTAGGAACTGGAGTAATTGTAAATAATACTGTATCCTTTTGAGGTGGGCAATAAGTTGTAGCAGATGTTGTTAATATCAGTTTAACACTTCCATTAGTTCTTTCTGTCGAGGATGGAATGTAAGTAGCGTTTAAAGTGTTCGCATTTGGAGAAAAAGACCCATTGCCGTTCGACCAGGTGAACCCTGTTGTGGTATTTGAACTCCCATTTAAAGTAATTCCTGATGCATCTGCACAGATAGTTAGATCAGGTCCTGCAGAAACTGTAACTGCTGGGTGAATGGTAATAATTAAAGTATCAGAGATTGCAGTACAAGAACCATTACCCGTGCTTGTTAGTGTTAATTTGACTTTGCCAAGAGTCTTATCTGTAGATGATGGTTTATAATTTGTAGATTTAGAAAATACATCCGGGACGAAGGAGCCTGTACCTGAACTTGTCCAGAAAGCTCCACTGGCATTGTTAATTGTACCATTTAGTGTAATAGTAGTTGCATTGCCACACATATCCAGATCGGTTCCGGCATCTACAAAAGGAGCGGGTGGTATTGTGATTTTTATATCATCAGATACAGCTTTACAAACTCCGTTAGCAATTGTTGTTATTGTTAGTGTTACTGACCCAGCAACTATTTCAGATGCACTTGGAATATAATCAGCACTTAATGAATTGACTGAAGGACTAAATATTCCAGCGCCTCCAGACCAATTAGCATTAGATCCAAATGCATTTAATTTTACAGGAAAGTCATTCGGACAAACAATCTGATCTGGACCTGCATTTATTGAAGGTGCAACTGTAAAATCTATTTTCATATTGTCCTTCACTGCATTACATAATCCATTTCCAAGGGATGTAAGTGTCAGTGTTACACCACCAGTAGCTTTATCTGCTGCAGATGGAATATAACTTGCAGTAAGTACATTATCATTGGGAGAAAATGTTCCTGTTCCGCTGGTAGTCCATTTCCCACCTGTAGCATTCTGAACTGAACCGCTCAATGGGACAGTTGAGGCATCACCACATACAGTCTGGTCTGATCCTGCATTTGTTATGGGTGATGGTTTTATTGTTATAAGGACTTCATCTGAAACAGCCACACAATTTCCATTTCCTGAAGTAGTGAGCGTTAGTGTCACATTTCCTGTAGCTATTTCATCGGTAGAGGGAATATAAGTAGCATTTAAAGCAGTTGAATTAGGGCTAAATGTTCCTTTTCCACCTGTCCATATTCCTCCAGTTGCTATCGTTACATTTCCTGTAAGAACAACAGAAGGATTGTCTGCACAAACTTCTTTATCCGCACCTGCGTTTGCTGTAGGAGCGGGGGTAATTGAGACAGTGGTTTGTTCTGATACTGCAAGACAATTTCCGTTTCCGGTAGTACTTACACTAATAACGGCTTGCCCTGCTGAAATTTCTGCTGCAGTAGGAGTATAATTAGCATTTATATCCGATGCAGAAGGAGTGAATGTTCCATTTCCTGTCCATAAGATACCTGATGCCGGAGCGCTGAAAACAGCATTTAGTTTTACCAAGGCATTATTTCCACAAACAGGACCAGCATTAGATGCAGTTATCTTTGGTGGATTCGTAAAGTTAATGACCATATCATCCTTTATAGCCAGACAATTTCCATTTTCTGTTGTTGTCAATGTAAGGGTAACAGCTCCTGCAGAAATTTCGGAAGTAGTTGGGGTATAAGTAGCATTTAGAGCCGTATTGCCTGGTGTAAATGTACCAGCTCCTCCAGACCATATCCCTCCTTTTGCAACAGTAATAGTTCCATTAAGATTAGTTGTTCCGTTGTTTTTACATTTTGACTGGTCAGTACCTGCATTCACAGTTGGAGTTGGAGAGAATCTGTATACTACCTGATCCGAAACTGAATTACAAGAAGGTTTGGTTGCACTAAGTGTCAGGGTGACAATTCCAGCAGATATTTCAGACGCTGTTGGTGTATAGGTTGCGTTCAAGGTAGAATTGTCAGGAGTGAAAAGACCAGCTCCTCCGCTCCAGGTATAAGTTGTAGCATCTTGCACGGACCCTGAAAGTTTAATTGTCGGATTGTTAGAACAAAGAGTGTCGTCTTTTCCTGCATTTACTTTAGGTTTAGGATCAACGAGAACATTCAGTGTTTTTGAAACAGGGTTGCAATTACCATTTCCAGTTGATTCTAGTGTAAGGGTAAAGAAGCCTGCAGAAACTTCAGCTGCACTTGCTGTATAGGTAGTTGTCAATGCATTTCTTCCCGGAGAAAAAGTTCCGCTACCTGTTATCCAGCTTCCTCCTGAAGCCCCAGTGACAGTGCCGTTCAAAACCGTGACAGGGTTATTTTCACATATAATAATATTCGAACCAACAGATACCACGGGAATTGGGGTAAATGTAATTGCGGTATTTGATGTTACAGCATTACAGTTTCCATTGTTAGTTGATGTTAAAGTAAGTGTGATATTTCCGGCATTAACTTCTGCGTTTGTAGGTGTATATGTAGCATTCAGAGTACTAGCGTTAGGACTGAATGTTCCTGTACCTCCGCTCCATGTGCCGGTAGTAGTTGCTCCTGTTACTGATCCATTTAATGGTATAGCAGTATTGTTCTTACAGATAGATTGGTTGTTTCCTGCATTTACCACAGGAATTGATGTGAATTTGATTAAAACTGCATCATTTTCAGCAAGACAATTTCCAATACCAGTGGTGGTAAGAGTTAAGTTAACAGATCCAGATGTTAGTTCTGCTGCTGTCGGGGTATAAGTTGCATTCAAGGTATTAGCATTAGGAGTAAAGCTTCCCGAACCTCCGGTCCATGTCCCTCCAGATGCATTCGAAACAGCACCATTTAAATTTACCTTATTATTGTTTTTACATACAGATTGATCAGCTCCGGCATCTGCTGTTGGATTAGGAGTATAAGTAAGCTTTATAGACCCAGTGCCTGCAGGGCAAACACCATTTCCGCTTGTCGTCAAATTTAGCACAACGGATCCTGCAGATATTTCAGCTGCGGTTGGAGTATAGGTGATGTTAGTAGATGTTTTATTGGGAGTATAGGTTCCAGCGCCTCCGTTCCAGGTAAGTCCTGTAGCTCCGCTTATTGTGGCCGATAAACTTAATTTGGGATTGTTAGCACAGGCAGACTTATCAGGACCTGCGCTTATAACTGGTTGTTTAGTGAAGGTGTATGTAATGCTGTCTTTTTTAGGGGAACAAACGCCATTACCAGTGGAAGAGAGGATAAGTTTTACTGATCCGTTTGCAATATCGGCAGCAGATGGAGTGTATGTGCCCTGAAGACTAGTGTTGCTAGGGGAAAAGGTACCGCTTCCTGAAGTACTCCAGATTCCACCACCTGCGTTAGTTACTTTTCCATTTAGTTTAAATGAACTAATAGTCGAACAAAGAGTTGAGTCATTTGATGAACCTGTCCCTGGTTTATCAGCGTTTGCATCAGTAATAACAGAAGGAGGTACAAAATTAGTAACAGTCTTGGTTGTAGAATTAACATACCACCAGGTATTGATTGTTTTACCATCTCCGAAATTGTTATTCCAGGTATGACATCCTGTGGCACTATTGCAACCTGCAAAGTTAGTGCCTCCTCCGACTTGGGAATCATCCCAGAAAAGGGATGGCCGAGGTCCTGTAGGTCTTACAAGATCAACAATATAACCTTTAGTATTATTTTCTACATCAAATAAAGGAAGGTGAGTAAGACCATTATAGTAGTCAACTTTTGTTGTTATATTAACTCCCCCGGTTACAATATTTCCTTTCCCATCTTTACCATCCCAGGTTATGCAGTTATCACCAGCAACAAGATCAGCAGTTATAAGTCTGTCTGTAGATCCAGCCTGATAACCTGCTATTCCGTTTAGTTCAAAAAGTATTTCAGTTTTTCCAGGTTTATCTACATTTATATTTATACAAAAGTTACTTCCAACGCAACCACTTAGAGATACGGAGTTTACATTTCCATATACTCCGGTTGGAAAACAATCTATATCGGGATCATTCAGAAATACTTTATATTGCGGGTAATTAATATTTCCTGATACAGACTGTCTGTCTGTGGCAAATGTACCTGTGTTTGTGCAACCTGCATTATTTGCTGCAATGACAAATCCGAAAGGTTGCATCCCATTAAAATTAATCGATGTAACAATCCCATCGTCAGCATATATATATAGTTTTGCTTTAAATTGATTGGTTGCGCTATTACATTGAAAATCCCATGATTTGGACCATAAGCGTCCGAGTTTTATTTCATTTGCAGCTGTGGCTACAGTAATATCAAAATAGGTAAAAACTCTTTTTACCGGATTAAGTGTCTGGGAGGCACTTGGATTGAACTCTATATAATAATCTCCAGCCATGGTGGAGGTATATGTTAATGCATTGTATCCTGTCGGGCCGACTAAGGCTCTTGGACCAGCAACAGCTTCTGCATAGCTGGCTATATAACCTGGACCAGCTGCATTAGGGATTTTGCTGGGGCCCATCACTACTACTCCATTGGGATTTCTTAACTGAAAATAAACGTCATTATCAGTTTGTCTGAATCCCATATATATTTTTTCTCCTGCATTGCATATTCTAATATTTAGTCTATGAGATTCCGGACAATTATAAGTTGCAAATGGTCTCGTCGTTGTATTATTATCAAATATCTGGATGAAACCATTGTCAGAGGAAGTAGGTTGCAATTGTTTAGTTCCTTCGGCAAATACATTAGGTGTTAGTATGTACCCTGAAAGCAAAAAGATTAAGACAATAAGCACCGTACTCATCTTAAATAAGTAATTGCTCCTGATTCGAAATAGGGAGATGTCCATACCTTTAAAAATTATGTCGTTGTATTTCAGGGTAATTGAATTTTTTTAATGTCTTAGTTGGTATTTATTACGTTTAGGTAGGGCTTCAGTTGTAAAAATCTAAGATCATTCGACGAATAGTTGTGTGTATATTAAATATTACAGAAGCGCGGAAATGAAAAAAGTAAAATTTGATTTTGCTGAAGTGATTGTGATCAATGTCGGATTTCAATATGGTAACGATTTTGTTATATTTGTTAGAATTAATTAATCGTAAAAAATGAGAAAAGAATTGCTGTTAATCCTTTTTGTTTTTCTTGCCGGAACTTCCTTTTCCCAAAATTTTGAAGGCACTATAAAATGGTCAATGAAAATCGATCTGAAAAATGCTCAACATCAGGAAGCTGTTAAAGGAAATAGTTCGGCCTCTCAAATGGATGCTGAAATAAAAAAGCTTGAAGATCAGATGAATGATCCTGAATTTAAAAAACAAATGGAAGCTAATCCTCAGCTTAAATCTTTAATGGAAGAAAATCTGAGCAGACTCCAATCTATGCAAGGCAGTTCAGGTGGAGGGGCAGGAGGTTTTATGCCTACAGGTGTTTTGATAAAAATTAAAGATGGGAATAATCTTATTAAATTGGAAGGTGGGATGTCAGAGATGTTGGGTGAAATTTTATACTTAAAAGATAAAGATCAAAGTTATTCAATAAGGAGAAAAAATAAAACTTATTCTGTTTTGCCAAAGGCTTCTGAATCAAAAGAGAAGGAGCCGATAGTAAAAGTAACGAAAACCGGTGAAATTGTTAAAATTATCGGATATACTTGTACCAAATATATTATACAGGTTACAGATCAAGGAAAAACAATCAATCAGGCTGTCTGGACAACAAAAGAAATAAAGGATTTTGACCCGAAAGGTTTATCAAAAATGACTTCTGCCGGAAGCAAAGAAGCCAAATTTTATCTTGATGGAGTTGAAGGAGTACCGTTAAAAATGGAAAGTGATAACGGTGAAATGAAAATGGTAATGGAAGTGACAGAATTAAAGAAGACACCTTTAGATGGATCTATATTTTCAATTCCATCTGATTATAAGTTGGTTAAAGGGATGGGCTTTTAATTAATCTGCAATAAAAGTTAAATATCAGTAATATAATTATTGAGTTAATTAAAATGAATGCCTTATTCCTGTAATTTTTAACTTTGTTCTTTTTTGTTTTATTTTGAAGAAATAATAAGAATGTTTTAGTTTTGGCACAAGAATTGCAGTATTTAATTTGCAAATAATTTTCTTTTAGATTTAGATATTGAAAAATCCTTTGATTAGATCAAAGGATTTTTTTATTTCATGCGGTGATGAAGAAATCAAGTATAACAAAGGCTATTTATGATTTTGTGCAAACAGAACAAAGTGGTGGGATTGTCCTGATTTGCTGCGCAGTAATTGCATTATTTTTTTCTAATACATCATTGAGTCATTCCTGGTTTAATTTCTGGGAAATTGAAGTTGGATTTGTCTCTTTAGGTCTGCATAAAAGTCTGCTTCACTGGGTAAATGACGGATTAATGGCTATTTTTTTCCTCCTAGTAGGTCTTGAAATTAAAAGAGAAATAGTTGAAGGTGAATTGTCTTCAATTAAAAAATCAATGTTACCCATTTTTGCGGCATGTGGAGGAATGATTGCTCCAGCTGTTATTTATTCCCTGATAAATATGGGTACTGATACTATTAATGGATGGGCAATTCCGATGGCGACAGATATTGCTTTTGCATTGGGAGTATTAAGTTTATTAGGAGATAGAATTCCATTTTCTATTAAAATAATGCTTACAGCCTTGGCAATTGTGGACGATCTGGGTTCAATAATTGTAATTGGTCTTTTTTATTCAGAAGACATTTCTGTTACTTTCTTATTAGCAGCTATGGGAACTTTCGGGGTGCTTCTGATTATGAATAAATTCGGAATAAAGTCTGTAATATTATATTTAATAACTGGGCTTTTTTTATGGTATTTCACCTTGAAATCGGGAATACATGCATCCATATCAGGGGTATTGCTGGCTTTTTCAATACCTCTTGGTAAAGGAGAAACTGATTCTGCTGCAGAAAAATTAATACAAATTATTCACAAACCTGTGAGTTTCTTTATTATGCCGGTTTTTGCTCTTGCTAATACTGGATTTATAATACATGCAAAATTTGAGGAAGTGGCAACTTCTTTAGTTAGTCTCGGGGTGTTAGCAGGACTTTATTTTGGGAAACCTCTTGGTATTTTTCTTGCTTCCTGGTTAGCTATAAAAATGAAGTGGGCTGATCTGCCGGCAAATGCCGGTTGGAGTCATTTGTTAGGTGTTGGTTTTCTTGGAGGTATAGGATTTACAATGTCTATTTTTATTTCTCTTCTTGCATTTACAAATACCAATATTCAAGGATTTTCAAAAATTGCTATTCTTGTTGCTTCAGTTTTATCAGGATTAACTGGTTTTTTCATATTGACCAGGTCTTCAAGAAAAATATGATATTTTTAATGGTCTTATTTTAAATTAGGTGGACTTAATCTTTGAGAAAATGTAAAATTACCATGGCTTATTTCTATCTTTGGGATCCTGATCCCCGCAATACTGATGTCAGATAAATCCTTATCCATAGAAGCAGCCATTAAGAAATTAAATATTGAGCTTAATGAAATGCAATCCTCGACAATCGAGGCTACAAAAAATCATAATAATATTCTCCTTCTTTCACCTACAGGCTCTGGTAAAACACTGGCTTTTTTATTACCCCTTTTAGGTAATTTAAAAAGTGATATAAAGAGAACTCAGGCTATGATTATAGTGCCTGCACGAGAACTGGCTTTACAAATAGAGCAGGTTTTCAAGTCTCTTGGATCAGGATTTAAAGTAGTTTGCTGTTATGGTGGGCACCCTGTTAAAGTTGAAAGGAATAGTTTAATTGAAGCCCCATCATTGATCATTGGAACTCCGGGAAGGCTTGCGGATCACCTCAGAAGAAAAAATATTTCAGTGGAAGCACTTACAACGCTCGTTCTGGATGAGTTTGATAAATCTTTAGAGTTCGGATTTGAAGAAGATATGAGATTTATTGCTTCAGAGCTTACCTCTTTGAAAAAGATCTGGCTTACTTCTGCGACAGAAGCAAAAGATGATTTGAATATTTTTAAGTATAAAATTGATTTTCATAAAATAGATTATTTAAGAAATAAAGTTTCCAGTAAGTTACAACTAAGATATCTGCGATCAGAAGGGACAGATAAACTGCTTACTCTCTTTCAGCTATTATGTTCAATAGGTAATGAATCAACATTGATATTCTGTAATCATAGAGATTCTGTTGAACGTATTGGGGACTTGTTGTATGAAGAAGGTATTGATCATTCTATTTTTCATGGAGGTTTAAAACAAGAAGAACGAGAAAAGGCATTGGTAACACTTCGTAATGGATCCTGTAAAATTCTTCTTACCACAGATCTTGCATCAAGAGGATTGGATATACCGGAAATACGAAATGTAATACATTACCAGTTAGCAACGACAGAAGAGGTTTTTGTTCATAGAAATGGTCGTACTGCCAGAATGTTTGCAGATGGAAATGTTTTTCTATTGCTTTCGGCAACTGATCGTTTCCCGGATTATCTGATTGATGAACCTTGTCTTTATGAATTACCTTCGGGATTAATTTTGCCTGAGAAATCAGATTGGACCACTCTGTATATAGGGGCAGGTAAAAAAGATAAGATTAGTAAAGGGGATATTGTAGGGTTGCTAATTCAAAAAGGAGAACTTACAAAAACAGAAATAGGAATAATAGAAATATATGATTTTGTTTCCTTTGCAGCTGTTAAAAGAGATAAAGCAAAAACTGCAATAAAGTTGCTGAAAAGTGAAAAGCTCAAGAAGAAATCAGTGAAAATAGACTTGTGTCGTTAAATGTTTGTTGCTTTCGTAAACACTATTTTCAATCATTAAAGTGATTTTTAAGTGCCTCCGCTTTGGAGTCTCTCCGGTGTTTTTGAGGAATCCTTCTTCTTGCTAAAATCAATTTCAACTTCTGACACGACTCAAAAATTTTTAAACACACCTACCAATTTATTATTTGAGTCTTTGTAAAATTCTATATGATCTTTAAAATAAGGATTAAAAATTGTATTGGTTTTGTCCAATAAAAGGTAAGAGTTATTAGGAAATGTAGGAGAGTATATAAAGAATTTCCTTAAAAGTAAATACCTCATGTTTAATACAAAAGTAGGTTTTAGAGGTTTTAAAATTACAAATGAATTTTATGAGGAGCTCTGTTTTACCCTTGTTTATTTACTTTTTCAGATTTAATGAAAGTTTTTTTATTTGATTACCAATTAGCAAAGATGAGAGGTTCAATATTGAATCATAATTGTAAAAATTGAACAATGGATATAAAAAGAAAAATGAAATTTTATTTAAAAAAAATATTAAGAAGATAAAACTCGGAAAACTGGGAAAAAATCAATTTTTGTTGTAGCTTGAACCCAACAACTGAATTGAGTTTAGAATCTTATTTATCTTTTTTCAACAGAATGAATTCTTCTGCAAACGGCACTTTACAAGTTTTTAAAAATCTGGTTGGTACCAAGTATGAAATGTACAACAGTCTTTTCAGTTCTCTACCTTTTCATAAAGTAGAAAAGACAGGAGTACTGTTGTCGCTTTTTCTGCTATTATGCGAAGAGGGTTTTACAAAAGGAAAAAGCCCTTCTGCAATAATTGAATCTTTTCTGAAACAATATACAACTTATCGGACAGAGAACGAGCAAACAGATTTACTTTTTAGATTTGTACAATATGCAGAGCGGCAGGTTGTATTATTTGATGCCCTTGAAGATGCAGCATTTCCTTGTGTGCACGACATGAGTGGTCCTGGAACTTTAAAAAATTTACAGGCTCAGGTTATTCATACTCAAAGTCAGGCCGAATTAAAAGACAAATTGAAGGATTTTTCAGTTCGCTTGGTACTTACTGCTCATCCTACTCAGTTTTATCCTAGTGAAGTACTTGGAATTATCCATGATCTTGCAAAAGCTCTTGTATCTGATGATACGGCACTTGTTAATATGTACCTGCAGCAGCTTGGTAAAACTTCCTTCTTTAAAAAAGAAAAACCAACTCCATATGATGAGGCCGTAAATCTGATTTGGTTTTTAGAAAATGTATTTTATCATTCAGCCGGAAAGATCCTTTCATTTATAAAAGGAGAGTTTCCAACCTTAGTTTCTGAAGGCAATGCCTTGATCAGAATGGGCTTCTGGCCAGGGGGAGACAGAGATGGAAATCCTTTTGTTAAGTCGGAAACGTCTCTTAAAGTGGCTGAAACATTACGCGAAAGCATCATTAAATGTTATTATATGGATGTTCGTCGTCTTAAAAGAAGACTAACATTCAAAGGCGTTGAAAATGTACTCGCAGATCTTGAGAAAAAACTTTATAACAATCTTTTTATACCAGGGCATAAAACTGATCTTAATAAAGAGGGAATTCTGGAAGCGTTATATAAAATAAAGGATACCTTAGTCAAAGAACATAATGGCTTATTTGTAAATCTGGTTGACAATTTTCTGAGTAAAGTTCATGTTTTTGGTCTTTTCTTCGCTTCATTAGACATTCGTCAGGATAGTTCTGTTCACGGGCAGCTGCTTGATTTTATAGCCGAACAAACGGATCATTTGCCGGAAGGGTATAAAAAAATGTCAGATGATGATAAAATCAGTGCGTTGATGAAGGTCAAAGGTATTGTAGATCCTTCTATCATTGATAATGACTTGTTGAGGGACACATTAGATACAATGTCTTCAATCAAGACAATTCAGAAAATTAATGGTGAGGAAGGATGCCACAGATATATCATCAGTCATAGCACAAGTGCTCTTAATGTTATGGAAGTTTATGCACTTCTTACTCTTTCGGGATGGAAGGCAAAATCTATGACAATTGACATTGTTCCACTGTTTGAAACTATTGAAGACCTTAGAAATGCTGCAGCAGTAATGAAGGATCTTTATGAAAATAAGATCTATCAAAAACATCTGGAGCAAAGAAATAATATTCAAACCATCATGCTTGGCTTCTCAGACGGTACAAAAGATGGGGGGTATATGATGGCCAATTGGAGTATCTATAAGGCTAAAGAGGAGTTAACATTGATGGCAAAAGAGTATGGTATTCAGGTAGCATTCTTTGATGGAAGAGGGGGACCTCCTGCTAGAGGTGGGGGAAAAACCCATCAATTTTATGCTTCAATGGGTAAAAATATTGCCAACAAGGAAATACAGCTTACTGTTCAGGGGCAAACAATTAGTTCAAATTTTGGAACTACAGATTCAGCCTTGTTTAACATGGAACAATTACTACATGCTGGAATCAGCAATGCGCTGTTCTCAACCATGAATGAAACTTTCACAGAGCAGGAAGATGAGTTAATGCAACTATTGTCAGATGAAAGTTTTAAAGCATATAGTACGCTTAAAAATGATCCTAATTTTCTTGAATATTTGAATTTTGCAAGTCCTCTCCGTTATTATGCAGAAACGAATATCGGAAGCAGACCTTCCAAAAGAAAAGCAGGGAAATTGAATCTGAATGATTTAAGGGCTGTACCTTATGTAGGAGCATGGAGTCAGTTAAAACAGAATTTACCAGGATATTATGGGGTGGGAACTGCTTTTGAAAAAATGGAGAAAGCAGGCAGATGGAAAGAAGTAAAAAATCTGTATGAAAAATCACTATTCTTCAAAACGCTGTTAAATAATTGTGAAATGGCTATGAAAAAATGCTTTTTCCCTTTAACAGCATACCTTTCAAAACATCCTAAATATGGAAGTCTTTGGAATATGATTCATGATGAGTTTGAAAGGACATCTAAATATATTTTGAAACTCACAGGTTCAAAAGAACTAATGGGAGATAAACCAATGGACTTATTGTCGATTCAAATGAGACAGAGAATCGAATTGCCATTGATTACGATTCAGCAGCATGCGTTGACCAAAATTCGCGAAATGGAAGAGAAGGGGGTAGACGGTCCATTGAAAAAAACTTATGAAAATATGGTGATGAGATGTTCTTTCGGAATTATTAATGCCGAAAGAAATTCAGCCTAATGATAAGATGAAATATTGGTTTTGTAATATTTTATGTCTGTAGTTTAAAGATCCTCAAATCACTTTGAGGATCTTTTTTTTATCATTGTTTTTTTCCACATTCTTTCATTTTCAGCTGGTAATGTTATATTTGTGTGTTAAAGAACGCTTTTGATGATCATTTTTTATTTCCCAGTATATGTCAAGATTCTTAAGAAAAGTCCTCAGGGTTGAAGAAAGTGAAACTTCATCACTTTTATGGATAATATGTTTAGGTGTTTTCATAGGAATTGCGATTTCTCTATTTGATCTTGCTTCTGTTTCTGTATTCCTGGAGAATTTTAACAAAACTTATTTACCTGGAGCCATGATTTGTTCAGGGCTTCTCACGGTGTTTGTTTCAAATACATTTATTAGTATTTATAATTGGATTTCCTTTTCAAAAGTAAGTCTCATAGCTTCTCTGGTGCTACTGGTAATTCCATTTTCGGTTTTACTAATTTCTCACTATGCTACAAGTCTTGCCATTACATATATTGCATTTGTGTTGACCGGGCCTTTGACCGCTCTGGCTTTATTGTTATTTTGGGGATTGTTTGAACGACTATTCGATCTTGCACAGGGACGACGTCTCTCCATGAGTGCAGAGAGCGGCATGGTGGTTGCTATGGTAAGCATCTTATCTGCGATAGCCCTTACCGAACATAGTTTTTTTTACAAAATTTCTAATCTCTATCTGATCTCTTGTATTAGTTTCGGAATAACCTTTTTCATTTTTGTTGCCATTTCTATATGCAAGACCTTCCTGACAAAAATAGAAATCAACGTACAATACATTAAAGCTTACAATAATTATAATAAATTGATAAAACAGAATTATACTCTTCTGTTAATATTGTTCGCACTACTTTCCGGACTTACTTTTTATTTCACCGAATATTTCTATCTGGTTTTTGTAGAAGATCAATATGCTGGCGCTGGCAAAACCATGGATTTTCTTTCAGGTTTTTCTGCTGCTATAATTGGGTTAGGTTTTCTACTTCAACTTATTGCTGCCAGATGGGTAAATGCTAAATATGGATATTTAACAAGTCTTTTAATTCTTCCAGGATTCTTAGCATTGTTTACATTGATATTTCTGGTATTGGGTATTATTGAAGGATATGACCCAAGTAAGTCAGTATTCTTTTTCCTTTTCATGCTGGTTTGTATCTCCAAGCTTCTTTCTGTGAGCCTCTTCAAATCTCTTGAATTTTCTACATTCAAGTTTTTCTTTATGCCACTTGATCATTTGCTAAGGTCAGATGTTCAGTCTAAAATAGAAAGAGTAGTAAGAGAGGCGGGCAAAGCAGTAGCTGGATTGTTATTAATTATTGCATTAAGATACATTAAGGTTGAATTTATTCCGGTATTCCTTCTTGTTTTATTAGGGGTATGGGCATATGTAGCCGTCAAAATGAATAATGCCTATAGGGAAAAACTTGTCGTAAGTCTTGATATGCCTGAAGAAATTGAGAAAAAAGATAAAGCTGCTTCCGGGATTATTGATGAACTTTCATTTACTATTTTAAATAATCCTGGTAAAAACCTTCAGGTTTATCTTAATCTTTTGAAGATTTTAGACCCGCATGTTCATAAAGATATTGTCTTAGAATTACTAAAAAATGAAGACGAAGAAACTCTGAAAATTGCACTAAATGAGGCTTCTGAATTATGTTTATTGCCAGCAATTCCGATATTATCAGCTATCAAAAATTCCAGGTTTTATCCTGTTCTCAGATGTAGAGACGTTTTGGATAAAGTATTTAATCAACTAAATGCTGCAGAGTTTCGACTGGAAAAGGTTAAATATATTGAGCAGTTAACACTATCAAAATTAAGAAAAGAAAGGGTTTACGGTGCACTCTTGTCTGCTTATTCTGAGGATGCAATTAAACCTCGTCTTTTGAATAAATTGTTCAGGGATGTAGATGGAAAAGTACGTTATAATGCAGTGGTATCATCAGCAGATTCAGCTAATTCCGACCTTCAGAAAAATCTCATAGAGAAGCTTTCTGAACCTTTTTACAGTAATGGTGCATTGGCAGCGCTCGTCGCTACAGGTGAGAAAATTTTACCTGCTGCAGAAAATGCTTTTTATCTTACAGGGCAGGAAGAGAAAATTCAATTAAGGATCGTGCAGGGGTATGGAAGAATGGGAACTGAAAATGCAGTTCAATTACTTTTAAAGAAACTGTCATACAGAAACCATAATGTGGCCCGTGCAGCTTTTGAAGCATTGAGCCGGTCAGGTTATAATATTACAGGAGACAGGGTAATTCAGTTTAAAGCAGAGCTTGAAGAATATACTAGTGTACTTGTATGGAACATGTCTGTATACCTTGATCTTGTTAGCTTTAAAGCGTCTGACGTGATCATTCAGGCAATGCTTTCTGAAATTGAAAGTAATTACGACAGCATTTTTAAATTACTCTCTCTCCTTTATGATCCTAAAACCATTGCATTGATTAAAGAAAATATATTTTCTAAAGATGCAGAAAAAAGTGAATATGCCTTCGGCTTACTGGAAGTGACGCTCGGAGAAGAAATGAAACCATTCCTGCTTCCCCTATTAAATACCGCTTCTTATGAAGATAAACTGGAAAGAATGCAAGAATACTTTCCATCAGAACCATTGGATATTCTGGAAATTTTATACGATCTGGTCCAGAGAGATTACAAATATGTAAATAGGTGGACGAAAGCTTGTGCTTTAAAAGAACTGGCTGAACAGAAGGAGGAAATCAATACAGATATATTTGTAGCTAATATTATCAATCCTGACCCTTTGCTAAAGGAAACGGCATCTGTTGCTCTTTATATCAAAGCACCTCATCTGTTTCCCGTTGCTTTCGAAAGGTTTCGAAGGGAATTAGGGGCAAACTTCAGTAAAGATGTAGTAAGTAAAATACTTATATCAAACGTTTCCGGCAATCATGAATATATAATGCTTGAAGAAGGGAAGCTGGAGGTAAGTGAAAACAAAGAGCCAATTAATCAGGCAGAAGCAAGGGAATATTTTACCTCTCCTAATTTGAAGTTTGAAATTATCAGATTTTTAAAAGGGGTTGATGATTTTAGATTTGTCCCCGGTATTATTTTGATGGAAGTTGCCAAAGTGACTTCCTTTTATGAATTTAAACAAGGGGAAACTATTGCAACGTTTGAAAGACCCGAGAATATTGATTACTATTTTGTCCGTTCTGGAAAAATATTGCTGAATAACGAAGACGAGAATAGGGAAGTGGTATCAGGAAACGGGTTTATTAATAATTTTATTTATTTAGGCTCAGCAGATTTTAAAGTAGAACTCATTGCTCAGACAGACTGCTCTGTATATAAAGTAAAACAGGAGGAGTTTAATGAAGTAATGTCATTCTTTGAAGATATCCCATCTTCTATTGTTACAAATAAGAAAAATCCCAAGGTATAATAAGGTTTAAATTTTTAAATGAAACTTTATGGAAGATTCGAATTTATATTTATTTCCTGATTGTCCATCAATAAACACAGGTGAAAACTTTTGGATTGATTACCTTATAAAATATCTTTCATTTGGCCTTTCTCAAAAGGGGTATAATGTAAAGGTTTTAAAAGACTTTAATGATCCATTTGAAGAAAATGGAACGGTTGTTTATCTTCCTGTATTTTCTGAAATTTCTCTTTCTTCTGAAGATTTTAAAGAACGTCTTGGAAAGATTACATCATCACCATCTATTTTAAAGTACGGAATTGTAAAAGAAGAAAAATCATTAGGTCCTGCAGCAAAAGCATATCCGGAACTAAAACTTTCCAAGCTTTTTCTTCTGGATCCGGACACTGGAAACGAGGTTCTGGAAAAAGATATTTTTAAAAAAGAGTTCCTGAATTTTTTCCTTTTTAAGATTTATGATTTATGTGCAGAGCTCGAACGGGAATGTAATAGCATTGCAAATACTGATACCAATGATAGATCAAAATCATTATATCTTGCAGAAGTAACAAGAGATTTAATACCGGTAAGAGAAGAAATAAGAAGGGAGCTTTTGCAATTAGGATACAAGGTTTATCCTAATAGCCCGATATTAGGATCAAGTAAGGAAAAGGAAAAGATGATTAATGAACAGATAAAGAATTGCGTTTTGTCGGTTCATCTTTTAGGAAAGATATTTGAAGAAACTTCAGAAGGAAATATTCCTAATTATAATTTCGAAAATCAAATTGCTGCTCAATATTATATTGATAAAGTGGAGGGTAAAAGTCTGGATTTTAAAAGAATTATATGGATTCCTGATAACCTTCTTATTCAAAATGAAAATCAAAAAAAGTTTATTAGTCAGGTTCATAAAGAGAAGAAACATTATGCGGGAGCTGATATAATAAAAAGTACAGTAGAAGAATTGAAGGATATTATTATTGAAAAACTTACTTCAAATGATACAGTTTCTTCGCCTGACAGTACAAGTGGAGAGGATGAGGGGCAAAAAGCTGTATATATTGTAAACAGTGAGAAAAATAAAGATGGAGCTGAGTCTGTAAAGTTTATGCTTGAAGAGTTTGGATATAAAGTTTTCTTAAATAGGATCACAATAGATAAAGAGAAAATAGAAAGAAGTAGTTCTATCCTGTTTTATTATCATAACGAAAAATC
Source organism: Sporocytophaga myxococcoides (assembly GCF_000775915.1). Lineage (NCBI taxonomy): Bacteria > Pseudomonadati > Bacteroidota > Cytophagia > Cytophagales > Cytophagaceae > Sporocytophaga > Sporocytophaga myxococcoides. The sequence continues at coordinate 194,255 of NZ_BBLT01000007.1, forward strand.
AAGTTGGTTGAGGAGTAAAATGTGTGAACTATATAAACTCAAATCCTGGGAATTTACAAGCACATCATTCCGAAGGGGTGTTATTAATTTCGAAAATGAAGAATTGCCTAGTGATGAAATTTTCAAAAATGTATATCATGTAAAGGCCAATGGCAAGATTGATAAAGAAGTTTTAATATCATTTTTTAATACAGCTTTTTAATTAAAAAGATGCTTTCAACAAAAACATCAGGAAAAGTAAAGCCGGGAAAAAAGGTTTCTCAAGTGAGAAATCCCCAGGAAGAGAAGCCTAATCCGTTTCCAGGGCTCAGACCATTTAGGTATGAGGAAAGTCATTTGTTTTTTGGAAGGGAGGGACAAATAGACGAAGTGCTTAAAAAACTTGTAGACCATAGGTTTGTAGGAGTTATAGGAACTTCTGGTATTGGAAAATCTTCCTTTATGTATTGTGGATTGCTCCCGGTAATTTATGGGGATTACAGAACTGAAGATTCATCTCAGTGGGAGGTATCTATATGCAGGCCCGGAATTGCACCTATTAAAAATCTTTCTGATGCCCTTATAGACAGTGAAATTAAAAATGAAGCTGATCCTGAGAAAAGGGAAATCATGTCAAATATGAATTTTTTGACACTTAAAGGTAGCTCTTATGGGTTGGTAGAACTAATAAAGTCTAAAATACGGAAAGAAAAAAAGAACCACCTCATTTTCATAGATCAGTTTGAAGAACTGTTCAGATTTAAAAGTAACGACGATCAAGCAGTAGATGAGGCTTCAGCGTTTATTAAAATTATAACAGAAGCTGTCAGTCAGAGAGAAATTCCAATCTACGTAGTCATTACAATGAGATCGGACTTTGTTGGCGACTGTTCTCAGTTTCCTAAATTGACAAGGTTAATTAATGACAGTCAGTTTCTGATCCCTCAGATGACGAGAGAAGAAAAGAAACAAGCTATTTTAGGGCCTGTTTCCGTAATGGGAGGTAAGATAGATGATCGTCTCGTTCAACAACTTTTAAATGATGTGGGAGACAATGCAGATGCTTTACCGATTATGCAGCATGCATTGATGAGAACATGGGATTATTGGCAAAGAAATGGAGATTCGGATTTAATGGAGATATCCCATTATGAAGCTGTGGGGGGGATGCAAAAAGCTTTGTCAGTTCATGCCAATGAGGCTTTCAATGAACTTAATGAAAATCAGAAACGGATATGTGAAAAGATTTTCAAATCAATAACTGAAAAAGGGGATGAAGGAAGAGGAGTGCGAAGGCCAGCTAAACTTTCGGATATCGCAGTGATTGCAAATGCTCCGGTTGCAGAAGTGACAGAGGTAGTAGACCATTTCAGAAAAACAGGAAATACATTGCTGATGCCTCCCTCCAATGTGAAGCTGGAGGAAAATAGTATTATTGATATTTCTCATGAAAGTCTGATGAGAATATGGGTAATGCTGACTAAGTGGGTTGAGGAAGAAGCGGAATCAGTAAAAATGTATCTTCGCTTAGCTGAAGCAGCCGAGATGCATCAGCAAGGGAAGTCTGGCCTATGGAGGCCTCCGGATCTGCAAATAGCCCTTAACTGGCAGGCAGAACAAAATCCGTCTAAAATATGGGGACTGCGCTACCATAAGGCTTATGAACGGACTATGCTATTTCTTGATTTCAGTAAAAAAGAATTCGAGAGAGAGCAAATTATGAAGGAGAAAATGCAGCGAAGAAGATTGATCGCCGCCAGAATAACTGCCCTTATACTTGGTTTGGGAGCCATTGTTGCCTTTTTATTCTTTATATATGGAGAGCAGCAGAGAAGAGAAGCAGAAAAGCAAAAAGCTGAAGCCAGAAGACAATCTAAAGTAGCAGAAGAACAGGCAAAAATTGCAAAACAGGAAAGTGAAAAGGCCAGGGCCAGCGAAAGAGAAGCTTTAGAGCAGAAGAAAATTGCTTTAAGCGAAACCGAAAAAGCCTTGAAGAATGCTCAGTTAGCGAAAGAACAGAAATTATTGGCTGAACTTGCCACAAAAAATGCACTTATTGAAAAGGCCAAAGCAGAAAAGGCTCATCAAATAGCTCTGACAGAAGAAAGAAAAGCATTTAACCTTAGAATGCTTTCTATAGCAAAATCAATGGCAATTAAATCTGTAAGCCTTGTAGATAAAGAGCAAAAGGGGATTGTAGCACAACAAGCGTTTTTGTTTAATAAAGAACATGGAGGAAAAGATAACGATCCTGATATTTTTGATGCTATGTACAATGCTATAAAGTCTCTTGGCGATTCAACGTTCAGACCGTTAAAAGGGCATAACCAAAACGTTCGTGCGCTTACAACAACCATCACAGGAAAGATGATTTATTCCGCAGGAAGCGATGGTAAAATTAATCGCTGGGATCCAAAGAAGGAAGATGGTTCCAGGCAGTTAATTAGTGAATCTCCTACTCATATACATAAATCAATAGCATTGAGTCCTGATAATAAGTTTCTGATTGCTGGTGGTGATTATTCATTTTTACAGCTATTTGATTTATCTCAGATTGGTACTAAACCTAAAATATTTAAGTCAAAAACAACAGAAACCTGGTTTCTTGGATTTACTAAAGATTCAAAAAGTATTATTTCTGCCGGTAATGATAAAAAGATATACCAATGGGATGTTGAGTCTGCCACTTCTCAGGAAGTCATAATCAGTGATTCTAAAATCAATGCTATTGCAACAAGTCCAACATTAAATCTTGTTGCGGCAGCTAAAGGAAATGGAGATGTTATTTTAATCGATCTGGATAAGAAAAATCAGGAGTCAATTTTATTTCAGGATAATGTGCCGGTCGTATCAATCGCATTCAGTAAAAATGGACTGCTGCTTGCTGCAGGAGATGAAAAAGGAATTGTTCGTATTTGGAATATGCAAACCAGAACAATTCTTGCAACTCTCTCAGGGCATACAGCAAGGATCAACAATATCAGATTTAGTAATGATGGAGAGAAACTAGCTACAGGTAGTTTTGATAAAACTGTCCGTATCTGGAATATGCTGAATATTTATGACGCTCCTATTGTTCTTAAAGATCATGATGACTGGGTATGGTCTATTGAATTTAGCCCTGATGGCAATAAGCTGCTTGCCGGATGTAAAGACAATAAGATAAAAGTATGGCCTACAAAAATTGAATTAATGAAAAACATCGTCTGTGACAAAGTGAGCAGGAACATGAATAACAAAGAGTGGGAGCAATTTGTGGGAGATGATATAGTTTATGAAAAAACTTGTTTAGATAAACCGAAAGGAAACGGAAAATGAATTCAATAGCATCCAAATTTTTATTAACTACTTTTTTAGTTTTCATATCTGCAATTATATGTCAGGTTTCTGCCCAAACCAGTGATTGTGGACAAGTGCTTTCAAAAGCTCAGGATATATATAAAGAAGGTAGAATTTCTGAAATTGCAGAACTCCTGGAGCCATGCTTAAATGAAGGTTTTACAAAACAGGAAAGAGTCGAAGCATATAGGCTATTGACTTTATCAAATCTTTATTTTAATGAAAGAGAAAAAGCTGAAAAGTCTATGACACTCTTATTAAAAAGTGGACCTGAATATAAATTAAGACCAACAGATCCTAATGAGTTTGTCCAGCTTTATAATAGCTTCAGAACTACACCGTATTTATTGATCGGGGGAAAGTTTGGGGTAAATGTTTCGGATATAGATATCAAAAGAAATTTTAGCTATGAAAATTCTCAAATGAATATTGGGGATTATAATTCAAAAGCGGGTATTCAGGGTGGAGTTTTTTTACAGATTCCTTTATACAAAAGATTTTCATTGCTAACAGAGGTATTGTATACGCAAAAGAGGTTTGTTTTTAAAGAAAGACTTTTTAATTATTCAACTATTGAGCTGCCGGAAACTCAAACCTATTTTGAAGTTCCAATACTTCTTAATTTTAACTTTGGAAGAGAAAAATGGGTACCTTATTTAAATGCCGGTGTTTCTATATCCTATCTGGCAAAATCCAAAATGTCACCGTTAAGAAAAGATTCTCTATATATAGGAGGAGGTCGTGAGGTAAAAGAAGGAGAGATTGATGTTACGAGCTTAAGGCAAAGATTTAATTATAACCTTATCCTGGGAGCTGGTATTAAAGTTAAGGATATTATTGGAAGGGGATATGTTTTTCTGGATGTGAGATATTGTCATGGTTTGAACAAACTAAATGATCCGGATAAAAGGTATTCTAACAATGATCTTATGTACAAGTATTTTTATACGGACAGTGATTTTAAGATAAATTCATTTCAGTATTCTTTAGGCTATTCATATCCTTTGTATAAACCGAAGTTGAAGAGAAAGACTAAAGAAAAGTATGAATGAAATAAAGATGTATAGAGTTAAAAAGAGGAGAATTTTCTCCTCTTTTATTTTAATGCCTTATCCAGGATTTTTACTCTTCCTTGTTTTCCTCCTTTTGCATTTTTTAGATAGAACTTAGCATCTCTGGAGATCTTGTTGTAGTTCCTGTACATTTTTTTCGCATTCGGCTTAAATTTATAGTAACAGGAGAATGTTAATCCGTCGACATTCCTTGGTTTTTTCTTTTGCCTTATCAGTTTGCTTTCTATCATGAGACAAATCATATCTGTATAAGATTGATCTTTCTCCTCCATTTCACTTTTGCCTTTAACTTTTCTAATAGAGTAAAAATCCGTACTATCAAGAATTAGAAATGTCCATTCTTTTCCTTTCTTTATTCCGAATAGGTCGTATTTATTTCCTTGCTGAGTTTTACCTGTCATGCTTGGCTGCAGTGCTTTTAATGCAGAAATATGCTCTTCACGCAATAATCGTGATGAATCCAGTGGATTTTTCTGTTCCAGAGAAACTTTATTCTTACCTCCAGCAATAGCATAAGAGAATATAGGAAGGGAAAACAAACAAGCTAAAAAGTGTTTTTTCATAGACGATTCTAAAGCTACAATATTAAAAAAAATATTTTTTGTTTCTAAGTAAGTTTCATGAGAAAAAGCTCGCTTTTTTTAGAAAAAAAAATATCTTTGTGTCTGTTTAAAAGAAGTATTTAACTTTGCTTAATGGCCAGCAATCTCCATTTTTAAGAATGCATAAAGTAAGATTAATTTTAGAATCATAGTTTTATAAGCAATTATGCTCAATAAAAGTTTAATTTTTTGGTTAGTTTGTTCAGTTCTTTTATTACAGCAGTTAGATTCATTTGGTCAAGGTGTTTTGAGGGATCTTATAGATAATACTGTTGACAAAAAGCAAGGTAAGGTAGCTGAAGAAAAAAAGAAAGAAGAAACAGTTAAAATCCTCAAAGATTCATTACAAAATCTTATAGCTAAGAGAGATTCTCTCAAGCAAGAAGATCCCAAGGTTCTGGATGTAGCTGTTCAATTTGATACCACAGAATTTAAGAAGAGAAACTTTTCGGTTAAATCGAGAAAGCCTAATTTCAACCTCACAAGTGAAGAAGGCTGGCAGAAAGAATTTTTGATTACTAATAACAAGGTATACAAGAAAAATCATAAGTTAGACTCTACTAAGCATGTATTTGGCTGGCATCCCTATTGGATGGGGAATGCATATAAAAGTTATAACTTTTCTTTGTTATCTGTAATTGCCTATTTTAGTTATGAGCTGGACCCCAATACAGGTTCTTACTTTAATATCCATGAGTGGAAGACTACAACTCTGATTGATTCTGCACATGCTCATGGTTGTAAGGTGGTATTAAGTGTTACGAACTTTGGCACCGGAAATAATGGAAAATTTTTGTCCAATATTAGTGCTCAAAAAACCTTTATTAATACTCTGATTACCTTATTAAGAGAAAAAAATGCAGATGGTGTGAACATTGATTTTGAAGCCATTTCTTCATCTAACAGGTCTGATCTTACTAACTTTATCATAGATTTATCATCAAGCCTGAGAGCTTCCAAAAAGGATTATCTCATAACTATTGCTTTACCGGCTGTTGATTTTGATAACGTTTATGAAATGCAACAGCTCTCAAAGTATGTTGACATGTTCGTAATTATGGGGTATGAGTTTTATGGAGCAAACAGTAAGGTTGCAGGTCCGGTAGCTCCAATTAAAAGCGGCAATGTCTGGTGGCCGTATAATCTTGAAAGAGCAGTTGATGAGTATTTGATTGCTGGAGTTCCTCCTGGAAAACTACTTTTAGGATTACCGTATTACGGCGCGGAATGGCAAACTAAAGATCTGAAGTTTCCTAGTAAGGTAGAGGCTTTTGTTGGATATTCCATGTATAGAAGTATAAAAAATACACATGGTGAACTTTTATGTTGTGATGATGAAGTCAGTGGAAGTAAATTTCATGTATATAGGGACGACCAGAACAGGTACAGACAAATATGGTTTGAAGACAAAGTCTCATTGAGTAAAAAGTATGATTGGATAAAAGAGAAAAAAATCGGAGGTGTAGGTATTTGGGCATTGGGATATGATAATGGTCATACAGAGTTATGGGAATTATTGGCAGACAAATTTTCGTTAAAAGAAGACTCTGTGTTAAAACCAAAAGTCTTAAAAGCTTCTGTTAGAAAACCTAGAATCTCCTGGCAGATGATGTTGTCTTATGGTATGCGAATCCTTCAAAATCCGAGGGTGCTGGTAACAAACCCAAGACCTCTATTCATCGTATTCGGGTCACTAATGGGAATCAGTATTGCAGGATTTTTGGTATTGTTCAGATATGGTTATCGTTTTAAACGATATTGGAAAATTATTTTACAAGGTGGGATTTCATTGGTGATTCTTATACTTCTTGGCCTAATATTCTTTACTCTAAAATATGCAGGTTTGCGTGAAGTTGCATTTTTGTTAGGTGGATTTATAATAGCAGGAGTATTATTTCTTATTTTTAGCAGACAGTTTTTGGTTGAAAGAGATTTACCTTAAACCTATTATTTTTATAAATGATATATTCAGTACTAAATATAATTGGAGAACGACTCAATTTTTATCTAAAAAACAGATTTGCCTTAGGTGAAGATAAAGTCATTTTATCTAACATAGTAAATCAGGATGGAAGTCTTGCTATTACTGAGTCAGATAAAGTCGTAATTACTTTAGTCAATATTCAGGAAGAAACTATAACCAGCAGATTAAATTCTACTGTTAATATGGCAAGACCAATTAATCTGAATATTTATGTTATGTGTTCTGCTTATTTTACAGATAAGAACTACCCGGAAGCTTTAAAGTTTTTATCAGCTACTTTAAGTTTTTTTCAGGCCAACTGTGTATTCACCCATAGCAATACTCCTGATTTAAATCGAAACATTGAGAAGCTGACTTTTGAAATAGTAAATCAGGATTTGCAAAATCAAAGTCATTTGTGGGGGACCCTGGGAGGTAAATATCTTCCTTCAATATTATATAAAGTCAGAATGGTGACTGTTCAGGAAGGTAATTTTGAAGATGACTATACCAGGGTTTCAGGCTTTAGCAGTATCATATAAAAATTAAATGACTTGAACAATGCTCGATATAAGCTTTAATTATAAAACACTTTTTAAATTAGCAATTGGGCATAATTTTTATGCTGATAGGCCAGGTGAAGATTTGAAGATTGTTTTAGCTTCTGAAAGTTCAGGCTTATTTCGTAAACTTGACCTTATTACAAAAGAAGATGCAGGAGAGTGTTTTTTTCTTTATGCACCCGAGAAAGTTGAAGGCTTATTAAATCTAATAGAGAAAAAAGAATTAAAATTAACTTACTTATTATATACTAAGAATCAATATTTTTCTAACTTTACTGATGTTTCATTAGAAAATAACTCGAAAATTTTTTACTTTTCCAACAATCGGGTAATCAAAGACAATGAAACTCTTTTATTGCATCACGGACAATTTGCAGGCACTAAAGAAAGATATTCTCTAAAAAAGGAAATAGTACTGCTTGGTGGAGATAAAGGATGTAAGTTTGAATTTAAGAACGATTTCAATCAGGTCGTTTTAGTTAAAGAAGTTGCTCCAGGCGGGAGTATAGCTATCAATAATACTCATTTACCCTTGGGGCTTTATTTCCTTTATGAAAATGAAACTTTAAAAGATTCATTTGTACTCTATACGAATGCTCCAATTTTAAAGCCTGTTGGAATCATTGATATTTCGTTAACTGGAAGTATTAAAGACGAACTTATAGAAGGAATAAAGAGTTTTGACATTCCATTTTATAGTTATAAAATAGTATTTAATTCCAGATCGACCTATTGGAAGTATTTATTAATAAGTAAATATAATTCAGGGTTAAAAAATACCGTCATTGATAGCGGCTCCGGAGATTTAAAGTTTTCCGGCCCTCAGGAGGTAAAGCTGAATAACGGAGCTAGTGCGATTATGTTTATCTCAGATCAGCCTTTGCCATTAAAGCAAATGTATGATTACAGGTTTCAATTGAAGCATGCGAAGAATGGAAGTTCGGGAGGGAAAGTTATAATGGATAAATTACCATTCGCTTCATTTGAAATGATAAAGCCTGAATCACGGGATGAGCAATCCAAAATTTTTTCTGAAATAATTATTCACATATAATTTTTACAATTAATAACTATGGCGCAAACTTTAGCAACCCCCGGCGTTTATATTGAAGAAAAAAATGCCTTTCCTAATTCTGTTGCCGGTATTCCTACTGCTATTCCGGCATTCATTGGATATACCGAAAAAGCAATAAGAGAAGGAGAGTCTTTAATCAACCAGCCGGTAAGAATCACATCTCTTGCGGAATACCACAGCATTTTTGGTGCAGGAGTAAAAACCACATTTAGTATTCAGCAGAGTCAGGGAGCATCTTTTGATTTCCAGGTAGACGGTGCATCTTACAAGCTTGTTCAGGACAGTGAATCAAGATTTCTTTTTTATGATTCATTGAGATTGTTCTTTGCAAACGGAGGTGGAACTTGCTACATTGTTTCTGTTGGTACTTATTATAAAGCAGAATCTAGTCAGTCAGAGGATGATTTCTACAGCTCTGGTTCAGGACCAAAACTAAATTCAATTTCTAAAAAAGCTTTGGAAGATGGTCTTACAGCCTTGATCAGTGAAGAAGAACCTACTATGGTAGTCATTCCTGAAGCGGTTGAATTGGAAGAAGGTGATTGCTTCGCTCTTCAACAGGCGATTATTGCTCATTGCGGTTACAAAATGAAGAACAGATTTGCTATCCTGGATGTATTCAAAGGAACAGCAGCAAGAACTTATGACAGAAATGATGTCATCACTAGATTCAGAGAAGGTGTTGGTAGCAACTTCCTTGCTTATGGATCCGCTTATTACCCATTCCTTAACACATCAATTGTACAGAATGAAGAAGTAAGCTTTAAGAATATTTCAAATCTTGATGTTTTGGAAAGCCTTCTTAATAAAGAGGTCGATCGTTCTACGGATGATAAAAAGAAATCAGACGAAATAAAAGCTGAGATCAGGAAAATCTCGAATCCTGACGCAGATGCTGATGGTGTTAATCAGACATTAAAAGTTGTTAGCCCTGTATTCAAGTCTATCTTAACAAAAGTTAGAAACCTTCTGAACGTGCTTCCTCCAAGCCCTGCAATGGCTGGTATTTATACTGCTATCGACAATTCAAGAGGTGTATGGAAAGCTCCTGCCAATACTAGCATTGCTTCTGTTATTTCTCCTGTCGTAAAATTAACTCATGACGATCAGGAAGACCTGAACCTTACAGTAACAGGTAAATCAGTAAATGCGATTAGATCATTCATTGGTCAAGGCACAATAGTTTGGGGAGCAAGAACACTTGACGGAAACAGTCAGGATTGGAGATATATAAACGTAAGAAGGACTTTAATATTTATAGAGCAGTCTATCAAATATGCAGCTAAAGCTTATGTATATGAGCCTAACACTTCTAATACCTGGGTATTGGTTAAAAGCATGATCTCTTCATTCTTGAATGATCTATGGAAACTTGGTGGCTTGGTTGGAGCATCTCCTGAGCAGGCTTATCAGGTTGAGATTGGTCTTGGTTCAACAATGACTCCGAATGATGTTCTTGATGGTGTTATGAGGATATCCGTGAAAGTTGCGATCTCCAGACCTGCCGAGTTTATCGTGATCACATTCCAGCAAAAAATGCAGGAATCATAATTGATTGATAGAATTTTTAATTAAACAGAAAATTACTTTTAATAATAAAAAGATAAAAATATGGCAGATACACAATGGCCCATTCCTAAGTTCCACTTTTCAGTAGAAATAGGAGGAACTTCAGTTGGATTCCAGGAGGTTTCTGGATTAAGCATGGAAACTCAATTTATTGAGTACCGCGCAGGAAATGATTCAACATTTTTAACTCAGAAAATACCAGGTCTTAAAAAGAACGGAAACATCACATTGAAGAAAGGTATGTTTCATGGAGATGAATTATTCTGGCATTGGTGGAATGATGTTCAGGTAAATAAAGAAAGAAGGGAAACTGTAATCATTAACTTACTTGATGAAGAAGGAAATCCTCTTTTTACATGGACTGTCAACAATGCATTCCCAATTAAGTTCTCTGCACCTGATTTAAAATCAGATGCAAATGAAGTGGCAATAGAGACCCTTGAGCTTGCTCATGAAGGTATAGTGCAGACTCTTGCTTAATTATATTAATTTTTAAGGAAGTAAATAATGGCAACTGGAACTTCAACTTCCAAGAAAAAACCTTCTGCTGGTGGAACATCTAAATATTACCCACCAGTTGGATTTCATTTCAGAGTTAGAATTGTTAATACCAATGACAGCTCTGGCTTAGATTCAAATTTTCAGGAGGTCTCAGGCATTTCTGCTGAAATACCAACTGAGGACTTTTATGAAGGAGGTGTGAATTCATTTACTTATAAGCTTCCTAAAACAATGAAATATTCACCTTTACAGCTAAAGAGAGGCTTAGTGTCCTCTCTTTCAGCTTTAGGTGAATGGTGTAAAACAACTTTGATTAATGGCTTTGACCAACCTATTGTTACCAAGGATGTTGTGGTAAGTTTGTTGGATGAAGAGAATGAACCGCTCATGTCCTGGAAGTTTATAGATGCATATCCCACAAAGTGGAGTGTATCGACTTTTAATGCCCAGAATAATGATATTGTTATCGAAAGCCTGGAACTAACTTATAAGCGATTTGAGCAGGTAAAGGTTTAATTTATGGCAATAGAAATTAAAGAATTAATTATTAAAATGACGGTTTCCTCCTCTGATAATGAGAAGAGACCTTTGCAGTTGGAAATGCCTTCTTCTGTTAAAAATAAAATAGTAAAGGAATGTGTGGATAAAGTTATGCAAAAATTACAATCAAAGATAGAAAGATAGAATGGCTGCAAATCAAAGTGGATTGACTAAGATGGAAATAATCGGCTATAAAAAGTCGACCTTTGAAGATGAGCATGCCAGATTTAAGGTCCAGTTTAATCCAACTACTTTCAAACAGGAATATGCTGTTGAATTTGTTGAAGATGCACCCCCAGGTTCTACTGATAGTCCGCAAAAGCTAAAAAAAGCTCCTTCAAAAAAGCTGAATATGACTCTTACTCTTGATGCTACAGGAGTGACAGGTCAAGCGGGGACAAATGGAAGTAAAACCATAGATATAATGGAAGAAATTAAAGCCTTTAAAAAAGCAACATATGATTTTATAGGCTCAACACATGATATACCATTTGTAAAGATAATCTGGGGTGTAAATACATTTCAGGGAAGATTGAAAAATCTTACTGTGACCCACACTATGTTCAAGTCAAATGGAGATCCTTTAAGAAGTACTTTAGAAGCTTCATTTGAAAGTTCAAAAGAAGCTTCTAAGCAGGCAAAGGAGCATGATCTTCAATCTCCTGATTTAACACATTTAAGAACCGTAAAAATTGGGGATACATTACCTTTAATGTGTAATGAAATTTATAATGATTGTTCTCTTTACTTAAAAGTAGCGAAGTTTAACAACCTGGTAGATTTTCGTAATCTTGAACCTGGTACCGAGATTATTTTTCCTCCAATAGTATGAGTAAGTCCCTGATAGAAAATGATACCAGTTTAGTAACTTATGAAATTCTTACTGACGGTACACTGATTCCTGGTCAACATCAGGTAACCTCAATAAATGTTTCAAGGGCAGTTAATAGAATAGGTACAGCTACTGTTACTATTGCGGATGGTGGATTTACCGGATTAGCCGATGATTTCCCTTCTGCTAATTCAGGCATTTTTGATCCTGGAAAGAAAATAACAATTAAAGCCGGCTATCATGCTAAAAATGAAGTAATTTTTGAAGGCATTATTGTAAAACAAGGATTAAGCCTTTCCCCTGATAGTCGTAGGCTGATTGTTGATTGTAAAGAAGAGGCTTATAAGATGGCTCTCGCAAGGAACAATGCAATATTTCTTGACAAAACAGATAGTCAGGTTATATCAGAACTGATCGGTAATAGTGGACTTGAGGCGACAGTAACTTCAACTGACGCAACACATCCGGAACTTGTACAATATTTTTGTTCAGATTGGGATTATATGCTGATGAGAGCCGACTTCAATGGACATATTGTAGTTACAGATGGGAGCAAAGTTAAAGTTGGTAATCCTGATGTTTCTTCTGCTCCGGTTGTGGAAGTGGTGAATGGGCAGACTTTAATGGAAATAGACATTGAAATAGATGCTAGAAATCAATTTCCAAAAGTAACAAGTGTAGCATGGGATGTTGCCAATCAAAAGATTCTGGAGGCAAATTCCGGAAGTGTGACTATACCAGCCGTAGGTATTACTCCTGCTAAATTAAGTAGCGTACATGGAATACAGGAATATCAGCTTCAGACACCAGCAAATTTACCTAATAATGTCCTTCAGGCTTGGGCAACAGGTAAATTGACGAGATCTAAATTATCTATGTTGCAAGGGCATGCAAAATTTATTGGTAGTTCCCTAGTGAAGCCGGATATCGTTTTAACATTAAAAGGCCTTAGTGATCATTTTAATGGTGATGTATATGTAAGTGCAGTAAACCATGTTCTTGAAGAGGGTGAGTGGTATACGCAAGCAAGCTTTGGGATTTCTTTTAAATCTTATTCTGAAGCGAATAATGACATTGATGCTCCTGCTGCCAGCGGAATAACTGCGGGTATCAGAGGGCTCCAGACTGCAATTGTAAAAAAAATCGATGAAGATCCCGCAGGGCAGCATAGGATACAGATTAGTTATCCAACATTGAAACAGGATAATATGGGAGTCTGGGCAAGGCTTTCTACCTTTTATGCAACGAATGGGTCCGGGACTTTTTTTATTCCTGAAATAAATGATGAAGTTGTTATTGGTTTTTTAAATGAAGATCCTGAACAGCCTATTATTTTAGGATCTGTATATAGTGCTAAAAATGTTCCTGCCTTCACTTCTGAAGCAAAAAATAATACTAAATCATTTGTAACCAGAAGTAAAATGAAAATGACTTTCGATGAAGAAAAGAAAATCATTACAATCATTACTCCGGGCAACAATAGTATTGTATTGGACGATGATAAGGGTGCCATAACAGCCATCGACAAGAATAATAATAAAATGGAGATGAATGATGCAGGGATAACCTTTGACTGTGTCAAGGATTTTACAATTAAAGCTCAGGGGAAAGTGATAATTGAAGCGCAGCAGGATATTCAGGCTAAAGCTACAGGTAATCTTAAAGGAGAAGGAATGGCTGTGGAACTAAAAGGGAGTACAAAATTTGCCGCTGAAGCAGCAATGGCTGAACTTAAAGGTTCTGGCCAGACTGTTATAAAAGGCGGAGTAGTGATGATTAATTGATTTTATAACTTTAAACTAAATAAATGCCTTTAGCAGCCAGAGCAGGAGATATGCATACTTGCCCTATGATGACGCCAGGTACCCCACCTATCCCTCATGTTGGAGGTCCTGTAATGCCACCTGGGTGTATGACTGTATTAATAGGTGGGATGCCTGCTGCAAGATTAGGCGACATGTGTACATGTGTAGGTCCTCCGGATAGTATTGTTAAAGGGTCTGCAACAGTCTTGATCGGAGGTATGCCAGCTGCCAGAATGGGTGATTCAACAGCGCATGGTGGGTCTATAGTTTTAGGTTGTCCAACTGTAATGATCGGAGGTTAATATGAAGCATAAAAAAACATTTTTGGGTGTTGGATGGAAGTTTCCTCCAACTTTTGATAAAACCTCTGGAAGTATAATGCTTGTTTCAGAAGAAGAAGATATCAGAGAAAGTCTTTTTATTCTATTGTCTACCAAACCAGGTGAAAGAACAATGCTTCCGGAATATGGATGTGACCTGAACAAAATGATTTTTGAGTCTATTGATAGCTCTCTGATTACTGAGATGAAAGGAATGATTGAAAATGCCATTCTTTATTTTGAACCAAGAATCATTTTGAATGAAATTGACATCAGTCAGGATAAAACAAATGATGGATTGTTGCTGATTGATGTACAATATACTATTAGAAAGACAAATAAAAGAAGTAACATGGTATATCCATATTATATTCTAGAAGGTAATGAAGCCCGCTTCAGGGCAGTGAATACTTTTTGATCTGACCAAACCAAAGCATGGAAGGTAATAAATTTATAAGACTTACAAGTGCCGGTACTTCACAGGAAAGCAGGGCATTTCCTGCCTTGGATTTTAATTATGTTAAAATTGATGAGCGTTCATTTGAGGATCTGTTGGTTTTTTCTTCAGGTTTTTCAAGACTTATCAATTTTTATAATTTAAAGAATAAAGTAGAAGGTGATTGGTCCGAATTCCTGACAGATGAAACAGTAATTCTGGCTACCATTATAGATTCTAATCCATCAGGAATAGAAATAAATTTTAAGAACAATCTTAATAAGGCCATCCTTTTTAAAAGACCTGAAAAAAAGTTCTTTTACTTTAAAAAATGCTTTAAAGAAGTTTTTGATCTGGCGCTTCGCTTCCAGATCTGGTTGGGCAGACTTAAAGCCGTTGAAGCATTTTCCGGTGAAGAGTTGAAAATCAGAAATGAAATTTCAAGCGCTATTTCCAGTAAGTTAAATGTGTCCTTAAAAATTCTTGTTGAGCAACAACGCAATCTTAATGGATTTTTAAGTGAAGATGAAACAATGGTTTTCAATTACCATAGGTTTGATGATATATGGGGAATTAAAGACTCATTGCAGGATAATAACCAGAAGAAGGATATTATTTCATTTAAAAAGGAGAGTGGCATTATTTCAGAACAGCTTCAACTAAGTTTTCAGGCATTTTATGAAACTTTGTTATATCTGAAAATGAAGGCTCCGGATTATCTCCAGGAATCTCTTAGAACAGATACCCATTATCCAGAAGTTTCTTTATTTCTGGCATTCTTAAAACTGTTTCAGCATGCTCAGGGTGAAATCAATAATATTTCTAAAAGACACCTTGATTTTTATTATAAAGTAGCTCTTCAGCAATCACCTAAAAATGCTATAAGAGATAAGGTTTATCTTTCGTTTAAAACATATGACACTTCTGTTGTAGCTCAAGTTAAGAAAGGAACTGTATTTATTGGTAAAGAAGATGATAGTGGAAAGGAAGTTTTATATACAGCTGATTATCCTTTGCTGATAAATAAAGCTAAAATTGAGCGTCTTCGTTCAATCTTTATTGAGAAAAAATCTTTGAATGTAAGAGGGGTAGAAAAAGTATTATTTAAAAATATTCTTTCAGCAGACTCCGACATTAAAGCATTAACAAGAAAAGCTGAGGATAATTTTCCTCGCAAGTCATTTGCGACTTTTGGTGAAAGTCAGGATGGAAAAGGTGAGCTTGAGAAAACAATGGGAAATGCCAGCATTGGTTTTGTTATAGCATCACCCGTATTGTTTTTGAAAGAGGGGTATAGAGAAATTTCATTGAAGCTTCAGTTTCTTCCTGAAAAGTTTCAAGGTTTGATTCAGAAGCTTGAAGACATTGCTCATGTTGAAAAAAGTACAGAAAGTGAAATCTTTATAAAAAGCTTTCTAGATGCATTTCAGCTGGACATTACTGTTCCGGATGGCTGGTTCAGGGTTAGAAAATATGTGATTTCAAGGGAGGTAGATTCTTTTTCTCTAGTAATTAGATTTGACCTGGACGAGTCCGATCCTGCTATTGTTAAGTACAATCCAGGTGTTCACAGAGGAATATATTCCTCTAAAGCGCCGTTGATTAAAATAGGCTTAAATAGCGATACTTATATATATCCTTATTCACTTCTCAAAGACCTGATACTTGAAGAAGTGGATATCAAAGTTAATGTAACAGGTGTAAAGGATCTTGTTCTATATAACAATATGGGACAGCTTAGCCCTGACAGTCCTTTTTATCCATTCGGACCAATGCCAAATGTTGGTTCTTATCTTGTTGTCGGGAATAATGAGATTTTCAGGAAGAGTCTGGACTCTTTAAATGTCAATATTGAGTGGTTCGATCTTCCCAGAAATAAAAGCGGATTTTTCGGACACTATGAGGATTATGGGATAAATATTGATAACACGTCTTTTGAAGCCAAGATTTCAATTCTGGAAAACGGAAGGTGGAGACCATCGGCAAAGGAACAACAATCATTTAAATTATTCAGATCAGAAGGCGATCCCAAAGGGGAATTAATTAACGCAAAATCAGAACTGGATGAACAAACATTAATTCATTCTGTAGAAATAAACAGGATTAAACAATCTCCTGATTTTGCCGGAATAGAATTGAATTCTCTTTACACCAGTACTTCACAAAGAGGATTTTTAAAAATTGAATTATCAGCTCCTGAAACAGCATTTGCTCACACAGTTTATCCTGCTGTTCTTTCAGAAACGGCAATTAGAAATTCTAGATCTAGCCTTGTGCAGCTGGTTGAGAAGAAAATGGATAAAATGCCTAATCCTCCATATTCTCCTCAGATTAAATCTTTATCACTTGACTATAGCTCTGCATCTGTAATATCTCTAAAAGACAGATCTAACAGATCGGATGGAAATGAATTAAGAGGTGCGATTTATCATATTCATCCTTTTGGGGAAGAATTGGTATATCCTGATAATTCCTCTCAGGTTACTTACCTATTGCCAGAGTACAATCATGATGGTTCTTTGTTGATAGGATTTTCAAATATCAATCCTCCTCAATCAGTATCCATGCTGTTTGAGATGTTTGATGAATTTACTATTTCTTCAGAGGAAGATCCTCCGGTAATCGAATGGAGCTATCTTGCAAATAACAAATGGCATTTGTTGAAGCCTTCTAAGATATTGAGAGATGATACAAGCTGCTTTATTAAAACCGGTATCATTCAGATTGATTTACCTTACGAAATAAACAGAAACAACACAATTCTTGATTCTAACTTATTTTGGGTAAGAGCAAGTGCTCTTAATAATATTGAAGTAGCATCGAAAACAATTAGTGTATATACACAAGCTATTTCTGCTACACTTTCAGATTCATATGATCTTGATGGAAATCATCTTAAAAAGCCATTACCTGCATTCACAGTAAAAAGATCGGTTGAAAATATTGAAGGTGTTGAATCAATTATTCAGCCTTTAGAATCATATAACGGTCTGCCGAAAGAAGGTAATAAAGAATTTTATACCAGAGTAGGAGAGCGCCTGAGGCACAAATCGAGAGCTATCATGGCCTGGGATTATGAGAGGATTATTCTTGAAAAATTTCCTTCTGTATATAAGGTTGCCTGTTTACCAAATATGACAAGCAGCAATCTTGATGCTCCGGGAAGTGTTTTACTTGTGATTTCTCCATTTAGAAATAGTAATAATCTGGATGGTAATGAGCCAATGGCAAGTAGTGAGCTGTTGTATCAGATTAAAAATTATATTACGCAATTCGTTAGTCCGTTTGTAAAGTTAGAGATCAGAAATCCTAATTATGAAAGGATCAAAATTATTTGTGGTGTTAAATTTACTGATGGGTATAATTATGGCTTTTTCCTTCAGAAGCTGAATGAAGAGTTGAAGAAATACCTTAGCAAAAGTAACGAGGAAGGTTATTCAAGACTTCATTTGGGAGGAAAGATAAATACTTCTGATATTCTAAGTTTTATGAGAACGCTGCCTTATGTTGACTTTATAACAAAATTCTCTATGGTTCAGGCTGCGCGTGATTTTGCCGGTAACTGGATATTGATTGATACTGCGAGAGATGGAGAAGCAAAATCATTTCTGCAGGCGACCAAACCATGGTCTGTTCTTGTACCAGCCCTGGAACATCAGATTACAGTACTGAATGACAAATATGAAGAACGATCACTTCAGGCAGGTATTGATTCACTGGAGCTGGGTCATGATTTCATTATAGAATAAAACATTAATAATTAAGGAATATATCATTTTATGTCTTTACAAAATCGAAATTCTTTAAAAACCTTTTTCAAGAAAGGTCAATTACCTTCGGAAGGCAACTTCTTTGACCTAATTGATTCAATGATAAATAAAGTTGACGATGGGATGTCTAAGACGCTGGAAGACGGCTTAATGCTTTCTCCTATCGGTGGATCAAAGAAATTGATCAGTTTTTACAAGAGCATTGAGGAAAAAAGCCCCGCCTGGGGACTGGAAATTGATCAGGGCAGTGGAAATATTAATTTCAATAACCATGTTGGTGATAGTGTATTGACATTGGCAAATTCTGGTAAAGTAGGCATAAACAATCCTTCACCTGAATTTGAGCTTGATGTGAATGGTTCTATAGCCATGGCCGGAAGACAGGGAAATGCTTACAAAGGAAAAATTCTTGCTGACGGAAAGTGGCATCCTGTGCTAACTGAATTAAACGGCTGTCATGCACTCGAAATAGTTGCAGGAATCGGGAAAAAGAAAACAGGTAGATATGCCCTTATTCATGCTTTTGCTTTAAGTGCTTTCGGAAAATCAAAAAGTAAGATTGATATACGTCAGGCATATTATGGGGTAAGAAGTAATAGAATCGAACTGCGCTGGACAGGTACAACTTACAATTTTAACCTGGAAATGAGAACCCGTAATACTTACGACGGAGAATTTTATATTCAATATTTTATTTCCAAACTCTGGTTTGATCAGTTTATGGATAATAGTGTCGGAAAATAATTTACCTGCATCATGAAACTAGAGAATGAAAATACGGGAAATATCAATTTTTCAGTGTCAATTGATGAAGCAAATAAGATATTCAAGGCTTTGGGAAATCTTCCCTTTGTTGAAGTCTATGAGTTGATAGGTAAGCTCAACGAACAGGCAAACTCTCAATTATCTAAAAAAAGAGGGAATTCGGAAACAATGATTTCTGACGCTTCATTTGATATTGATCAATTGCTAAAATAACCGGTTATGGAAAAACCTGCTTTTATTTCTTCTGAAAAGGAAACCAATCCTGGCCTGGATTATGGTTTGCTTAGAGCAGAAGGTGTTAATATAATTCAGAAACTTACGGGAGCATTCTGGACTGATTATAATGAGCATGATCCCGGAGTTACTATTCTAGAACTACTTTGCTATGCGATCACAGACCTTTCTTATCGTACACAGTTTGATATACAGGATCACTTATATAACGATCCTGAAGATGATACTTTTTTAAAGGCACATTCAATACTTCCTTGTAATGCGCTAACATTAAATGACTATAGGAAACTTATATTTGATAAAGTATTTGAACTTAAAAATGTCTGGGTACTTCCTATTCTTGATGATGGTAGTTCATTTCGAGGGCTTTATAAAATTCTTATAGATATTGATCCTGCAATTAAATCTGAAGAGGACAGACTTGCCGTTTCAGAGAAGACCAGAAAGGTTTTCTGTGATAACAGGAACATTTGCGAGGATCTTGAACAGATTAAAATACTAGATCAGATTGACGTAGGTATTTATGCAGACATAGAAGTAGATGGAATCAGAGACCTGGAAAGTATTCTTGCTTATATATATTTTAAAGTTGATGAATATTTAAGTCCTGAAATAAGGTTTTACTCCTTAGGAGAATTGTTGCAGGAAGGGTTTACATTAAATGAAATATTCAATGGACCTTTATTGAAGCATGGTTTTATCAAGACTTCAGAATTACAGCCTAAGTCAAATAAGATACTTATATCTGAAGTGATTAAATTTATCATGCAAGTGCCTGGTGTGGTAAGTGTAAAGAACCTTCATCTTAAAGTCGGTGATAGAATTTTTGAAAACCAGATTGAAATAAGTGAAGATGAGCTGCCTAAACTTCTTACTGTACTCACTGATGCACAAGGTAACTCCAGTATACAGTTTTTCAGAGGGGCAGTAAATTATACTTCAATTGATTTTAACATTGTTAAAAGAAAACTTAACGAACTTCAGTCTGCTAATAAAAGGGTTTATAGATTAAGTGAAGAAACCATTTCAATTCCTTTAGGAAAAAAACTGAATGTAGAGCCTTATTTTTCTATTCAGAATCAGTTTCCTCTTGTATATGGTATTGGTCAGTATGGATTGCCTAGTTCTGCGGATACTAAAAGAAAAGCGCAGGCAAAACAGCTGAAAGGTTTTCTGTTAATTTATGAGCAAATCCTTGCAAACTACCTTTCTCAGTTGGCAAACGTTAAAAGGTTATTTTCATTAAAAGAAGATTTAAAGCAAACATATTTTTATCAGACACTCGATTCTGTTCCTGATGTTAAACCATTGCTAAAAGAAAGGAAACATGAATTTATTGATGAAACGGACCTTCATTTTTCTACTTCTTTAAATTATTATCTTGGTTTACCAGAACTTGTAAAGGTTAAAGATAACTATACAGACAGAAGAAACAGGTTTCTCGATTACCTGTTAGCAATTCACGGAGAATCATATACACAATATTCCCTTTCTCAGTTTAATTTTTATTTCAATGAAAGTGAGTTCGAAAGACATCTTATCCAGAATAAGACAAGACTTTTGAAATCACTTTCAACAATTAATAAGAACAGGGCAAGAGGGTTTAACTATCTGGAATCTAGTGTTAATACAGATAACATAACGGGAATGGAAGCTAAGATCTCCATATTACTTGGACTTGGAGGCAGTCATTCCGATCAGGTATCAGAATATAAAGCTCATTCTCTTGTAGATCATTATAACAGCTTTGGAGTTAAATTATTAAATGATGATGCCGAAGATATCGAAAAAGATACCTGGTATAAAGAAGGTGCATTTCCTGATGGCTTAAACGAGGAATATATAGAAGAATATTTCGATTTTATTGACACTGATGAAATTGATATCACTGAATTTTCAGAGAATAAAAGAAACTCCCTTTTAACTCAGACTTTGCCAGTAAAAAGTAAATTGATTCCATCTGAATTTTTAAAAGAGGGAATTACTTTGAATAATTACAGACTTGGCAAATACTCGTATGGAGGAGAAGAAAGTTATTATATAGCTTTTAAAGGAGCTAATAATAAATGGCATAACTTGGGAAGCTTTGTAGAAGAAAAAGATGCTATTGCTGCTGTAATGGAGCTGATTTCCCACATCAAAAAACTGAACATTCAAAGTGAAGGGCTTCATATAATTGAACATATTTTGTTAAGGCCTGATTTGAAAGATCAGAATCATGGTATTTTGATTTATGATGAATATAGAAAGCCAGTTCTAAGAAGTGCTGAACAGTATTCTTTCAAAGAGAGAGATGCTATTTTGAAAGATATCAGAAACCATTTATATGAATTTGCAAACTATTCTGTAGAGACTACTGCAGATAAGGATTTTGAAGTTCATTTTAAAACCCCGGATGACAAGTACCATTTTATAAGTATGGAAGCAGATATATCTGTAGAAGCTACTCACGAAAAAATGGAAAGGTTATTCAGGTTTATATCAGATCAGGAAGAAATTACTCCATTTGAGAGAAAGATAGGCCTATATATCAAAAATATTCATACAGACAGAATTATCCCTGAAGACTTCTTTAGCTATAGAGCAAGTATTATTCTTCCTAATTGGACTGCAAGATTCAGCAATAAGGAATTCAGAGCTATCATTGAAGATACCATTCATGAGAATAAGCCTGCAAATATTTCATTTAATTGTTTCTGGCTTCATCCATCACAGATGCAGGAATTTGAAACTGTTTATTACCTTTGGATGGAAGAACTTCGTCAGCAGAATCCTGATAAAGACCTGCTTGATGAATACAGCTATCAGTTAAGTGAATTGCTGATGACCTATAATAATGAGTAAAGCGTAATGGCTGAAGATAAGCACTTTGTGCAGAAGTATGTCTTTGATGTTAATTATGATTCTGAAGAAAATGCTTTTAAATTTCAGACTCAGTTTGCGGATTTTATAAAAGAAAAAATAGTAGGGCTTACGGATGAGGTATTAAGTGAAGCTACTAAAGGGTATCTCCTAAGTACAGATAAATTAACGCTGGATTTAGGAGAAATTTCTTTTAATAATTATGAGAATGAAATATATGACAAAATAAAATCTCGACTTTCAGATAAGATCTCCTTACTCTTATCTGGCCAGTTTACTGGCAATCACCAGGAAAATGTCACTTTTTTATCTAAAGAGTTATCAGACCTTCAGGTATTAGATTTTTTTCTTCAGAATGGATTTTTGCCTTGGAATATACATCAGGAATATACTTCCTATTCTGTAAAAAAGTTATTGCTTGAACTGATTGAAAATAACCCTTCCACAATAAAAAAATATATAGAAAAGATTTCTTCCGATGAGGTTTTGGCAAGAAGACTTATTCGTCAGTTCGATGATGAAGTTTTATGGAAAATGGTTACTCTTTGGACTGGCGAACCTGTTTTTCTCAAGCGGTTTTATAAAGAAATTATTACTTTATACAAAAGAAAACCAATTATAAGAAATACATTTTCGGAATTCAGAGATCTTGTGTGGCCTTTTATTCTAAAGGAAGTAATCCTTGAGAAGAAGATGAATTTTGAGACTATTCAGTTTACAGAGGATTTAATGAATTTTGTTTCAGAGGAAACTACAACTGAATATCATAATGTAATACTCGCCTTTTATAACTCAATTGATGATGCTATCAATAATTCATTAAAACATGATGTTCCTGATTTAACAGAAAGTATAAAAGCTATTTTATTAAAGGATGACTTTTCAGATTTAGAACTAAAGAGAAAAATAAAGGAATCGAAAGACTTAGAAAAGGCTTTTAGAGCAAAGGAAAAGAAAGAAAATAAAGACGACGAAGATCCTTTTTTTTTAAACGATTCATTTGAAAATAGGAATAGAGAGGGTCAACAAAAGGAGGATGAATTTATCCTAACTAAGTTTTTATCTTTAAGAAACGAAATATTTGCTGTAGAAAAGGGCACTTTAAATGAAATTATAACAAGAGTAGAGAGGATTATAAAAGCGTTCAGTTTTTCAAATCCTGATTTCTTAAAGAAGAGTTTTGCGATTGCAGGGTGGACATTGGAAGAGCAGATAACCATTAAATTCCTGGATCTGTTTTCAGGAGAAGTGCGGAAGCAGATCATTTTACATATTCTTAAAAAAACTGAATCGGAATTTGAAAGAAGTGTAATTGATCAGGAAAAAAATCTGATTCAAAGGTTCTTTGAAATAGGCCATATTCCTGTTTTATATAATAAACCTTTTACCAGAAATTCAAAGACCTTTCAGACCATCCTTCTGAAAACAGCACAAAATAATACGGATTGGTTTAATGCAATTTTTAAACGTACTATTATAGAGAGTTCCGATAAAGATATAAAGATATCTTTACTAATGGAAATTTTTACAATGGATGTACTGAATAGTATTTTCAAATTGGCAGGACAGGAAGGGGAATTAAAGTTATTTACCGATCAATTGAAAGGGCAGTCAGGAGAACGAGGATTGGCAAAAGAAACTGTTAACAGAGTTGACAATCCTGATTCTGCTGCTTCTACATCAGGTACTAATGATGAAGTTTATTTTGCTTCAAGACTCTCAGAGATAAATTCTCCTGAAAGTGTAGTCTATCATTTAAATGTTTTATTAAAAAAATCATCTCCACAGTCAGGCAGGAACATCAAAACTCAAGACATCAAAAATGATGATAACTTTATAAATACAAGTGAGGTAAAGCTGAACACATTGATTCCTCTTTTCTTTGAGAAATATACATCAGTTGCTATTTCTTATTTTAAATCCTTGTCTGCAAGAGAACAAAAGGCTGTATTGAAGGCTTTGAAAGGAGAAAAGCTGGAAAGTGTAGAAGGTCTAATTAAAGGCCATGACAAAATCTTGGAGGAGCTTATTAAAGAAATAAGAAGTGAAAATAAGATCGTTGACAATACAGATCAAAAAGACGGCGCTAAGATTACAGAAGCAAAAGCAAAGGAACATAAAGAGCTTAAACTTGAGTACAGAAAATTGGAAAGTGGGGAGCCTATTTATATCAGTAATGCCGGATTGGTTTTGGTACATCCTTACCTTACCAGATTTTTTAAGATGCTAAACCTGACAGAAGGCAGGGTATTTAAAGATGAATATTCATCTCATAAAGCTGCTCACATATTGCAATATCTGGTGAATAAAAACACAAGTGCAGAAGAGCATGAATTAGTTTTGAATAAACTGATTTGCGGGATAGACCTCACTGCTCCTTTGATGCGGGATATAGAAATTACTCAGGAAGAAATAGAAATCTGTGAAGGTTTATTGGAAGGGGTTATCCAAAACTGGACTATCCTGAAGAAAACAAGTAATGATAATTTCCGGTCTTCTTTTCTGATGAGACAAGGAAGACTTGTTCTCGAATCGAAAGGATGGAAATTAAAAGTAGAAGAAAAAGCTTATGACATACTTGTTGAAAAACTTCCTTGGTCTATTGCTATGATTAAAATGCCATGGATGAATAATATCATATATGTGGAGTGGAAGTAATAGAATGCATAATTATTAAAATTTTAACTTAATTTTAATAATTAAGATTAGTAAGTGGATGTTGCTTAATCAACAATCCCTAAACAGATTGGAATTTAGCTTAAGATGGAAAAAGATTTCAATAAGACTCTGAATGCTCCCATAAATGAATTTACCGGAAAGGGCAAAGAGAAAATCGATTATGACCTGATAGGAAAGAATGGTGAAGTATTAAAAAGGGAACTGGAGTGGCTGAAATTTCTCATAAAAAAGAGGATCAGTTACTTTGATGATGATGAGATGAATTCATTGCCAATGGACCTGAATCCTCCGGTAATAGTTCATAAAGAAACGCCCTATGCAAAGTTTATTGAGAGGTATGAGCTTGATGCATATGGAAGGATATTACTCATCATGACCCTGGCGCCCGCTTATCATCCAGAGGTGTTTTCAGAACTTGTGGAAAGAGAACGAGGATTCAGGTTAAAGTATGACGAATTTGGAGGCATCGCGGAGAACTTTTGCTGTCAATTTCTCCCAACCTTAAAGACGTTGATTTATCTGATTGCAGGAAGTAACTCATCCCTTACAGGACAGCTTTATACACGCTTTATAGAAGAAAATATTCTGATTGAAGAGCAGATCATAATATTTAAAGAAATAGGTCCGGACAGCGACAGAGTAATCAATCTGGAGCTAAAACTCATCCCTGAATTTGTAGCACACCTAACCAGAAACAGAGAAACTCTTCCTGCTTTCAATAGTAATTTTCCTGCAAAATTAATCAAGTCCAGATATGAATGGGATGACCTTGTTGTTACTCATTTTACAAGAGAGAGACTGGAGTTGATTGTAGATTGGGTAAATTTTAAAGATAAGATATTTGAAAGACAAGGTCCGCAAGGGAAAGTGAAGGATGGATTTCCTGCTTTATTTTACGGTCCTCCCGGTACTGGCAAGACTATGGCTGCTTCTTTAATCGGCAAATTAACGAACAGACAGGTTTTCCAGATCGACTTGTCAATGGTTGTTTCCAAGTATATTGGGGAAACAGAGAAGAACTTAAGCCGCTTGTTTGATAAGGCAGAGAAGAAAGATTGGATATTGTTTTTTGATGAAGCAGATTCTTTATTTGGTAAAAGAGGCGTTGTAAAAGATGCCCATGATAAATACGCTAATCAGGAAATGTCTTATTTGCTTCAACGTATGGAACAGTTTACAGGTCTGACCATTCTGGCTACTAACTTTGATCAGAATCTGGATCCTGCAATGACAAGAAGGTTTCAGGCAAAGGTTTATTTCCCACGTCCTACAAAAGAAGAAAGATTGAATCTTTGGTATAAAAGCCTGTCAGAAGGCTATAGCTATGATCCCGATATATTAATGGAGAAAATAGCCGAACGCTTTGATGTCACCGGAGCCAATATAGCCAATATTTTAAAGTTGTGCTGTATCAGAGCCGAAAAGAGAGGAGATGGAATTATAATTGCCAAAGACTTGATAGAGGCATTGAGGATCGAATATTCAAAAGAAAACAAGACACTTTAATTAAATTCTGTTTTCTTCAGGAAATCGAATTGTTGTAACTCCGTCTTTGTTTTAAAAATAGATAATTTAAAACTTAGGGAGGATTTATGGATAATTTTAAAAAAGGACTTATCCTGATTGTCATCTTAATGTTTTCTGCCTTTTCCGGGTTTTCTCAGGATAAAAATACTGACAATGTAGAGATTACCTCATCCGGATATAGATCAGAAAATCAAATCAGCAAAGACAAAGACAACTGCTATTCAGATACTGAATCTCAATTTGACCGCACTAAACATAAAACCTTGAAAAATACCGGTGCTGGTGCTGCTGCCGGAGGAATTGTCGGTGGTATTTTAGGCCATGGAGGTGTGGGAGCAGCTGCTGGTGGAGCAGCAGGAGCTTATAGAGGCCATAAAAAATCTAAAAAAGATAAAAATGAATTTAATGAATTATATGCTTCTTGCCTGAGAGATAAGGGGTATACAGTTGAAGTAAAGGAATAAATATATTCTGATAATAGAGTCTTCCTGAACTGATTGTGAATACGATATATTTGTTCAGGAAGACCTTATTTTTTATTTATGGTTTTTATTACATTTTTTAATTACTCCCATTTTGAATGTAACTTTTTATCCATCAGTTTTTGACCTAGACTTTTAATTCTAATTGGAATTCTTTAAATGGAAAAATACCTTTTTTATTACATCATAGGAAACTGCCAGTGGCCTTTACGTAATAGGATGATGATTAATTACTTAATTTTTGCTTATGTCCTACAAAATTGTAAAGGGGAATTACCTAAAAAATCTTCACGAGCAAATTGAAAAACTTAGAAAAGATGTTGTCAGTGCTACAGATTTTATTAAAAATATAGAGAAAGGAGATCTGAATGCTGAATATACCGGTGATGCAGAAGATAAAAATAGTCTGATCCATGCATTATTGAGTATGAGAGAGCAAATGCAGCTCATTGCGGTACGTGAAGGTGAGAGAAACTGGGTAACAGAGGGGCTTGCAAAGTTTGCGGATATTTTAAGGACCAAGAATGAAAATATTAAAATATTAAGTGAAAATATCATATCTAATCTTGTTAACTACCTTAAAGCAAATCAGGGTAGCTTCTTTATTTTAAATGATGAAGATGAGAATGATAGGTTTCTGGAATTAATGGCCTGTTATGCCTATGACAGGAAAAAGTTTGCTCAAAAAAGGGTTGAGATAGGAGAAGGGCTCCTAGGACAGTCTTTTTTGGAAAAAGAAACGACCTATTTAACCCAAATACCTGAAAATTACCTTAATATAACTTCCGGATTAGGAGAAGCACTTCCCAGAGCTATCATCATTGTTCCTATCAAAGTCAATGATGTCGTTTATGGTATGCTTGAGATTGCTTCTTTTACAGAGTTTAAGGCCCATCATAAAGAGTTCTTGGAGAAGTTGGGTGAAAGTATAGCTTCCTCAATATCAAGTGTAAAAATCAGCGAAAGAACTCAAAAACTACTTCATGCATCACAGATAGCTTCCGAAGAGATGAAGTCGCAGGAAGAGGAGCTGAGGCAAAATATGGAAGAAATGCATGCTACCCAGGAAGAACTGGCAAGACATGCTGCGGAATCCAAAAGTTTATTGGCGGCTCTTGATTCTATAGCGGTAGTAGTTGAGTATAGTTTACAGGGAGATATTCTGAAAGTCAATGATAAAATGAGAGTTATTTCTGGTCTTCAAGAGGAGGAGTTGATCGGATTAAATTTATTCGATTTTTGTCAATCAGAGACAGAAAAGGTAGAAGCCAAGGCAATGTGGGAGGATATAATAAGAGGGAAATCAGTAACGAAGGTAGGAAAACACAAGAGTGATGGCGGATTTATCTGGTTACAGGAATATTACAGCCCGATCATTGACAGGAATGGTGATCTTATCAGAATTCTGGAAATTGCTATAGATATAAGTGAAACCAAGCGACAGGAGTTACTGCTATCTGAAAAAGCAGATGAAATGAGGGCGCAGGAAGAAGAGTTAAGGCAAAACATGGAGGAGATGCAAACTATCCAGGAAGAGCTTTCACTCAAAGAAGCAGAGTCTAAAAGTTTACTTTCAGCTATTGACAGCCTTGCTATTCTTACCGAATATGATATTGATGGAAACATGCTCAAAATCAATGATCAGATTGAAAAAATTATTGGTATTCCTGGAAATACTTTAGTCGGCCAGAATTATATGAGTTTTTGTGAAACGGAGGATGAGAAGGCTGAAGGTACTTTAATGTGGCAGAACCTAAAACAAGGACAATCTTATGTGAAAATAAGAAAAATGAAGCTTGAAAATAAATGTTTCTGGCTTCAGGAATTTTATAATCCTGTAATGGATCATGATGGAAGAATTCAAAAAGTTTATGGTATCATTATAGACATATCAGATTCTAAAAGACAGGAAGATGAATTAATTGAGAAGGCGGAACTAATGAAGGCTCAGGAGGAGGAATTAATGCAAAGTATGGAAGAAATGCAGTCTATTCAGGATGAACTCTCTCAAAAAGCAAAAGAAATGGAAGAGGCTCTGGAGCTTGAAAAGGAAAAAGCAAAGCAGGTTGAAAATGAATATAAGGCAAAAATTGCTGCACTGGAGCAAAAACTTTCCGGAAAAAAGTAACAGGAACCACCAGACTATGGAGCAAGCACAAATGGAGGTAACACATTTGTGCTTTTTTATTTTACTCAGTTTAAAGATGTTATTATTCAAATCCTGAAAAGGTTGAATATTAATTGTCTTTTTCCGTTACAAAATGTAATTCCTTTTAAAAAATGAGAAGGTTTTGATTATTTATAACATCCTATTTTTATAACTTAGATAAGGTAAACTTTATTAATTAAGAATTTAAATGCGATTAAAAAGAAAATTAGCTTTAATTGGTTGCGTTCTATCAATTTTGCTTTGTAATACAAGCATTTTTGCTCAGAGTAATATTGTGGAAAAATATGGACAGCTTTCTGTAAAAGGAAACTACATTGTCGGGCAATATGGAGACACAGTGCAATTGCGCGGAATGTCTCTTTTCTGGAGTCAGTGGATGAGCCAGTATTATAATCCTTATGTTGTGAAATTTCTTAAGGATAAATGGAAGTCCACTGTAATCAGGGCAGCGATGGGAGTAGAAATGGGAGGGTACGCGGATAGCAGGGCTTCGGAAAGAGAAAAGGTAATGACCATAGTGGACGCTGCTATCAGAAACGGTATTTATGTGATCATTGACTATCATAGCCATGAAGCGCATACCAGTCCGGATATGGCAAAGAAGTTTTTTGCGGATATGGCTAAGAAATATGGAAAGTATCCTAATGTACTGTATGAAATATACAATGAGCCTTTAAATTATGTAAGCTGGTCAAAAGATATTAAACCTTATGCTGAAAAGGTGATTGAGAGCATTCGTCAATATGATCCTGATAACATTATCATAATCGGTACCAGGCAATGGTCGCAGATGGTGAGTGAAGCGGCTGAAGATCCTGTTAAAGATACTAACTCTGTATATACTCTGCACTTCTATGCTGGCTCTCACAAGCAATGGCTGCGAGATGAAGCTAAAAAAGCAATGGATAAAGGGATTGCATTATTTGTAACAGAATTCGGTACTTGTCATGCCAGTGGTAACGGTAGCTATGATCCTGAAGAAACAAAAATCTGGTTTGATTTTATGGATAAATATAAAATCAGCTGGTGCAACTGGTCTATTGCTGACAAAGACGAAACAGCTTCTGCATTAAAGCCAGGTGGCTTTAGTGCAGGGGGGTGGGAAGATTCAGACCTGACACCTTCAGGTATCTTGATAAGAGATGAGATGATATTGAAGAATACACCAATTGTACCTTCTAAGAAAAAGTAACTTTTAAAACTTTTAAAGGTTTATAAGAATCTAAAGCGTAGTCTTATATATATTTGACTACGCTTTGTTGTTTTTAATGAAATTGAAATTAGAAATATGAAATTAACACTAATGATATTGTCTTCAGCCTTGATAGTTATTGGTGCAACAATTCCAGATCATATCAATCAGAATGATACTCAGCAGTCTGCTACGAGGGGGAAAAAGATATATGAAGAATATTGTCTTTCATGCCACCAGGCAGATGGGAGTGGTGTTCCCAGATTAAACCCTCCACTAAAGAAAACAAGTTATGTGCTGGGACCTCAGGATAAGTTGATCAAAATCCTGCTGAATGGGTTGGAGGAAGAAATTGAAATCAATGGAGAGTATTATTCTAATCCAATGCCAGCTTTCGGATCAGTTTTAAATGATCAACAGATTGCTGATGTGCTTACATACGTAAGGAGCAATTTTGGGAATAAGGCCAGTGCTGTGCCTGTTTCAAAGGTGAAGGAAGTGAGAGCGGCGAAATAGAGGATGGTTAACTTTGCCATTCTCTCATCCGTGGCCTGGAGCAGGAAATTGTCTGAACTGGGATTCGTGGGATTATAGGATAGACAGGATTATCTGCGAAGAGGATTCATTGGATGATGTGGAATTTTACTGTGGTTTCCTGAAAGGCCACGGAGCAGTTCTGTAAACCATATTAGGCGTGTTGGTCATCCTGAGCCCTGCGAAGGATCTGATAGTTACAAAAGGAATTTTCCATTTAAATCACCATTCTGCGAGAAAGCTTAATTTTATTTATTTTTAAAGATCTCATTCTTCGCAGGCTCAGAAGGAGGACAAAGGAAAGATTCTGGTAATTTGTCTATGGTCTGGGAACAGACAGCGGAAGCAGAAGTTATCTCTCCCTCGTCGCAGACTTGAACCTACTTTAAAACCTTAGTTGTATACAAATTTCCCCCGTTTTCGGTAATTACCACAAAGAGCAAGCCTTTTACCTTTGACATATCGATTTGCGTCAACGAATTTTCTATTCTTCGCTTTTCAATTAAATGACCGCCTAATGAATATATTTCACAAATATAATCCTTACTTGAAAAATCTTTTATTTCCGCAAAAACCTGATCGGCAGTTGAATTATACCAAACTTTTACATTCCTATTTTCAGCAATGTCAAAAGTACCGGTTATTTTTTCCTCATAGGTAGTTGAGGCAAGTTTAGGTAAGACGGAATATATGCCGTTATTGGTATTTTCATTGACCCCAGCGGTATTTGTCAATTTATAATTGGCATCAAAATAATCCTGTCCACGCAGAAATGCAGTATAGAAGGATTGTCCGGGGAATCCGCCATCGGTTGTTATATCTACAAGATACCATTTACCATCGACCTGAACATAATTCCAGGCATGATTTTCCCACGTATCGGTTACGGTATTGGTGTGTAGCCTTCCCGAAACATACAAGCAAGGTATTCCGGCCTTCTGGCAGAGCAGCAGAAACGCACGGGATAAACCTTCGCAAACAGCTTTTTGCTCTAAAAAAGCACCTTTTATATTACCCGAATATGCCGACGCAAGTCCACCATAATCTGTCCAATCAATCAAGCCGTCATGAAGCACCTTAAGTTTTTCGTGAGTTGACATTCCATCGGTAATATTGGCAATAATCTCATTACAGATTGTATCTATACGAACCAACTCGTTCAAATACGATTCAGGGGTGTGTACGGCCGCAATACGGCCGTAATACGTTCCCGTAACTTCATCCTGACGTGGAATGGAGTTTAAAATGTACATCTCGGGAACATCACGATAGATGCGTGTAAGCATATACATCAAAGAATTTAAGTCGGTCGTAAATCCCTGTCCTGCAAAATCAAAATCTACCCGATGATAAATAGAGCCGGCAGCTTTATTAGCATCAAAACGACAAAGTGTTTCCAGTATATAATCATACATTGCTTTATCTGTTTCTGAAAGTTCATTATATCCGTATCTATACACTTGTGAACCTGAAGGGACTATTGCAGCTATACTATCTTTTATTGGTTCTAAATCAACCTCATCGTCTTTGATAATTTGCGTGGCATATTTTGCCACACATCCGTAGGTTTCAGATTGTAATTCCAATACAAAATTGGTTTTGTTTTTTACCGTAGCCAGATTTTTGCATAAATCAAACGCCTTGTCGCCAATTGACAGTAGAGTACTCGGCAGCTGAACAAACGAAATACTTTCACAACCATAAAAAGCCATTTTGCCTATAGTCTGCAAACCTTCGTTCAATAGCAGATATGTTAAATTGGGGCAATCAGCAAATGCAGTTGCTTCTATTGTTGTTACCGAAGCCGGGATATTTACAAGCATAAGTTCGGAACATTTTCCAAACGCCTGAACCCCAATAGTAGTAAGTTTCCCAGTATTAGAGAAATTTATTTCCGTAAGTGCCGTACACGAATTAAATGCGCCGTCGGCAATGGTGGTCACATTATCCGGAATGGTCACGCTTGTGATACCCGAACAATATTGAAAGGCGGAACTTGGTATGGTTGTTATTCCACTATTCAACTCCACATCTCCCTGCACATTCCGTGGCACATAGAAAAGTGAAACGGGATTCTTTTTATATAGAATCCCGTTTTCACTAAAGAACACGATGTTATTTTCTTCTACTTGAATGGAAGACAAACTATTACATAACGAAAATGCACCACTTCCAATAGCTACCACTGATGACGGTAGAGTTAGAGTATTCAGTAATTTACTACCGGCAAATGCATCATTACCAATTGCCGTTATCGAATAGGTAAGATTGTTATAGGTTATGGTTGATGGTATACGTACATTACCTTTGTATAACTCCTCTGCTGTAAAATACATCCAACCGTCAGTTCCATTATTGCCGTATCCACGACAGGTAACTTCGACTGTATTTGCATTTGTTATATTATAGTAAACACCATCAACAAGTATTTCAGCTGTAGCAGAATACATGAATAAAAGGAAGATAAGAGAAACGGATAGTTTTTCTAAGTACAAATTTCTTTTCATAATTCTTTCAAATAAAGACATATTAAAATGGCTCCAGGTGCAATACTCTCTCTTTCTTGAATCTGTATAATTTTAAGATTATTTATTCTGGGGCAGAACTACTTCCGTTGGCTTAGTATTTTACGAATTATAGCAAATAAGGATTTTGTGAGGTGGATTTGCTATGTAATATTAGTTGTATTATTTAAAGATATTTTCTTTTTGTTTACAAGTCTTTTAGATTGAATAGAAGATAATATACCAGACAGACATAGGACTCTATATTATTTGAAGTCATGCTTACTCACGTGCTAAACTGCTCGCGTTTTTTGATCAATTTGTGTGCATTAGGTAAAAACAGATTGGCTATTAATGCTTTCCGGATTGGTGTTATAATACCCTCTTTGCTGTCCGGAAAAAATAACTCAACTCAAAATTTTGTTTTAATTGCTTGAAAAGTACCTTCATATTCCGCCTGCATTTGTCTAACTAGGTAATATTGTCTGAACTGGGATTCATGGGATTAAGGGATAGACAGGATTATCTACGAAGAGGATTTATGGGATGATGTGGATTCTACTGTGGTTTCCTGCCAGGGTTACTCTATAATGAGGACTCTTGTAAAAACTCCATAATGGTCAGCTAACTTTTGTTTTAACTCATTATGAGGAAGGGTTTTGCTGGAAGGGTAATTATGGCCTGTCAGGGGAGGCCATGGAGCAGGGGAAAGGGGCAACAGTTTGAGCAACAGCAAGAGATAAAAGTAATCCAGTAACGGCGCACAAAGGCAATATTGTCTGAACTGGAATTCATGGGATTAAGAGATAGACAGGATTATCTATGAATGTAACCAGAGAAAGTAATAAAAGTAAATCAGTAAGCTTATCCTCTCCTGAAAGGCCACGGATGCGAGCTTTTATATGTCAGTTAAACGACTGCCTGAATTCCAATGGCGAAAGGTTTGTTTTTGTTTTGAATAATTTGCTGAATGATTGTATATGTTCAAATCCTAATTGATAGGAAATTTCACTAATCGTCAAATTGGTGGTAGTTAGTTTTTCCTTTGCCTTTTCAAGTAATTTATCGTGAATATGCTGCTGTGTGCTTTGCCCTGTCAATATGCGTAACAGATTACTCAGATACTTTGGGGAAACATTTAATTGTTCTGCAACATATTGAACCGTTGGCAAGCCCTTATTTACTATATCATCGCTATAGAAATAATTTGTAAGTAACTCTTCTAACCGATCTAAAATTTGATGATTCGTTTTGTTGCGTGTAACAAATTGACGTTGATAAAAACGATCTGTATAAGTTAGCAGTAGTTCCAGCTGGGCAACAATTACAGACTGACTGAAATTATCTATGTTCGTTTGATATTCCTGAGCTATACTTTGCAGGATGCTGACAATGGTTGTTTCTTCTTTATCAGAAAGAAACAATGCTTCATTTACAGAATAATCAAAAAACTCGTATTGCTTGATTGTCTTCGCAAGTACTGTATTCCAAATGAAATCAGGATGAACGAGCAGCAACAACCCTGACCGATTGACCATTTCCTGCACATCCACTTCAAATACTTGTCCCGGGGACATTAAGAACAAAACACCTTCATCAAAATCACATTGTTGTTGTCCATATTTCATTTTGCCTTTAAAATTTTTATCAAGTAAAATTGCGTAAAAATCGAATACCAAACTAACCTGAGATAAGCAAGGCAATTGAATGGTATCATAATTGATCAAACTGATTAATGGGTGTTCGGGAGCAGGCAGCCTCATTACTTTATGGTATTGGCTAATGGTTTCTATTCTTTTAGGTGTTGCCATATCTTAGTGCTCCTTTAAAACTTGTTCTAATTTTTTTACTAAATTTCCCGGCTGTTCACGCATTGAATAATGCCCACCTTCAAAGGGATAAATTTTCCAGTTCCTTTCTTTTGCTTTGTTTAATCCCATGGCGTTATAAGCACTTTCGCTTTTACCGTCTTTTGTCATTTGGATAAAGGACGTTGGAATATTCTTGACTAATGGATTACTTATTTTTAATGGCTCCGTATACGTTTTTAAAGGTTGCGGAACATCCGTAGGATACGTTGATTTATTTGTGCCAAAGGGATATAACACCATGCTGTCTTTTATAAACGGGATAAAATGATTCCATAGTACACCACAAACATCTTTGGCACTTTCACCATCATTGGGGACCATTGCATCCAGATAAATAAGTTGGCTGATACGTTCCGGTATTTGTTCTGCTACACCGGAAATAACCATACCACCGAAGCTATGTCCGACCAATATAACATTATGAAGGTTTTCAAACTTTATGACATTTACAATATCTGTGATGTATGTGGTAAGGTTGATATTGGCATTGGATAAATGCACTCGTTCACCAAGTCCTGTAAGGGTAGGGCGGTAAACTACATCGCCTTTTGTTCTATAGATGGAATCTACTTTCGCATAGTCCCAGCCGCCATCCCAGGCTCCGTGGACAAATAACAGTGTCCTTGGTGAATGCTTTTGCCCAAAACTCGCAGTCGATAAAATGATACTGGCTAAAAGGAAAATAATTGCTTTCATGCTTTTCTGTTTTAGAAGTTAATGATTGTTTTTTACAAGAGCAAAATTGTAAAGAACACCTCAAACAGATTTAGCCTGATTACATTTTGTTTAAGTCGAAAAGGAGTGGGGAGTATTTATGCAGTCGAGGTAGAATTATGGGGGCAGTCTTGGAGGATAGCTAGCTGCTCCATGTCACCATGACAGATCATGGAGCAAGAGGGAGGGAGAGGTTTTTATTTTAATTTATTTTCCTTTGCCACGCTCAGCCTTTTCTTCGGTTGTTATGTTCCTGTACTAAAGCTACTAACTTTACTTTTTCTTCACAATATTCAGAAAAGCAAAGAAACGATGCTTCGGTTCGAAATTCAATTCCCCGCTTCTGGTCAGTCGTACGTTGTAACCATAACCTACACCTGCAATACCACTAACGTGAATGAAGGCCTCTGGAACGAGGTACAATGAGTGACTCTTAAAATTTGAATAAACAGCGGCATTGCATCGAGCTCAAATGCCAAAAGGACCTGTAGCAAAATAATATTCCAGTCCAGTTTTCGGGGCAACATACAATTTATTATCTGCTGCATTATAGTTCAGTTCCGCGCTCACCGACTTAGCAAAAATATGGTTACCCACCGAAAACAATGATTTCATAACAGACATATGATTTATCAACAAATAAATATCCTTATGGAAGATTCAAAACTACCGTGTACAATCGTGCACCCAGCTTTCCATCGTCAGCAAGGAGTCGCATTGTAAGAGCATTGTTATTTATACTTTCGAATGCAATGCTTTCGATCCGCTTATAAGCAAATGCTGGTGCTAGATCAGGTAAAGGGAATATCTTATCGGCCTTCCATTGCAGATCGTTTATCTTAGAATCAAAATCACTGATCCACCCGATAAAAGATTCCGTCTCCAGTCCTGATACCTTTCTTATGGCAGTAAATAATAACAATTTCTTTTGCGGTACATAAGTAAACCCGGTAATAGCAAGCGCATCTGTACCCTCGTATAAAGGAAACTTTCGGATGCGTATATCTGAGATATTCGGCCCTAGCAGGTCCTGCTGTTTATAAAAATCAACCCCAGTAAGAATAATGTAATTGTCCTTGTGAGCCCCATAAGCGGGAGCATTGGCGAGTACCAGTATCTTGCCTGCCGAAGTGGCAGCCTGAATATTCAGCTTCCGGAACTGCCCCTTGCTGTTGCGGAGTACCTTCTTGAAAAATTTCCTGGTGCTGATAATTTCCTTTCCTTTGGTAAGATCATCAAGATCTCTTACAATAGCCTTGCGATGTGAACCACTTTTTCCCGAGCCAAGCAGAATAATCTTTCTCCCCCCGTTCATTCCCTCGATTCTAGCTGTCGCCGAAGCAGTAATGTTAAATTTTCTTTTGGTATCCAGCTTATATACATTCCATCCGTTAGGCTCCTCTTTGCCGAGTATGGCCGGTTTGTCGAATACTACATAAGCAGTATTGGTTGATACCTCCACCGTATAAGGATATAAACTGCGGTGGCCAATTCGGGTGTCATTTTTAATTTGTAGCGTCTGCGCTGAAGCCTTCGTCAGCAATAAATTAAAAGCCAGAAAAAGTGATTTGTACATATAAGCAAAGTGTTAAAAGGTACTTGTTTTATTTTTCCTTTTTGTCATCCGTTTAGAAGCAATAAAGTGTCCTGAGGGTTACTGTAGCTAACGTTCAGTGTATGAACCGTATGGTTTATGACATATTGTTACCCTGCGTTATTATTAATGACACTATTGAAAAAACACTTTCTTAACCGAAATACCAGTACTTGTCGCTACCCTTACAAAGTACAATCCTTTAGCTTCTATACTAAAATGGATAGAAGTATTTGTACCATCAACATCTTTTGTTTTAATTATTTGTCCATTAACATTTGTTATTACTACATTTTCTATATTTTTTCCTTCAATAGTAAGCATACCATTTGTTGAAATTAAATTCCACTCCGGTTGTAACACTTTTTTATGTGTTTCAGTGATTATGCCTGAATATTCAAACGCACCCAAGTCGGGTGCATTCCCGGCAAAGGGCAACCCGATATCCTCCCCTTTGTCAATTGCGCGGCTCGCTGCCGTCAGCTTCAAAAAATCTACATCGGGCAAACTGCCGTCAGCCATACGCGGGCCTAACGCCCCCGCTATCATCGAGAGGTCTACACCCGTAATAGTCATGCTCGGGTCATCGACACTCAAGAAATCCGATTCAGTCAAATCCAAATTCAAGTTCCAGGTATTGTTTTCGCCACTGGCGTTTTCGCCACCGATACGAGAAAGCTTGTTCGGGTAGGCAATGTTGTTTTTCAACACATGGACATTGTCGCCCGTCAACACGGCGACTGGGGCTGTTTCTCTACCCTGAGAATCATAGGTTGTAGACGCCATATTAAAGGAACGATCTCCATTATTGTAGGAGGTATTGTTTAACCATTTGCTACCAACGCTGGTATAGTTTGCATAAAAACCTGAGGCCGTATTTTTCCAAGCGACGCAATACTTGATGGCATGGCGCCCCTTGCCTGTCTTGCTTTCCCCCATCTTAAAGCCGTAGCCGTTTCCGCTTGGCGGCGTTTGGGTTCCATAATCGCTGTAGCCATTTCCCATGGCATAACTGTTCTCCACAACTACGGGAAATTCCTGGTTAATAAAATCAAAACCATCATCGCTGTTCCACCAGGCACGACATCCATAGAACTTGGTGGTATCACCACTCTCTTGGTAATGCACGCCAAAACCGTCGGCATTTTCACCATCGCCCTGGCGACCATAAGGGTCATAGTTGTCATGGGCGTCGCAGTTCAAAAAGTAATGACCGCCGCCGTTAGCACGTCCGTCGTTGACGAAGAATCCTGGACCACTGTTGTGGTGACTATCAATTTGTTCCAGGAAGATATGCTTGCTATAAAGAATATAAATACCAGAATTTGAATTATGCTTCATGGGAACGCCCCGAACCTCGAACCCTTTCAGGTGCAGGTATTTTGCTTCGACCACGATTGGCGAGGTGTACTGTACACTTTCGATTGTACCATCGTAATGGTCGTAACCCTCCCCAACCAAGAGGTTTGTTCCGTCAAAAATCGGCCGTTCTCCAGGATACGCAAGGTAATGGATGCGCTTGTCATCGCTTTCGCCACTCGCAGTCAAGTGAATGCCCGCCGATATGTTGTAAGTCTTGACATAAATCGTATCGCGGAGGTTATAGACGCCGCCACGAATCCATACGGTATCGCCCGCATTCACGGCAGCGTTTGCCTTATTGAGTGTCGCGAAGGGCTTTTCCTTTGAGCCCACATTGCCGTCATTGCCGTTAACATCCACATAATAGACATTGGTTTGTGCAAACAATCCAGCCGTTCCAACCAACAATGCACTTAATACGGAATAAAATATCTTCATCTAATTTAAAATTACAGTTTATACTATTTCTACTTTAACAGATTTATTGTTTTGCAGGGTAACGATATGGGTATAAGCAGGCGGGTGTTTGCCTCACAGTTTCGTATTCGCCGTGTTTTAAGTTTGCTTATTGAGTTACTTTTTCTACTCCTACCATCCGCCCGCTTGCTTATACCTAATGTTATAGGTAGTATCATGTTATTCTATTTCGAACGGAATATTCTCACTGTTGATAAATTCTTTTACTTCCTTTTTAGTCATTCCTTCAATTATGCTTTTTGGTATGACCACCCCCATTGGATGTCCAAAATTTAAATATTCTACTTTATAAATTCTTCCTAATTTATCAATTACAATATCTCCTGAATCCCATTCATATCCAGTAAGATCACTGTCTCCTAATAATCTATTTGCATTTTCAATTAACAAATAACCAGAAGGAAGTTTTGGATTAATGATAAGTATAGGAAAAACTGGAGCTGGAGTTTTTATTGTTATTCGCCAACTTTCCAAGTACTTATTATGAGTCTTTACTAATTTATTAAAATCCCTCTTGCTGTAAATACCTAAAAGATCCTCAAACAATTCTAATTGTATTTCTTCGTATTTACTTAAATCTTGTTCTTTTAGATCAATAGAAATCTTTTCTAATCCAGTGATAGGAGACTTTAAAATATCGAAAGGAACTTTTCTTTTAATAATACCTTCTTTTAGTTCAATCCACCAATAGGCAACTCTTTTTAACCTTTGAACTAAGTAATAATTTTCTAACTGCCCAGAAAGGAAGCTTTGCAACCAATTTCTTTCATAAGTAATTGGTTGCCGTACATTAACCGCATTATTTGAAATCTGTAGTACCAAGTTTTTCAATATTACCTATAACTTGTTTATATCCGCACTCAGGGACGTATATCATTCCAAATTAATAGGATATACGCACCTTTCCAAAAAGGGTAAATAAAAGATCAATTGCTAGGTTCCGGGATTTATAAAAAACAGAGCCGTTAACCCTAATGGCTAACTGCTCTGATCTTTTTATTCAGTAGGTTGAATGATGAGCAGATTCGGCAAGGATATTACCGTGACTCTTGATCCCAGTTCAAAACCGAGGCTCTGTAACCAGCCACCACACAGTTTGATTTCCGGAACGTCTTTCTGATTGTACTTGTTAAATCTTGTCTTTGGTAGGATTTTCAGGCTACGCACATTGGGCTTCCTGAGTGTTTTTCGTTTGTCGTTTCGAATGACTTATTTGTTTTAAAAAGTTGTCTGGCGGTGCTGCGAAACGACAAACAAGGTTTGTAGATACGGGACTTGCACCCGTTCTTGGTATTCCTTTATAAACCGATTACAGAAAATATTTTGGTTAAGCTGTGATTGAAAGATTCCGTCCTGAGGAGACATAGGCCGGGGTGCAGATATGAAAGTTTTGAGGAGTATTATCAAAATGTAAGTTCCATATTTAACGAACCGCTATATATATGATCTGGTATGAGAGGCGCACCTCACCTGAGAAGTCAGGCGAGGCCGTCTACTCGATTAGCAGCAGTGCGTACCTATTTATATTTTTTTGTTTCCATAACAAGTTTTAATAAAAACCTTATTGGCATAGCAGGATTTGCCATTTGGTTAAGGTCGCCGACAAAATGCAGATCTTTGTGCGGATAAAAAAAAGCAAATGAACCTGTAGAACCAGAGTGTCCAAGCAATTCGCCTTTGCCTATAAACATTGTCATAAGTCCACCTACGTTGAATTTCATATAACCACCACCGTATGAAATTGGACCTTTTGAGAATTGTAGTTTATGATAAATGGAAAGCTCATTAAAAAGTTTTTTGTCAAATAATTTTCCACTCCAAAATGATTTGCTAAAAATCATTAAGTCTTTCGGTGTCGTGATGCAACCACCACTTGCACCACACGATGAAATTAATTTTGGTCGTTCTATTTTTTGGTTTTTATAATAAATATGTGGTACAAAATCATTTTCATTTGTTGGTAAATAAGTATTATTCATTTTCAATTGTCCAAAAACAAATTGCTTGTAAACTTCTGCCAAAGGTAGCTCTGTGACCTTTTCTATGATTTTTCCCAATAAATCAAAGTTAATATTCGAGTAGTATGCCTTTCTTCCATTGGGTGCAAAATGAGGCTTTAACTTCTTTGTGTTTGTAACTATTTCATCAAAAGTTAATTCTATATCTTTTTCTAAAAATGTTTTCAATGTTTTCGAATTGTTAGAACTCTCAAACTCGTCAGGCAAACCACTTGTTTGAAAAAGTAAATTGGATATTGTCAAGTCAGATGAATAATCACGACCTTTGAAAATGTGAAGTTTGTTTAATATTTCTTTGTCAAAATAATTGCTGATTTTATCACTTAACGACAATTTTCCTAGTTCATAAAGTTTCAAAATGCAAGCGGTAGTAAACATTTTTGTTATACTTGCTGCTATCATAGGCGAATTAATATCTCTGCCACCATAACCATAATTTTCGGAAAAATCCCCCAGCGAGTTTTCTATATACAAAACCGCTTCGTGTATTTTGGGTGATGAAATCGTTTTATTAAATACTTTTTCCATTTTATATTATATCGTATTTTTTGTCGGGTTTGTGCTACTACTTACCAGGTGTGTATATCATTCCAAATTAATTGGATATACCAACCTTTCCAAAAAGGTATTAAAAATATAAGATCAATTATCAAATGGCTGTTCTTATGGATTACTAACAAATTTGGATAAACTCCCCTGATTATATGGGGTTTATTGATGCCTCGCTCTAAGCGAAGGCATCAATCTCCAGGTTCCGGGATTTATAAAAGATCTGAGCCGTTAACCTAATGGCTAACGGCTCAGATCTTTTTATTCGGTAGGCTTTATGATGAGCAGATTCGGCAATCCTTTACCGACTCAATTGGGCGAAGTCTTCATTATGTCATTATAGAATCTTATGACTTCATTTAACATTTCTATTTTAAATTTATATAAATTTTTTAGTTTCTGATCCTTTGTGTTGTTCCAAAAATAATATTGAGCAAAGTCTTTTTTAATGGCTTCTTCATCATATTTAAAT
Source organism: Sporocytophaga myxococcoides (assembly GCF_000775915.1). Classification (NCBI taxonomy): domain Bacteria; kingdom Pseudomonadati; phylum Bacteroidota; class Cytophagia; order Cytophagales; family Cytophagaceae; genus Sporocytophaga; species Sporocytophaga myxococcoides. The sequence continues at coordinate 236,628 of NZ_BBLT01000007.1, forward strand.
TGTGGGTCATCTTGAGGATCCAATCCCATAAATATTCGCCTGCCATTTCTTGGTTTATTTATTACAGTAGAAATTCTATTAAGATAAGCTTTTATTGCATATGCTTTTCCATTCCTAGTTCCATCATTAGAAATCAAAAGCTTATATAATTCATCACCTGTCTTTTCCTGGATTTCAGCCTCCAATTCAGAAATAACTTGTAATAAAAACTGCTTATATTTTATCACTTCTTTAATTGAATCTCCATTAATTCCAGCATTTAAGATTTGATTTTCAATTTGGGTCTGGCCTTCCAAGGAATCAGCAGTACTTTTCAAAGTGAGTATTTCCATATCTTCTTCAGTCTTTTTTAAACTGCAAGAAACAAGGATTGATAAAAAAAGGATAAATAGGTATTTTAGGTTCATAATAAGATTTCGTACAACTTGTTTTATGCGAACTAAGGGAGGTATATCATTTCAAATTAGTAAGATATATGCCCCTTCCCCAAAAAGGTAAAATAAAGGATCAATTCCCGAATGATAGAGCTTTTTATGGATTTCTAACAGATCTAGATAAACTTCCCTGTCCCAGAATTTAATTGATGCCTTCGCTCCAAGCGAAGGCATCAATCGCTAGGTTCCGTGATGTATCTTATTATCTGGAAGGGGTTAGTGGAAGTATAAGTGTGGCCTATCAGGGGGGCACGGACGAGTGTTTTTTTACTCTTCCTTACCCACTTGAAAATTTATTATGCTTCCTTCTTGAAGTTGTTCTCTTCCTTTTAGTACCTGTCCATTTGAGCTTATTGATATAACAATAGGAAAATTATTTATAATCGTGTCAATTTTGCCAATGAGGAATCCAGCATTTTTAATAATTTGAATTCCATCTTTTGCTGGTTGGTCAATTACATTGGGTATAGAAATTAACCTGGAAGTTTTTCTATTATAGGTAATCGATATAGTTCTATTAGGTTTTACTTCCGAACTTGGCATAGGAAATTGACTCACTATAATCCCTCTTTGTAAATTTTTATCATAAATAGAATCAGTAATTTTAAAGTTCAATTGTTCTATGTGGGGAATTTTATCAACCGGTATTCCAATGAGGTTTGGAACTACTATATGTTCATTTCTTAAAGTATATAAATTCAAAAATTTAAATGTGCCAATGAATACTATAATTGCTGTAAGAGTAATAATTAATAAATTGGGGACAATTAATTTCATGTTTTTATGTTTTACACAACTTGATTATATACGACTTAGATGCTTTACTTAATAAATTGGGCGAAGTCTTCATTATGTCATTATAGAATCTTATGACTTCATTTAACATTTCTATTTTAAATTTATATAAATTTTTTAGTTTCTGATCCTTTGTGTTGTTCCAAAAATAATATTGAGCAAAGTCTTTTTTAATGGCTTCTTCATCATATTTAAATTGTGGGTCATCTTGAGGATCCAATCCCATAAATATTCGCCTGCCATTTCTTGGTTTATTTATTACAGTAGAAATTCTATTAAGATAAGCTTTTATTGCATATGCTTTTCCATTCCTAGTTCCATCATTAGAAATCAAAAGCTTATATAATTCATCACCTGTCTTTTCCTGGATTTCAGCCTCCAATTCAGAAATAACTTGTAATAAAAACTGCTTATATTTTATCACTTCTTTAATTGAATCTCCATTAATTCCGGCATTTAAGATTTGATTTTCAATTTTGGTCTGGACTATTTCCAAGGAATCAGCAGTACTTTTCAAAGTGAGTATTTCCATATCTTCTTCAGTCTTTTTTAAACTGCAAGAAACAAGGATTGATAAAAATAGGATAAATAGGTATTTTAGGTTCATAATAAGATTTCGTACAACTTGTTTTATGCGCACTAAGGGAGGTATATCATTTCAAATTAGTAAGATATACGCACCTTCCCCAAAAAGGTAAAATAAAGGATCAATTCCCGAATGATAGAGCTTTTTATGGATTTCTAACAGATCTAGATAAACTTCCCTGTCCCAGAATTTAATTGATGCCTTCGCTCCAAGCGAAGGCAATCAATTGCCAGGGCAATGGAGCAGACTGGTGGTGCCTCTTAATTCATTTCATATTCACAATCGCCCAATAAACACCTTTTACCACTTCGGCCATTTTATCATAGTCTAATGTTTCAGGAGTATCCGTTGGTTCATGATAGTTCTTATTTCTATAAAAGGAAGTATTGGTAATCATTAAGGCAGGAAGATTATTATTCCAATAATTCAAATGATCAGAAAAATCAATTCCCACCATTGACTTGGGGGCATTTATGGATTCTACATTTATGGAGGAACCTTCAATCATTGACTTTTTTACATTCTTAACCAGGCTTTTTCTCCAATCCTTCCTACCACTGCAATAAAATTTCCTGTAGATGGATAAATAGTTTTTAAAATCCCAACAGGATATTCTTGCGATTTAGGTTTCTCAGAAAAATATCCGATCATCTCAAGGCAGATCATTGCTTTGAAAGGAATGTTGTTCTCAATGATATACTTAGAATGGATAGCACTTCCCATATTTGCTGTTCTGAAATATGGTGGTTCTTCCAATGTGTAAGCAACAAGATCAACTCTGTATTTTAATGTCGGTTTCAAAGAATCCAGAAGCCTCCCGATTTCTAAAAGACCTGCAACACCACTTGCATTATCATCTGCCCCTGCATGATCCAAGCATACATCGTAATGAGCACCAATAATCATTCTCGGTGCATCTAAAGGCCCGTAAGTGCTAATGATATTTTTATATTCATTGCCATCTGCTGTATATTTTTGTTCTTGAGGATTTAATCCATTTTTCCGGAACTCATTAAAAATATAAGCGGCAGCTTCATTTAAAGCATTAATATTTTTATAGTTTCTGGGCTTGCTAGTAGTACATAATACCTTCACATCATTTTTTAATCTTTCAGAAGAAACAGGAATAGGTACTATACCTGGTTTAGCAAATCCCAATAGTGGAGTGGTTAAAAAATAGAATAAAGCACTAATAAGAAAAATAATGCTTCCTAAGAATAAAAGTGTTTTCATTTTAAATTTATTTATTTAATTCATTTTTATAACATGTTAGCGCACGTTCATATATTTCTATTTAAGTATTATTGCATATCCGACAAATATAAAAAGCCCCGAAAATTCGGGGCTTTAACTATATAATTCAATAAACTATTACTTTTGAATCACTTGTATAATCTTTACTGGACATAGCTCAGCCGCCTTTTTATTCGCATCCAGTTCTACTTCCGAAACGTCTACAGCGTGAAAACCTTTTTTATCTTTTGATCCGATGAGTACACTCTTGCCATCTTTCTTAGACATCGCCCAGCGATCAGGGGCCACTTCAACACAATAATTGCAGCCGATGCACTTTTCTCTCTGCTGAATGATCTTAATCATTGGCCGGAACTACTTTATAGATTTTATCGCTGCTACGAATCGTTTCTTCAAGAGGTATGGAAAATGAAATACCCTTTCCAACTTCCTCTACCTGTTTGTCATCCACTCTGATTTCAGTGATGGTGGTTTCTACAACCCCTGTTGTAGGCCCGATGATCAGCACCTCGTCTCCAATCTTAAGTTTATGCGTTTCCAGAATAAATTCTGCCACTTTTACTTTAGGGAAGTAGCGTACTCCTTTACCAAGGAATATCTTACGGGTAGTAGCGGAAGAACCATGTTTGTTAGTCCATTCACCAAGTTTTTGTCCCAGATAATAGCCGCTCCAGAAGCCTCTGTTATAAACAGTTTCAAGTCTGTTCATCCAGTCCTGAAGTTTTTCATCTGTAAAGGTATCATCCAGATAAGCGTCAACAGCTTCTCTGTAGCATTTGGTAACTGTTTTTACATATTCCGGTGCACGGCCTCTGCCTTCCAGTTTTAATACTGTCACACCGCTTGCTATGACTTCATCAAGGAAGTTGATCGTACATAAATCTTTAGGAGACATGATGTATTCATTGTCTATCTCCAGTTCATGTCCATCTTCAAGATCTATTACTTTGTAAGTACGTCTGCAGTTCTGCTGACAAGCACCGCGATTAGCCGAAGAGTTGGCAGTGTGCAGGCTCAGATAACATTTACCAGATACCGCCATACACAGTGCACCGTGAGCGAAAATTTCAATACGAACCAGTTCGCCTTTCGGACCTCTTACATCTTCTCGTCTGATACCATCAGTAATGTCTTTGATTTGCTTTAAGCTTAATTCTCTTGAAAGCACAATGACATCAGAGAACATTGCATAAAACTTAACAGTCTCAAGGTTGGTAACATTCACCTGAGTAGAAAGATGTACTTCCACACCTTTGGTAAAAGCGTATTGAATGGCTGCGTGGTCAGCAGCTATAATGGCAGTAAGTCCGTTTTCTTTTATAGAGTCGATGATACGCTTCATGATGCTCATATCATGATCGTAAAGGATAGTATTGAGCGTTACATAAGTTTTTACATTATGTTCTCTTGCAATACGGCCTATTTCGGGTAAATCCTCCAAAAGGAAGTTATTGGCAGCACGAGCTCTCATGTTCAACTGATCTACTCCAAAATATATCGAGTCAGCTCCACCCTGAATTGCGGCCATGAAGGCTTCAAAAGAGCCTGCCGGTGCCATTACTTCAATCTTATCTCTCATTGTTGTGTATTCCGTCTAAAAGAAGTTACAAAATTACGTTAAAATGCCTGAATATTTGCTTTTATATCGAAGTTTTTGAATGAATGCCTGATCCGCTTTTTGATTTTCAGTGAATTAAGAAACCTAGTTGATTTCTATGACATCGTTCAGATCTGGCAGAGAGACACTTATTCCGAATTTTGCTTTTATTTTTTCTGCTAAAGCCTGGCTTGCATCTTTTTCTCCGTGGATGAGAATGATTTCTTTTGGCTTGAATCTGAAACCGGCAATCCAATTAAGGAGTTCCTCCTGATCCGCATGGCCTGATATATTTTCAAGGCGAGCTATTTCTGCTTTTACCTGATAAAATTTCCCCATTATTTTAATTTCCGCTTCTCCGTCCAGCAGTGCCCTTCCTCTGGTACCTTCTGCCTGATAGCCAGGTAGTATTACGAGATTGTTCACGTCTTCAATTTCTGCTTTCAGATAATGTAGAATTCTTCCGCCAGTGATCATGCCACTTCCCGCAATGACTATCTTTGTTTTTTTGCGGTCAATAATGCTAAAGGTTTCCTCGATCGCTCTTACAAAATAGACTTCCTTATTCAGATCGATAAGGGCGGTTTTGTTAAGTTTATGCCAATCAGGAAATCTGGAGGTAACCTCAATTGCCTCAGTACCCATTGGAGAATCAAAAACAACAGGAATAGGAGGGATTTTATTTTCTTTTTTCAAAGCATCAATGAGCAACATTATTTCAAGTGCTCTTCCGACAGCAAAACAAGGAATTAATACATCGCCACCTCTTTGGATGGTTTTATTTATAAGATCTTCTAACTGATCCTTGGGAGATGTTTCAGGATGTATCCTGTTGCCATAGGTGGATTCAAGTAACAGGATATCTGCTTGTTCAGGAATTGAAGGGGAAGGCAGGTAAAGTGATTCGGGTCTCCCGACATCACCGGAAAAAATCATTTTTTTATCAGAGATATCAATTTCCAGATAGGAAGAACCAAGAATGTGCCCATTTCTTTTAAACCTGAATTTTATGTCTTTAGCAAGTGAAATCCATTCATTTTCCTCACAGTCAAGAATGTAATTCAATGTTTGTTCAACATCATCTAAAGTATACAGGGGCAAGGCTGGTTGATGTTTGGAATAGTTACCGCGGTTGGCAGCATCTGCTTCCTCCATTTGAATTTTTGCACTGTCTCTCAGTATTATTTCAGTAAGAGCCTGGGTGGGGGCAGTCATAAATACAGGTCCTTTATAACCGTTTTTTACAAGTGCTGGTAAATACCCTGTGTGATCCAGGTGAGCATGTGTTATCAGAACAGCCGAAAGTTTGCTGTAGTCCAGGGGAAGAGGTATTCTGTTCAGCAGTCTTAAAGACTTTTTCCCTTGAAAAAGACCGCAATCGATAAGGATTTGATGCTTTGCAGTTTCCAATAAAAATTTAGAACCAGTAACTGTTCCTGTCCCTCCCCAAAAATGAATTTTTGCTTTCATAGATTCTTTATTCAAACAATAGATCGATTGTAAAGGTAATATGAATACTAATCTCCTGGAATTTTCATGAAAAGAATCACCGCTTTATTTGCAACAGACTTTTCTTCGAGTGCAGAAAATGCATTGAATTATTTTATCAATTTTGCAAGACCATTTGAGGTAAAGCTCTTTGTGCTGCATGTTGTTGAGGTGCCATTAATACCTACAGAAGTGCCTTATGAAAGGATGTTTGAGAAACAGGTTTCAGACAAAATAGAGCTTGGTGTAAAGCTGATGAAAACAACTACTCGCATATTGGAGCTTTGCAATAATATTGAGGTAAATCATATCCTTGCAGAAGGGGACCCACAAGAAGAAATTAACAAAGCTTCTGATAAATATAATGTAGACCTGATTATCATGGGAAATAAGAAAGGTGGATTTTTTACAAGAATTTTTAGTGGAGATACTGTAGCCGGAATGATTGAAAATGGTAGCCGTAAAATTTTGGCGATATCTGAAGATGTTCATTTCAGGCCTTTAAAAACAATAGTTTATGCATGTGCCATTTCAGTCAGAGATCATAATAATATTAATGAATTAAGTGAATATGCAAAAGAATTTGATGCTGAAATTATTATCCTGAATGTTAGGGATAAACTGGAGCAGGAATATCCTGAGATTGCCGCTGTGATGCTTGATGAAATTATGGATCATGTTCATTATAAAAATATTAAACTGATTACCAAAACCGGGACAAACGTATCGGCAATTATAAAGAAGTTTATAGATGAGATTGACACTGATTTAGTTGTAATGGCTACCCATCATAGAAACTTTTTGGAAGCTATATTATCTGGTAGCACCACTGAAAAAGTATTAAATATATCAAGCCATCCTATGCTTATATTTCACCTTCAAGGTAATACAAAAGGGTGGTAATAAAATATTTTTTTTCTGCTTAGTATGTTAGTAAAAAAAAATCCCTGCAAATAAGCAGGGATTTTTTTTTCTATAATAAGTTTCAGGAAGGTTAATAATTAATACCATTCATCTTCTTCACTTTCAGATGAAGTTCTTTCACGTTTTTTCTTTTTAAAGATATTCTTAAACCAGTTAAGAGGTTCTTTGGATTCCTGACGACGATGCGATCTTTGGTTTTCAGATGGTCTTCTTAATTCATCCCCTTCGAATGCTTCATCGGTACCACTATTATTTACAGGATACCCATCCGGAGCTTTCTCTGAAAACGGAATACAGTCCATATTTTCAAATATTTCTTCCCTGAGTTCAGGCCATTGCTGGTAGACATATTTTTTTAACTTTTTATCTTTACCAAGCTTTCCCATAAATTTACCGAATATAGGCATTGCCATATGTGCACCCTGACCAAGATCTATAGACCTAAAATGTACCCTTCTGTCTTCAGCACCAACCCAGCATCCTGCAACTAGGGCAGGGGTATAGCCGATAAACCATCCGTCTGCATGCGATTGAGTTGTCCCTGTTTTTCCTGCAATCTGAGCATCAGGACCTACATAATTTGCCATACCAGCAGCTGTACCTTCCTGCACTACTTTTCGAAGCATATAGGTTATCATTTCAGCAGTTGAAGCACTGACGGTCTGCCGGAAATCCGGAGGATTGCTCTTGTAGATTGTTTTGCCAGCTTTGTCTTTAATCTTTAATAGGTAATTTGGACTTACACTTTTTCCACCATTTGCAAATGCACTGTATGCAGAAACCATTTCCATCAAAGAAACATCTGCAGTGCCAAGAGCCAGAGATGGTACTGGGTCCAGAGGGGAACTAATGCCAAGTTTTTCGGCAAAGTTTACAACTTTATTAACTCCTGCTTTCATGATCAGGCTTGCCGAAACAGTATTTACTGATTTGGTAAGAGCGCCTATCATGGAATAATATCCTCCATAGTTTCCATCAGCGTTTTTGGGTGACCAGTTATCATATTCCTCAATCACCTGCCTTTGGTTAGGGAAGTATTCGCAAGGACTGATTCCTGATTCTAAAGCAGCTGCATAAACGATAGGTTTGAAAGTTGAACCAACCTGTCTTTTGGAAGTAACATGATCATATTTGAAATATTTATGGTTGATACCGCCTACCCAGACTTTAACCTGACCGGTAAAAGGATCCATTGCAAAAAATCCAGCCTGAAGGAAATATAAGTAGTGCTTTATGGAATCCAGGGTTGAGAAATTCTTTTCTTTTTCTCCATCCCAGGTAAATACCTTCATTTCTGTTTTTTTATTGAGCTCCTTTTTGAAATTTGCCTCATCCAGGTCAAGGCTTTTTAAATATTGATATCTGTCAGACCTTTTGCATGCATCGGTCAATACCTGAGGAGATTTTTTCCAGGGAGTTGAGTTTTTCCAGTGGGAATAAAAACTAACCTGTAATTTAGACATGTGCTCAGTCATCGCTTTTTCAGCATGACGTTGCATTTTTGAATCAATGGAGGTGTATATTTTTAAACCATCAGTATACAGATTATAAGGAGTTCCATCCGGCTTATAATGAGTATTGCACCATTCATCCAATTCTTGTCTGAGGTATTCTCTGAAATATGTGGCTAATCCTGTATTATGTGAAAGGTAGTTGTATCTGATTTTTAGATCTTTTTTCTGGAATTTCTCGGCTTCTTCTTGCGTAATAAACTGATATTTTGCCATTTGTTGCAAAACAACGTTTCTTCGTTCCTTTGCTTTTTCAGGATTCTTTGCCGGATTATAAGACGTTGTAGCTTTAAGCATTCCAACCAAAGTCGCGGCTTGTTGAATATTCAGAGAATCTACTGCTGTATTAAAATACCTTCTGGCACCAGCAGCTATTCCATATGCATTTTCTCCATATGGCACAGTATTAAAGTATAGTGTTAGAATTTCATTTTTATTAAAAGTTTCATTTAATCTTGTAGCTACTATTGCTTCTCTTGTTTTATTGATTAGCATTGAGAAGAACCTGTATTTTTTTCTGGGAAAAAGGTTTTTAGCCAATTGCTGTTCAACAGTACTGCCACCACCAGAGCTTTCATCCTGCATTATTATAGATTTAAACAGCACTCTGAGCATTCCTCTCCGGTCAAATCCATTGTGCTTATAAAAGCGGATATCTTCCGTAGCCAGCAATGCATTGATTAAATGTTTGGGTAGTTTTTCAAAATTTATATCAGTACGATCCTGAATAAAATATTTTCCTATGAGAATACCATCTGAAGAATAAATTTCAGAAGCTGTAGCATTTCTGATGTTTTTCAGATCATCTCCATTGGGCAGTTTTTTGTAGACTTGATAGGTTATGTAAATAAAGATTGAAGCAAATAAAACCGCCAGGAATATCATTCCCGGTTTAATCCACTTTTTCCAGTTAAAATCTTTTAAGGAAAATCCCTGTTCCTGATTACTCATTTATGTCAACCTTTTATAATCTGTGAATACAAATAAAATAAAGTTCCGGTTCAATTTTAACAATTGGCATGATTACAAATAACTTTTGAAGGAAATTTTAATATAATTTCTTGAGACTCACATAAGAAACCTTTCTTTATATATTTATTTTTTTTCTTTCCTGAGTCTGACAATCTTATATGTTTTTTCACTTTCTGTCAGTTTCTTAAATTTTTCAAATGTAAAACAAATGAAATAGGAGATAGTTAAAATCAGTGAACAACCAAAAGGAATAGCTACAATGAAAAAAACTTTATTTTATCTGAATGGAATCATTCTTTCTTCACTGATGATTTTATCATGCAGCAAAAAGGAATCTGCGTTTTTTACAAACCATTATTCAACGGGATATACCAGTTTGAAAAAGGAAAATAAAGAGAGTGTTAAACCTGAAATTCAAACTCATATCGCCAGTGCCAATAAGGAGATTGTTACGGCTTTAGGTGAGCAGGTGATTTTTAAACCGGAGATAGGTGTTTCAAAAAATAATCCGGATGAAATTAAGGCGATTTTATCTGACGAGCCGCAAGCTAAAGGAAAGGAGGCCGCTGTACCTTCTAAAAAGGAAATTAAGAAAACTGTTAAAAAAGCAGTAAAAGAAAGCAAATCAAATGATAGTACTATTAGTAAATTATTGCTTGTGATTATCGCTATTATACTTCCTCCATTGGCAGTTGCTTTAGTTGATGGATTGAGCGGACCGTTCTGGTTAAGTATCTTGCTTACGATTCTGTTCTACCTTCCCGGACTTATATATGCTATTTACAGGATTTATAAAAATGATTAAGTTTTATAAATTCTGTAAAATAAAAAGTCCCTCGAAATTTGAGGGACTTTTTTATTATTCTGGAGAGTGAGCAGAAAATGTTCCGTCATCATAAAATATGACGATTTTTTGTACTTTTTTAGGTTTCTGAACTGCTTTTTTCTCTGCGGTAGGCTGAAATGGTGCTTCCTGAGTATTAAGTGTCAGATTTGAATTTGCTGAGTTTTCCACTTCTCTCATCGTTTCTGTGATCATAACAATCTCTTTGGCTTCTGTAATAGGTTGATTAATTGTTTGTTCTATATTTGGTTGTTCCGGCTGAATTTCCTTATTCTCCGGGGTTTGTACTTCTGCTAATAAGACTTCTTCTTCAGGTTCTTGGGGTGGAACTACTGGCGATTCCTTTTCCTGAATTTTTGTTATTTCATTTGTTGCCTCTGTGAATCCTAAATCACCTGTCCTTTCTGATTCGATAATTGCTTCATCCTCAGGGGATATTGTAATTTCTTCTGTTGTCAATTCTGTTTCAGAGTCAATTTCAGACTTAGAGGTTGACAACGTTTCGGGGTATTCTTCTTTCTCCGTTTCGGCAGATTTTTCTTCGATGTCTGTTTCTGACATTTCTTCGCTGATCGTTTTTATTTCAGAAATTTCTATAATTTCTTCGTGCTGTTCTTTGAAGAAATTGGGATTTTCGAAAATACTGTCGAAGTATGCATCAACAGAAGGCTCCGATTCAGGAGTGTAAAATGATTCTGTTTGGTTAGGAGAGGTGTTTTCAGAAAACAGTAAACCTGAAACGATTTCTGCAGAGACTTCTGCTTTCGCCAGAATTTCTTCTTTTTTTTCTAATTCTTTGCGTATTAATTTCTTCTCTTCTTCCGGGTCTGCTTTCTGCGGTTCTCCAAATAAGTTGAGCTGTTTCATAGGGCCTTTTCCAGTTAAGAGCCAATCTGATTGTATGTCCGGAAATGTAATAAGAATTTTATGAATCACATCCAGACTGGGTTTGTTTCTACCAGAGAGGATGTGTGACATGCTTGACCTTTGGATACCTATTGTATCAGCAAAGGACGAAGGAGTCAATTCTTTGTATTCCAGTATTGCCAGTATTCTTTCTGTTATTAAATTCATTTTTGTGAATATAACTTTACAAATGTACACAACCGCAAGTTTACATGGTTGTATTTTGTAAACTAGTTTTGCACATTCCTAAAAAAACTCGGAGTTTACATTTGTAATTTACAAATGTGTATCACACTTAGTCAGGATATGAAAAAATGAAAAAAAGAAACCATGAAGGAAATTTTTCTCGTTTTATTATAGATTAAGGCAAAAATAAAACTAAATTAGCGCCATATTTCTGAAATTTTATAATATACATTACTATGCAAACACTTGGAGTTATATTAATGGTCGTAGGATTTATCATGGGAGTTTTCGGTGGAATGTTCCTTGCAATACCTGCGGTTGTAACAGATGAAAAAGGCGGTTTGAGCCAGGAAAAAATGATCAAAGTTTCTGTATTAATTTTTGTCGGTTCTGTAATGATTCTAATTGGACAATATTTGTTTGCAGGATTAAACCACTAAAAAAGTAAGATTTTAAAGATACGTTAAATCCGTTTTTCTCTTAATAGAAGGGAAAAACGGATTTTTTTTGTTTTTTTTTGAGAGTTTTTTTGAAAAAAGAGTGAATAGGTCTGATGATAGAACTTCTGAAGATATTTATTCCAAAGAAGTAAAAAAACTATTCCCAACCATTCAGTGGATGAATTATTGAATTAAAAGTGTTTGTAGTGCGATACTTAATAATTTATAAGTTTTTATTAAGTTGCACTTGGCTTTGAACAGAGTTTTATTTTTATCGCCAAAATTTTTCATACTAAAATAAAGAGGCTGAACTTTAAAATTAATCCTAAGCTTTTGATTGTATAGAGTAAGAAAAATGGCGGCAAAATTTAGTAATAACCGACCTTTTAAATTTCGAAACCCCGGAAAGTCGTCTGAGTTGGAAGACAAGGGTCGAAGATTTGTAAAAGAGGATGAAGTCTATTATTTCTGGAATACATCTTTCAATTATGAATCTAATAAGATTAATAATTTACCTGAATCTAAAAGTAAAAAGGAAGCTTGACTTTGGAAACTAAAAAGGCGCTTGAAATAGTCTTTTAAATGTCTTTAATAATTATTTGTCAAGGTCCAAAGAAAATGTTCAAAGAGCCTCATTATAAATGACAAAAGGAACTGATTGGGTCAGCTCCTTTTTGTCTGATAAAACAACTCTAAACTAAACTAAATTTTATTTCTTATTATTCTTTTTAACTGTCATTAATTCAGTTACATCTTTGGAAAAACATGCCACTGCGAAGATTTCTCCGGCATCGTTACGTAATGGTGCATAGTTGGATGCGTAGTAGGAGATTTTACTTTCCTGGGGATATTCAGTTATGATTTCAAAGTTTTCACCTTTAAATGCTCTTTGGTAAACTTCGATCTGGTTTTGTTTTGCTTTTTCATCCTGAAATAGATTCATTAAGTCAAAACCTTTAAGATCTGTGATACCTGCAGCTTCAAGACCTTCTGCAAATGATTTATTCCAATCAATTATACAATAATTTTTATCTACTGTAAATATGCTGTCTTTGGGAACATTTATCAGTTCTTTTAAATATTGCTCTTTTCGCCGAACGTCCTCTAGGATACGTTGCATTTCTTCCTGGGTTGCAGAAAGCTCCTCCATATTTTGACGAAGTTCTTCTTCCTGAGCTAAAAGTTCCTTGGATTTAAGTTCACTTTCTCCCAGTAATTTTTCTGACTGTTTCTGTGCTGCTATTAATTTCGTAATGTCTTTCCCAAAGCTTGCTACTGCAAAAATTTTGTTGTTTTTATCATGCAATGGGGCAAGGTTTGTTGTGATGTAGATCACCCCACCATTATTATCATCGTATTCATTCGTAATTTCAAAGTTTTCCCCGTTAAAAGCTCTTTCATATAAAGCAATTTGTTTCTGCTTTTCAGCTTCTGATGGGAATAAATCAAGGAATGGAAAGCCTTTTAGATCTACATTACCAGTAAATGCTTCAAGGGCCATTGAAAAAGATTTATTATAGCTAAGTACTCTATAGTCTCTGTCTACCGTGAATATTGTATCCTTTGGCACATTAATCAGTTCAGTAAGGTAACTTTCTTTTTCTCTTACCTCATTCAGAATTCTCTCCATTTCTTCCTGAGTGGTTGAAAGCTCTTCCATATTTTGACGAAGCTCTTCTTCCTGTGCCAAAAGTTCCTCTGATTTCTGACGTGATTCGCTTAGCAACTGTTCAGTCTGCTTTTGAGCACTCATAAGGGCTGTCACATCTTTCCCAAAGCATGCCACAGCTATGATTTCTCCTTCTTTACTATAAATAGGAGCTAGGTTCATGGTATAATAGGATTTCACTCCATTGGCATCATATTCATTGGTCTCTTCAAAATTCTCGCCTGCGAATGCTCTTTCAAACAGAGTTTTTTGCTTCAGCTTCTCATTCTGATCAGGAAATAATGAAAGGTAATCAAAACCTTTAAAATCCATCTTTCCTGTCATAGCTTCTAAACCTGCCGAAAAAGCTCTGTTGTAACTAATAATTTTAAAATTCTTATCAACTGTAATGATGCTATCCTTAGGTACATTGATTAATTCATTCAAATAACTTTCTTTTTCCTGAGCTTGATTTAGAACTCGCTTCATTTCTTCCTGAGTTGCAGAAAGTTCTTCCATGTTTTGTCTCACTTCCTCTTCCTGCTCCCTTAGTTGCTGTGTTTGTGCTTGTGTATCCTGAAGGAGCTTATTGGTGCGTTGATTGATTTTAACAGCTTTCACAGTTGAAGCAATACTTTCTCCAAGCCTTTCAACAAACTCAATCTGATATTTTTTAAATATGGAAAATGAGGCGATTTCAAGCACGCCAAGTACCTGATCGTCTAATTTTAATGGAACAATCAAAAGATTTCTCGCAGAACCTTCTCCTAATCCAGAGGTAATTCTCAAATAACTGTCAGGTATTTCTGTCATGTAAATAGTTTCCTTTTCCATCACAGCCTGTCCCGCAAGACCTTCACCTATATTTATTCTTTGATTAATGTACTTTTTTCTTTCAAAGGCATAACAAGCTTTTATTTCTAAATAAATGTCCTGAGCATCATTGTCGTCGATAATATATAATGCACCCTGATTGGCTCCCAGATATTTAATCAGATTTCTGATTATATCATCTGTTAGCTCGTTCATGTCATTGTTTTTAGACCTCAGGATGTCAATGAACCTTGCCAGCCCTTCTGTAACCCAGTTTCTTTCCTTTTCTTCAACAGCATAGTTCTTTAACTGATTTCTGAGACTTATAAGCGAAGCACTCAGAGCGTTGCCTGTGTCTGATTCTTCATTGTACTTATAATCGACATTAAGATTTCCTTTTTCTATTTCTTTTACAAATTCTGAAGCTGCTATAATTTGTGCTTCTAGTGTAGTTACTCTCTCTTCGAGTTCTTTTGTTTTAGAATTGCTGGTTTTACTGAAAACTGGAATATTCATCTGGTGATAAAATAAATATTAATAATTTAAAGAAAAAGTACCTTCTTAATACATTCTTGATTTGAATCAAATTGCATTGAAGAAGTTTGTATTTAATTGTAAACCTTTATACGCTAAATCTGAAAATTGTTTTCTGGTTGTATAGAATATTACATTAACCGCCAATTTTTAATATTAAGTACTGGAATTTCAAAATGGACATTTATACCTCATATTATGGTGTTTTTTGTATTTTTTTATTCATTTTATTTATACTTTTACACTAATATTATCGTATATTACCAATGATATTGAACCTTGTTAGTGAATAAAAGGTTAAATATTCCGATAACATGTATTTCAAAAGATTTATAAATATTGTTCTTGTATTTGCACTTCTTATCTCTGTGATAGGCGTGACGACAACCAGTGCGATCTGTAAATACAGAACCGGAAATAATGTAGTGTGCAAAAGTGCCGAAAAGAATTGTTGCAAGCATACTAAAGAAAGTAACAATTGTTGTGAGGTAAAATCAGAACTTAAAAAGCTTGATGCAGATCTTTTAAGACAAGGGAATTTTGATTATATTCCAGATATAATTTTGTTTGCTGCAGCTTACTTTTATATAGCATTTGAATTTTTGCAGGTAAAGGACTCTCATGTCCGATTATATAATTACAGTCCACCTCTTATTTCTTTGGATCTATCGGTCCTTCATCAGGTATTTAGAATTTAGGAATTGAGTTTTTATGAAGTACGCATAATTAAGTATTGCTTATTGCTACTTAATGAATAGGATATCTTCTGATACTGGTTAGGTATTGTTCAGATTTTATTTACAATGCGGATTTTTGCTTTACAAGCAACTTTTAATAAAAAAATCAATTAAATACTTTAAATTTAAAATCAAGATGAAAAATCATATTTTAATTGCACTTATAGGTTTCTTCCTTTCTTTTGCCAATCAATCATTAGCAAGCACTCTCACTGATGATAAACCTGAATGTTGTAAAAAGAAAATGGAATGTTGCAAGAAAGAAAAGGAATGCTGCAAAAAGGCAGAAAGTAAGGCTTGCTGCGCAACTGCAGAAGCCTGCAAAGACGGATCTTGCTGTAAAGACGGGGTTTGTACTAAGGGTGATGTAAAATGCTGCAAAGAAAAATCTGAAGCTTGCTGCAAACATGAAGGCAAAAAAAAGAAAAAAGATAAGTGTTGTAAGTAAATGATTATAAAGCCCCCGACATGTCGGGGGCTTTTTTTTACCTCTTAATAAAAACTCAATTAGGAATTCCTTTAACTTTGATTTTATATAGTTTAAAATTGAAGTTTTAGAATGTCAATAAAAAATCACAAAAATGAGAATCTGTTCCTGGTTGGCTTAGTTATTAGTATGTTTTGCTGGGGGGTAAGCTGGACATCGGGAAAGATTATGGTCAGTTATGGAAATGCACTGAATATAACGCTTTACCGGTTCTTTGTAACATTTATTTCATTATTTATAATAGTTGGGTTTACCGGAGAGAAGCTTAGAATTCTCAAAAAGGGTTTGCCAGATCTTATTTGTGCTGCCTTATTAATAGCTCTTTATACATACTTGTTTTTTAAAGGTCTTTCTCTTGGAAAGGCAGGAGCAGGGGGAGTATTGGTTACTACATTAAACCCGATCATTTCATATGGTATAATGCTTGTTTATGCCAAAAGGAAACCTGGGAAATATGAAGTAATCGGACTTGCAATTGGTCTGGTTGCAGGAGCTTTCTTGCTTCAGGTTTGGAATAACTGGCATAAAATCTGGAATGCCGGGAATAGTTATTTTGTTATGGCTACTTTTACATGGGCCTTCTTAAGCCTATTTACAGCAAGATCAGGACGTTATGGTTCGCCGATAGCTTTTAGTCTTTGGATGTATGGTATATGCACTGTTATCATAGCTTTGATTTCTGACTATCAGGAAAGTATTGAAGTGTTTAACAGGATTGATCTTGTTTTCTGGATAAATCTTTTTTTCAGTGCTACTATCACAACTGCTCTGGCTACAACGTTTTTCTTTGTTGCTACTTCTAGATTAGGTGCAGGCAAAGCCAGCACATTTATTTTCCTGGTTCCGTTTTCTGCCGCTTTAGGATCCTGGATTTTTTTAAAGGAAGTTCCGGAAATTCATACCATCATTGGGGGACTTCTTGGAATATTTGCTGTCTATATGATAAACAGAAAATAGAAATGATTCATTTAAAAAAGGATTAACAAAGATGTAAAAATAAAAAAGCTCCCAACAAAAGGAGCTTTTCTATTAAGTATTAATAATACTGGTAAATTACCTCATCAATATTTTCACTCAGAGGGTAGTAGATTTTAAAAGCATTTGAACTGGAGTTTTTTACCCTTTTAGGAGTGGGGATATCACTTCCTGTATATCTGTATCCTGCTTCAATATCTATTGTCTCAGGACCTGTGTTCAGGGCAAGCTTTATATCCGTTTTAATACATGAATGACCGCTCACAAGTATATAGGGACCGGCTTTTGTATCACCATAACTTTTCCATAAGTAATCCTCTTTCATGAAGATTATATAATCGTTGTATCCTATTAGGGTTTTACTTGATTCAATTACGTTTTTAACAGAAGAACCTTTGAATACAGGCTCAGATATTCCTGACAACCTCATAGACATTCCAATCCAGCCACCAGTAGATTTCCAGGTCCTTTTTTGAAAGTAACTTTTCTCTCTTACTTCTCCGCTAGTATGTTTGATTGAAAGTTTTCCTGTAAGAGTGGTTTGGGCAGAGTCTTTATATAAGGCTGTTCCGATAGGTTGAGCTGTTTGCCAGTAATAGCCTCCAGAAACATTCGTGAGTGTTACAGTTCCGTTTATAGAGATTGTTTGTTCTGTGTTTGTAATTTTTACATTGAAATCCTTAAATGTAACGCTACATTCAGCATCCTTTTCTCCATAACTATTTCCTTTTTTCAGTTGAATTGAAACATATCCTTTTTTTACCTTTTTATTGCAGATAATTTTATCATCATAAAAGAGATTATAGATTTTTTTATTATTACTGTTAACGGTTGCCGAATCAACTCTAAGAATACCGCAGGGCAATATATATGAACTCTCATTTTTCCCTATCTTATAGCCAATAAAATCTGTTATATCCAATATTATCTGATTAGTCTCGTCAGATGCAGATCGGTCATCTTGTTTAAGCTGAGAGGGTATTGACTTTGCTGGTCCTGTTTCTTCTTTTGTACATGAAAACATACTTGGAAGAAAGAAAAGTAAATATAAGAAACTGAAGTAATTTGACTTTTTCATAAATGGTTTATCAAAACCGGTTTTCATAAGGTACGTTACTTTACCTTAAAAGTTTGCAATATAAATATGTTGTGGCTGAAAAATAAAAGGGCCTTCCTGTGACTGGAAGGCCCTTTCGATAATTAGCTATAGTTAGTTAATATAATTGATATTGTTCTGACTTTAGATATGAGCCAAATTCAATGGAAATTTTATAGGCATTTGCCTCACAAAGATTGGCATCTGTAGTTGAGGTAGCTGTCATATTTGATGTGTTATATTTATAACCTGCCTCTACATCGAAATATGCAGGAGTAATAGCAGGAATATTAACATTCGCTCTGGCTTTTCCTTTCACAAGTACATATGGTCCTGCCCACGTGGTACCGCAGTTTGACCAAAGAAAGTTTTCTCCAAGATTTGATACATAATCAAAATTTCCATCTAGAGTTTTTCCTGTTTCATATACATTGGAATATGAATTCACCCCTAGTGTTGTTGTTGTATCTCCTGCAATTGTTAACCTTAAGCCAGCCCAACCAGAAGTAGAAGACCAGGTTCTTTTCTGAAAGTAGTTTCTTTCACGCACAGCTCCATTAGCATGAGTTACCATGAATTTACCTCTTACACTATGGGTTACAGCATCTTTATGTAGTGTGTTATCAGAAGGTATTATCACTTGCCAAACATAACCTCCGGTAAGGTTGGTTACCGTTATTGTTCCGTTTATAGTAACACTCTGGCCTGTAGCATTAGATTCTACTGTGTAATTATAAAATGTAATAGTGAACCTTGCATGCATCTCATTAAAATGAGAGCCGCTTTCCAGTTTAAATGAAACATCTCCGCTTTTCTTTTTGTAACCGCATTTATTCTGGTCTCCGAATTTTAATGAATAAGTTTTTTTACCTGAAGATTCTGTAGAATCAAATTTAACTACACCGCATGGCAAATCATATGCAGCAATTCTTGCATTTTGTGCTCCACCTCCGATTTGATTGCTGATTACATCATTTACATTAGAAATAGCTTCGTCAACTTCAGTTGAGCCTGTATTATCGTTTTGTTTCAGATTAGTAGGGACGGAGGTCGTCTGAGGATCGGTTTCATCTTTTTTACATCCTGAAAGGACTGAAAAAGAGAGTAACGTCAAAAAGAATAAGGAACGAATGTTTTTTTTCATAGAGTTGTGTTTCAAACAATTAGATTATGTACGAAAGACAATATGTTATAGTTGGTTTTATTTCAATTATTTAAACTGAATTTTCGATACATTTCCTGTGTGAAAATAGTAATTTGTTATCATACAGTCTCTTTATGAATATGGATACCAAATTTACTTATTTGCAACTTAAGTAATTTCAAAAGATATTCGTGGTCTGATTTATTTGACTAAATGGATACTATATTCGATCTATCTAATATTGCTGCTGGAATAATATTGGCAACCTCTACTTTGATGAAAGTTAAAAGTATTGCCGAAAGTATTTTAAAGCTTAGTAATTGGCTTACAGGATTCAAAGTGATTATTGGGTTTGTATGTCTTATTTTAGGATTGATTTTTTTGTTTCGACCTGGATGTTCTTTATATGATTTAACAGGAATTTTGGCTGGTCTTGTCCTTTTAACCGATACGCTTACCGGTATTCCAGGGATTGGAGAATCATTGACCAAGCTTTCCAGATCTCTTTTACCATTTACAACTGTAATTGGAGTTGCATCACTTGTTGTTGGAATCCTTGGACTTCTCGATTTAAACTTTTTGTGTTAATTTTTAAAATTCTGCCCATTTTCATCCATGATAGATTTTATTTTTCAGTTGTGGAAATCATTCTTTTACAGTCATGTCGTAGTTTGAAATGTGTCTAGCATTTTGTTAGCTCATTAAAATGATCTAATAGTCATAGCAATGCTACAGAAATACAATGAAAAACTACTTGATCATTTTTTTTATTTATTCTGGTTTTTGGGGGAGCAAAAAGTTGTAGCAGAGCTTTTATCGTCCTTTATAATATTAGTCTTACCGAATGCTTATATTAACTACTTACTTGCCAATGGTCTTCAGAGTCAGAAGAAGGCGGTTCTTGTAAGAAAAATAGGTCTTTTGCCGCCTGTAGGTGCAAGGCTAGTTGCCTTATTATTCATTGCAGATCTTGACCACGGGAAAGGTCCGTTATTTAGTTTAATTTCAACAGGAGGGTTAAAGCATTCTGTTCTGGGTAAGATTTGATACTGCTACATAGTTCTGATAGTTCATCTTATTGTGATTGGTGTAATGCTTGTAATGGAAGTTCTGGTGTTCATGTTGAAAAAGATACATTTACTTCTCAATGGCATTTGCTGGCATTATTGAAGTCTTGAATTCTAAAAGTAAATGAGCAAGGCAGAGTGATAACAGAAAAAGGTATTAAGGGAATAAACTTACGGAGAAAAAGGAATTTGCATTAAAGAGGTAATTTAAAAAGGGATGGGTAATCCACTGATTTTTTGTTTTTTACCATTTTGTTCCTTTATAAAATAAATACAATGGTAATATGTTGTTATACAGGAGTTTGTTTTTGGATTTGTGTGATTCCTATCAGGGAAAATACATACCAGGCTTTATGCTTAAAATGAAATAAACCTATTTAAAATTGGATTTATTTTATTAATTTTAGCATCTTAAATATAAGTCAAAAGTCAATCTGTTAAATATTTTTCTATTTAATAATTAGAGTTAGCAATGGATTATAAAAAGTTGGTTCCCATCATTCTGCTAGTATTAATTACTATTTCAGGTAATTCCCAAACAATCAAGACTGAACTAAAAGATAAAAAAGACAGATTAATTCAAAAAAACAGAGTTAACTTTTATGGTAAGTTAGAGAATGACCTGAGCGGGATAGCGACTATTAAATATGAATATGATCGGAAGGGAAAGTTGGTAAAGAAATCTTATTTTAATAAAGATGGACAGATGATAAAGCCAGATACCACTTCTGATAATCTGGAATATCCTTCATATACTTTATATAAATATAACGAGGAAGGTTTAATTTCGGAGATCAGTAATCATTATGTTGATGGTTCTTATCTTGATCTTGCTAATAAACCTGCAGTTAAAAGATTCAAATATAAAAACAATCAGCTCACAGATGAATTCAATTTTGATAAAAGAGGAAAGTTGAGAGGAGTTGGAAACCTGGAAAAAGCTGTGGTTAAATATACTTATGCTGGCAGACAACTAATTGAAGTCAGAAGTTATGACAAGGATAAAAAAATTCTTGATTTCGGATTGAATATTGAGAGACATACTTATGACAGCCTTGGAAGGAGAGCAAGAACTACCTATCATTTTGCTAATTCTGAGATTTTTCTCACAGATAGATATTTTTACAATAACAAGGGACAGTTAATTAAAAAAGAAAGTTATAAGAAAAATGGCCAGCTTGATTACTCTGTTAAATATACATATGCAAGTAATGATCAGATAGTTAAGAGAGAGTATCAATATTCTAACAGAAAAACAGAGATTGAAAAGCAGGGATTCGAGGTTAGTATTCCGGGTTGGAAAGTCACTAATTTACCCTCTCTTGATGCAATTAAAGATATAGATGGAATAGGTGCATTTTATTTTACTTTGGATCAAGCAGGAAATATAAAAGAACTGAGAAGGTCTCATGGCAAGGATCCATTGATGTATGCAGTGATACCCTATATCTTGCAGATTAAGTTTGAAAAAGATGATAAAAACCCTGTTAATAATATGAAAGGAGAAATTAAGGTTGGGGTTTTGAATAAGGACATTGAGGTGGAGGAGTTTTAAAAGTTGTTGAGGCTTTTTGAATTAATAGGAGGTTGTTTATTGAGTTTTTTATTTTATGCCTCGATTTACTAAAATAGATTTTCAAAAAATAAGTGCATTTCAGGAATTCAATTAAAAAAAAGGCCATTTGACTATTCAAATGGCCTTTTTTTAATCAATAAAATTTAGATTACAGGTATAAAAACACACCTAATTGAACATTTGCAAGGTCAAAGTTAAAGTCTACATTATTATTCTTGCTTTTATAACCATCATATTTTATGACTGAGTGGGTATATCCGATTCTTCCAACAAGTAGTTCAATGCCTACTTTTGAATAAGGGAAGAATACTATACCCGGTCTTATATTTGGACTAAAATAACTTGTCTTATTCTCGGTAGTTTCAACTCTATTAAAGAAACTATTATATGATTCATTTTTATTTTTACCAAATCTGAAATCAATAGCTGCCTGACCAAAAATGGCGAAGTTATCTCCAAATTTTTTATAATATCTTCCGAAAGGGCCAACTAAGAAATAAGGATTTTTGTCTTTCAATTCCGGAGTAGTACCATTTGCCGGGGTTTTTTCTGTATATCCTCCGAAACCGATATTTAATCCTAATGCAAAATTTTCTGCTATGAAATATCCTATTGCAGGAGTTACGAAATAAGAAGTAGTTTTTACACCATCTACAGTAGTTCCTCCATTTACAGTGTTGGGTCTAGCTGATGATATTCCGATACGGCCTCCTACAAGAAAATTACCTTGTTCCAATTGAGCAAAAGAAGTAAGTGATGCCAGTAAAAAGGCAATTGATAATAATTGTTTTTTCATTGTAACTAGTTAGTTGGTTAGTTAAAGTTATTAATTAAATAAATCCAATAGTAAAACCTGATCAGGTGAATGATCCTTTCTTTTCCATTAGATTCAATCGAAGGTTAAATATAATTTTTTGAAAATTGTTTAAAAATTTTTTTAATAAAAATGTACAACACCAATGAATATTTCCGATCCTCAAATGTCTGCTTAAAAAGTTATGATATTTTCTCTATTGCATTCGAAGACTGTTAAGGATTTCTTTCAATTCCGGATCAGAAGCATATTTGATATAAATTTTTTCCAGTTTTCCTTCAGACTCAATTGGATTATAGCCAGCCAGAAGTAAAGATTGTGCAGTTATTTGAAAAATATAAGTAATTCCTGCATAACCATGATCATATTTATCAAATTCTGAAATGGTCCGATTGTGAAGATTTACGAATATTCTGCAATATTCCGCAAACTCATGTTTACTCATTGTTTCAACCTCTTTCAGTTTCTGAATTCTTTCAATTTCACTTTTGGAAAAGAAAGCATAACCGAACTTAAGAGCTGTATCCTTTTCGAGTGTTCTGATAAGGGATTTATTTCCTTTCATAGCAGTATCATTTCCATTCCACGCCATATGAAAACTTTTGCCGGGAACAAAATTCAGAAGGGTAGAAGCATGCACCAATTCATTCCCCTTCTTGCTTTTTGATATGACATATACCCGTTTCTTTTTGTAAGCGATTTTTTCATATTTATACTTATCCGCTGGTAAATCTTTGGGATATAGGTCAAAGAATAACTGTCTTGAAATTATTGAATCTTTAGTAATACTCGTCTGGATGATGCCATTTCTGTTAATAAAATACCAATCTCCTATAAGTGATTTTTTTTGAGAAAATGCTGATAAACAGTATAATAAAAATAGAAATGTTAATTTTATAATTCTCATTTAAGTGAGTTATGTTTTTTATGAAAATAGCCAGAAATTCGAATCGTGATTCTTTAATTCAATCCTATTTAATAAAGCAAAATCAAATCTTTATGTTTAGTATGAGAATTATTTGAAGTTTTTTAAATGCAACGAGATGAGTAAAAATTAGTTATATTAATTTAAACTTCCCATTAGTTTATTGTTGCTTGTTAAGCAGTAATATACTTTTTATTGGTAACAAGTCCAATAAAAAATGCATTGAAGATTAATTCGGAAATATCGGTATAGAAAGATGTTGGTACATGTAAATAGTATATTAGTCTTGATTATTTTGTTTTTAATCTAAAAGTTTGGCATCATATAAAAATATTATCTACTTTTGGACTTCCATAGCTGGTTGAAAGATCCCGGAGATCAATATACTCCCCGTATATCCTCCGGGATTATTTTTTTATAGCCTTTTAGAAATATACCTCTGGCAGATTTTGGTTTGATATAAATATTATTTAATCTTTAAACATTTTCCGTTTATTTAAGTCTACTTATATTTTTAGGTACAATATAAATTCATTGATTTAGTGAATTGCAACATGGTGTATTTTTAATTATATTTTAATACTATGGATATCGTAAAATTTTGGGACATAATTGAGCAATCGAAAAAAAATACAAATGAAGATATCTATTTGCAACTAGACAATC
The DNA here is from genome assembly GCF_000775915.1 of Sporocytophaga myxococcoides. Classification (NCBI taxonomy): domain Bacteria; kingdom Pseudomonadati; phylum Bacteroidota; class Cytophagia; order Cytophagales; family Cytophagaceae; genus Sporocytophaga; species Sporocytophaga myxococcoides. The sequence continues at coordinate 261,047 of NZ_BBLT01000007.1, forward strand.
TTCGAGAGGAATTGCAGCATTTGAATAAAGACGAAATAGTAAAAGCTCAGGAAATATTTTTGGATTTAATGGATCAGGCTTATAAATGGGATTTGTGGGCAGCGGCATATACAATTCAAGGGGGATGTTCAGATGATGGATTTATTGATTTCAGAGCGTGGTTGATTGGAAGGGGAAAGGAAATATATTATGCTGCTCTTGAAAATTCTGATTCTCTTTCCTTAATGTCACAGGAGGCACTTAAAGAGAGTGAAGCCGGGGAAGAGTATAACTACCTATTTGCTGAAGCATACGAAGAACTTACGGATGAGGAAATGCCGGAGATTGCAAGGACTTTTAAAACCAATCCTGATGGCAAGGAATGGGATGAAGAAAATATTAATGAATTTAGGCGGATTAACCCTAACCTTTTTGAAAAATTTAAAGAGGAATGGGAAATTGATGATTAACATTAGTAATTTAATCTTATAGCTGTTTTTTTATAATTTTTCCGGACTTATTTTATTCCATTATTCATGGAAAAGGCTGTTGGTCATAATAGAATACCTCATGATTCTTCAAGGAAACTTACGAAGTTATATATTCTTGCATTATCTGCATTAGCATTTTTAATCCTTCTTGGACAAATCCTAATTCAAAGAGCATTATCTAATCAGACAAAAGATTCATACATTGTGAATATGTCTGGCCGACAAAGAATGTTAAGTCAGAAGATTTGTAAGTTATGTCTGTCAATAGAACGGAGTCCGGATTCATTATATAGGGCTGAAACAGCCCAAAAGCTCAGAGCTGCTTTAGCTATATGGAGCAAGTTTCACCAAGGACTGAGATGGGGTGATACATCAGTAAATCTTCCTGTAAATACAAATCATGCGGTTGAATTATTATTTGAGGAAGCAGATACCTATTTTAATGAAATGTACAACAAAGCAAGAAATATCTCTTCAGTTGTGACAAACCGACAATGGAATTCGAATCTGATCCATGAGGATATAGAAACGATACTTTTGAATGAGACTTCTTACCTGTACCTTATGGATTCGATTGTGAAGGAATTTGAAAAGGAAGCACGACTAAAAGTATTATTTCTGAAAAAGATAGAAATGATTTTGTTTGTCATTACTTTTTTGGTATTGGTACTTGAAGGTTTATTTATTTTCAGACCAGCAGTTCAAAAAATCAGTGAGGTAATTGCAGACCTTACCAATAAGGAAATGCAACTAACAACCTTGAATAGTCAGTTGGAGATAAAAATAAATGAAAGGACCAAAGAATTGTTTGAGAAGAATCAGGAGTTGGAAATGAAGAATAAGCAGCTGGATAAAATAAATAAAGACCTTGATAATTTTGTATATACAGCTTCTCATGACTTGAAAGCACCTATTAAAAATATAGAAGCTCTTTTTAATTTGTTGAAAGGACAGGTTCCGGAAACTCAATCAAAAGCTAATGAGATAACAGAGATGATGGATGAATCTATTGATAAGTTTAAGGATGTATTGAGTGAACTTGGATACATTGGAAAGGCACAGGGAGAGATTGAAACAGGAACAGAAAAAGTAGCTTTTAAAGACGTAATGGAGGAAATTAAATTAACGATTAAAGATCAGGTACAAAGTTCCGGAGCCTTAATTACCGAAGATTTTAAGGCTGCTCCAGAGATAAGTTTTTCTCTTAAGAATTTAAGAAGTATTTTATTTAACCTGCTGTCTAATGCAATAAAATATAGAGATCCCCAAAGACCTCCAATGATAAATATTTCAACCAAGAAGATAAAAGATTATATTGTTTTACAGGTGACTGATAATGGAATGGGAATAAAGGAAAATGAAATATCAGAAATCTTTAATATGTACAAACGATTGCATAATCATGTTGAAGGCTCAGGAGTTGGGATGTCTATAGTAAAAAGGATTTTGGATAATAATGGAGGAAAAATTGAAGTTAAAAGTAAAGTAGGTGTGGGGTCTACTTTTAATGTTTATTTCAGGTGTTAAAAAAAATAAAATAAAAACGCGGCTGTGTGTGTTTCATAGCCACGTTTTATTAAATCTTTACTTGTTGAAAAGTAGTTTTTAATGCTTCAGTTTGGATAATTTATCTGAGTTAACAATAGTTATTCTACTGCCTGCAATCTGAATAAAGCCTTCCTCTTTGAAATCAGTGAGGGTACGTATTACAGTTTCTTTGGATGCTCCTACAATACCGGATAAATCATCTCTGGATATGGCCATAGTAAATTCCTTACTATCGGTACTTTGATATTTTTTCTGTAGCATCAGCAAGGCTTCTGCAACCCTTTTTCTAACTGAACCATAAGCAAGTTTAAGAAGTCTTTCCTCTTTCTCAATTACATTATCAGAAAGTAGTTTTATAAATTTGTTGGCAACGTCTCTGTTGTTATATAGCAAAGCAAAAAAATCTTCTTTCAATATAGAGCAGATCTTTGAATCCTCCAACGCTACGGCACTTTCTGTATATACTGAGTTTTCCAGTAAATCGGTATAACCAAAGAAATCTCCTTCTTTATACAAGCCTGTGATAAATTCATTTCCCAGTTTATCAGATCTGGACGTCTTTATTTTGCCACTACTTACAAAATATAAAAAGTTGGGGTAGCTGCCTTGAGAAAATATGGAATGTTTTTTAGGAACGGAAATAATTCTCTGATCATTATGGGATAGGTTTTCCAATTCTTTTATTCCTCTTACTTTGCTGATAAATTCGTCCAGCCCTTCAGTCGTTTTCTTAAATTCCTCCTTAATAAGGTCATTTTTCTTTAGCCTTGTTTCAACTGCATCCAAAAGTTCCACATCATCAAAAGGCTTTGTCAGATAGTCATCTGCGCCAAGTTTCATTCCTTTGCGCATATCATCTTTTTCTGCTTTCGCCGTGAGGAATATGAATGGAATACTGGCTGTTGCTGAATTTTTACTCAATACATGCAATACCCCGAAGCCATCAAGTTCTGGCATCATTACATCGCAGATGATTAGATCCGGATTTTCTATTTTGGCTAATTCAACACCAATCTTACCATTTTCTGCTGTAACTACTTTGTAATTTGATAACTCAAGAATCTCTGCAGTATTCTCTCTTACTTCCTGGTTATCTTCTATCAGTAAAATTTTTTTCATACTAAGTAATTATAAAAAAAGCCTATCTATTCAGAACTGGTATATTAACTTTAAAAGTCGTACCTATACCAAGCCTACTTTCTACTGAGATATTTCCTTCCAACAATTCTACATAACGTTTTACGATATTAAGCCCAAGTCCTGTACCTTGGATATTTCCTGCATTATGTGCTCTGAAAAATCTGGTGAACAAGAACGGAATATCACTTTCCGGTATTCCAATGCCTTCATCTTTGACTGTTATATTTATTTCTTTCTGACTTACAGATATTTCGATAATAATAGTGCCTTCGTCAGAATATTTAGAAGCATTAGATAATAAGTTTAACAGAATATTTTTTAATATATTTTTATCAAGATAAACATCCTCCAGACCATTATGCCTGCATAAAATAGTTTGATTATTCTTTAATGCAGGGGTTAGTTCGTCATTAATTTCAATGGCAAGGGAATGTAAGTTGAACTGTGATGGATTGTTTGAAATAATACCTTCTTCCAGCTTACTTAAAGATAAAAAATCATTCAGTATTCCCGTCAGGTTTGAAACAGAGGATTTTATTCTCAGGATATGCTTATCTATTTTTTCTTTTTCTCCCATTTCATTGTATTTGGAAATAAGAGAAACGGAAGAAAGGATAGTGCTAAGTGGAGTTCTGAATTCATGAGAAGCAATGGTTACAAATCTTGATTTAAGCTCGTTGAGCTCCTTTTCTTTCTCAAGTGCTTTTCTTACCTCAGCTTCTGCTTGCCTTTGCTTATTATTTGTTTCTTTAAGTTGTTTAATTGCGTCAAAAAGCTCTGATGTCCTTTGTTGAACACGTTCTTCCAGTTCGATATTTAGCTTTTTATATGCATTTTCAGCTTCCTTAAGCTTTGTAATATCATGTATGACTCCAGTATAAATGATTTTATTCTGAAGGAAAACCTCACTTACGCTGAGACGGAAAGGGAATACGGTCCCACTCTTTTTTTTCCCAAGTACTTCACGACCAATTCCGATTATCTTTTTTTCACCTGTGCGCTGGTAGTTTTCAATGTATTCATCATGTTTGCTTTTATCAGGTTCAGGCATTAGAATTTTAATATTCTGACCAATAACCTCATGAGGAGCATATTCAAAAATTTTAGCGGCGGCAGGGTTTATCGTTTCAATAATCCCTCTTTGATCTATTGTAATAATGCCATCAATTGCTGTTTCTATAATAGCCCTCAGGCGGGATTCGTTATCCAACGGATTTTTGTCCTGTTCGTTTAATGTCAACTTCTCTTTTTATTCTAAGGTTAAAAATATATTTAACAAAGTTCATTTTTTGATTTGTTTCCAGATTGCCAGCAATCAATGTTGTAGATAGTTGTATCTGAAATATTTTTTAAAGCATTATCAGTCAGAAATGCCTGGTGACCGGTTATTATTACATTTTTGAATGTCAGCAATCTTGCAAATACATCGTCTTTCATAATATCTGCTGAATGGTTATAGAAGAATAAACCTTTTTCTTTCTCATAAACATCCAGCCCCAAATAGCCTATTTTCCCTGACTTAAGAGCATCAATAGCATCAATTGTATTGATCAGACCTCCTCTTCCTGTATTCACAATCATCACTCTATCTTTCATTTTACTGATACTTTCTTTGTTTATCATAAATTTTGTATGCTCATTAAGAGGAGCGTGTAAAGAAATAATATCAGCCTTTTGATACATCTCATCAAGGGATACATATTGAAGGTTATATTTCTCAGTGTAATCTTTGTTTTCTTTAATGTCAAACCCCAACACTTTGCAACCGAATCCATTCATTATCTTTGCTAATATCCCCCCAATTTTTCCTACACCAATAATACCGACTGTTCTGCCATTAAGGTCAAAACCAATAAGTTCATCAAGCAGAAAATTGTAATCTTTAACTTTGTGGTCTGCCTGAACTACTTTCCTGTTTAATGCAAGGATCAGCATTGCTGTGTGTTCGGCTATTGAATAAGGGGAGTAGTCAGGAACATTGGCGACTTTGAAGGAGAGTTCTGTGGCTTTTTTGAGATCTACATTGTCATATCCAGCTGCACGAACAGCAATAGAACGGATGTTAAGTTTTTTTATAATTTCCAGCACTTCTGCCGATGCGTCATCATTGGTGAAAATTGAAATTGCATCACACCCATTTGCTCTATAGACTGTTTCTGAAGATAGTGCCTCTTCAAAAAAACATAACTCATGTTTCCCCTTATTGGCGCTTTCAAGATATTTTCTTTCGTAAGGTTTGGTGCTGTAGATTGCTAATTTCATGCTGTTATTGACTTGTTATTGTTTTTTATTATATGTTTTATAAACTAAAATGAATATTACTTGAAATCAATTAATTTGCTTTAAATGTAAGCCAGAAAATTCCACCGAGCCAATGGAGGCCCTTATGCTGATGACTAGATAAGGCTTTATATCTGCATGGATATCTTCTGCATACTTTACAATTCCATTATATTCTGTTAAATCTTCTCGAAAATACTTTCACAATTTTTCAACTGAAACCGGTTGATATAATCTCTTAACCTGCTTTGGATTATATTATGATCTGATTCATAACTGATCAAGGGATTAATATATAATAAATGAATTTTAAAATCAAATATTTCCTGTGATGCTTTTAGTTTACTTATGAATTCAGGAGAATCATCTTGAATGTTAGTGGCAAGCACAACATTTCTGATTAGAATATTCTTGTTTTTCCTTTTTACTGATAAAACCATACAGTCAGCTCTGGTTAGAAAGTAATATATCTGGAAAAATGTTTGCCTGGATCTCCAACTTTTATCTTAGTTACAAATCTAACTCCTGCATATCTTACATTACAGAATAGTATGGATTTTAGTTTTTGCAATCTCTATACACTTCAGCACATACACTTACCCCATTTTATCAGGCATGAATATCTCGCCAGTTTCACTGATGGAGGTTCTTTGAATGTAAAATCAGAACAGGAATGTTGAATTTTTTTAAAACACTTTTGATTACACTTTTATGAAATAATTCGTCTAACCAGTTCCTTTCATTATAAATAAGTGCCAGTAAATCTGCTTTGTCTTCATTTACACTTTTGTATAAGCCTTCTTCAACTATATCGGACAGGACAGTTTTATATTTAATATGATCATAGTTTGTTACTTTTTTTACTGAATTTAAGACCTTAGATACTGTTTCGGATTCACTGATTTTTTCATATTCCTGAAAGGATCTGGCATAGTGTTCTATATGTAACAGTGTTATTTCAGCATTATATAAATCAGCCAGCTCAATGATGTTTTTTACAGAATAAATTTTTTCGGATAGCTCTTCTATAGCAAAGTCTATTTTGCTGAAAGGTTTGACAGGAGTGTCTTCATGAATTACAAGTATTGGCACATTGGTATTACCTATGATATTCTGAACTGTGCTGCCTAATATATTCTGAAGTCCTGCTGGATTGTTTGTTCCCATAACAATGAGATCAACATGGTGGCTGACTGCAAGCTCTTTTATTTCCTCTTCCGGAATATTGTATTGAAGGATGTATTGTGCATTTATTGTCTTGCCCGAGTCAGTTTTAAAAGATGATATATATGCACATACAGAATCAAGCTGCGATTTTAAATATTCCTTGGTTTCTTCCAACACATTGTCAAATACTACAGGAAAAGGCTCATCATTAATAGAAGTGAGCGTATAGGCATGTGCAACAATGATTTTTGCATCAGCTTTTTTTGCTATTTCTATGGCAAATTCCAATGCTTTCTGAGAGGCTTTTGAAAAGTTAGTCGGAAGGAGGATTGTTTTCATTTTTTTAAATTTTATAATGTAAAAGTCAGATTATGAGGGGCTATTAAAAATGAGCTTAATTAGTAAAAAAAGTGATATTCATCAGATTTGTATAGAATTACCTAATGTTATTGCATATAGTTTTGACTTTTAATTGTTTGTTAATTTTATGTTACTTTTTTGGTTTTTAGACCGATCAGTCTTATTTTTGTACGGTGGAATCAAAAGCTGAAAAGACAAAGGCGTTAATTATTGAAAGAGCTGCTCATGCTTTTAATAAGAAGGGATATCATGGTACTTCCATGAGTGATATACTGGAATTGACCGGCTTGGCGAAAGGAGGGGTATACGGTCATTTTAAAAGTAAAGAAGAAATCATAGAAGCTGCTTTTGAATATTCTTTTGCGAAAGTAATGAATGAACTGGTTTTGCGAATAAAGGCCTGTGATAATGCCATTGATAAATTATTTGCCATCACCGATTATTATTACAATTATACTTTATATTCACCCATAGAAGGCGGATGTCCGATTCTCAATTATAGCAGTTTTGCCGATGAGAGCTTGCCTGGATTAAAGCTTCTTCTCAATAAAGCTTCTAAACAAATGCTATTAAGCCTTGTTCAGATTATTGAAAAAGGACAAAAATACGAACAGATAAAACAATCTGTTCAGGCAAATCTTGCTGCCGATATTCTCTATAGTCGGATAGAAGGTGCTATTATGCTTTCCAAAGCTACTGGAGACCCTTTGAAACTTAATAGATTGCTTGATGAACTGAAATCATATATTACAATTACTTTAAAAGCTTAATTATTTTAACCTAAAAAAGACCGAATGGTCTATTTGATATGATAAAAGAACCTAGCTCCGTTTATACCGTCCGTTTCCAGGATTGCGATCCAATGGGACATTTGAACAATAGCCGTTACATTGATTACATCATTAATGCACGGGAAGACCACCTGGATCAGTATTATAATTTAAAGTTGAGTGACTTTATAGCTGCCGGTTATTGCTGGGTGGTTACCAATCACGAGATCTACTACATCAAGCCATCTTTGTATAATGAAAAAGTGAAAATTCAAACTTCGGTTATTGAAGTAGACAATTCTTCACTACTTGTTGAAGGGCTCATGATGAGTGAAGATGAAAGTCAGTTTAAGAGTCTTCTTTGGACAAAATATTTTTATGTTAATGTTAAAACTGGTAAAAGAGAAAATCACGCACCGGAACAGATGGATTTTTTCAATAGCCTTAAAAACGAACATCTTAGCAATTATAAAGAAAGCAGAAATCGCTTAAAGACTATATTAGACCTGCAGAAAAGGTAATGTAGTAAAGCTGTAGTTGGATAATTTATATCAATAATAGGGCTTAATTATTGGGGAACATCGAAGTCTTGTATCTTTTGTTTAGATATGTAGGTTAATTATTTGAGCTATTCTTGTTCCTATGAACCATCATTTTTCTTAGAAAGTGAAGTTATGATTAATCTCATTTTGACCTTTACGAGATTAATTATAACAATTTATTTAGCTGATTTTAAACATTTCAGTTTGAGAAATGAATGTGAGAGTTTTTAATAATAACCTTACACATTTAAACATTTGCTTTTTGACTTCCTTTATGTCCAGAATAACTGGTATTTACTTTTTTAAAAAGATTTTGGTTTACCTTTTTATTTTCAGTGTGTAGCTGTCTTAATTCAATCTATCCTGAAATGAATGCTGATTTTTAGTTCATGATTTGATTATGAATAATTAAATATAGCAGGAAGTTGATTTAAAAGCTGATTTAAAAGCTGATTTTAAATCTGAAAATTATAAAACACATTTACTATCAATCAAATATTCTAAAGAAGATGCGCTTATTCTCCAAAAAGATTTTAGCTGTTTCAAAACTGGCCAGTTTATTATTAATGTTTTGCATAAGCATTGAAGGTATGGCACAAATTCCATCAACCTACCAGGTTGGCAGGTGGTATAAGTTCAAAACAGCAGCAGTGACATATACTTGGGATGATAATACTTCCAATCAGCTGCCGGTAGCTATTCCTCTTTTTAATCAGTATAATTTTAAAACAACCATGTTTGTGGTGACCAATTGGGGACCAAACTGGTCTCAGTTAAATACCGCTGCCGGTAATGGTCATGAAATTGCTAGTCATACTGTTTCGCATGCTACATTGAATTCTATAGGCATATCTCAACAGGAGACAGAATATCGAAACTCTCAAAACACTATTAATTCCAATGTACCAAATGGGAAATGTTTAACAATAGCGTATCCAAATTGTAATACAGGAGATGTATCTACTTTACAAAAGTACTTCATAGCTGGTAGAACCTGTAGCGGTCAGATTAATTCAAGTTCACCTACAGACTTTTATAATCTTAGCTCTATCATATGCGGAAATACAGGTGTTAATACTGCTAATGATTTGAACAACAGAATCAACAATGCTAAAAATTCTAATGGCTGGTGCGTTTTACTTTTTCACGGTATTGATAATGATGGAGGATATTCTCCTATAGCATCCAGCGTACTTTCCAGCCATTTATCTTATGTAAACAGTAATTCTGCGGATTACTGGGTGGGAACATTCTCGAATGTTGTAAAATATATTAAAGAACGTAACGCTCTGAATATCTCTGAAACTGCTGTAAATAATGATTCATTGAGATTAACTGCAACAGATAATCTTGATAATTCTATTTATGACGCAGCGGTTACCGTGCGCCGTCAATTACCAAGCGGTTGGACAGAAGCAAAAGTATATTTAGGAAACACCTTGCAAACATCTACTATTGTGACAGTAAATAATGTCAAGTATATAGAGTTTGATGTAGTTCCGGACAAAGGTACTTATGCTCTTGCAAATAAAACTTCTACTTCAACTTGTGCCACAGTTGCACCGACAGTTGTATCTCCGATAACTTATGCAAAAGGCGCTACTGCATCTGCATTAACTGCAACAGGTACTTCTTTAAAATGGTATACTGAATCTGCCGGAGGAACAGCTTCAACTACCGCACCGGTTCCAAGTACTGCTACGACAGGTACTAAAATATACTATGTATCACAGACTTTGAACAACTGCGAAGGTCCAAGAGCTGCAATTACTGTAAATGTTACGGAAGGTTCTACAGGAGGAGGATGCAACGAAACGGGAGAAGGTGCTTATTTCACAGGAGTATACAGAAATATGTTCAAAGAACTTTTGAACAAAAGTGACACAGAAATCAATACCAAGATCAACAATGCCTTTCAGCAAATATTTTACGGAAGTGCCAATCAGAAATTATATTATGAAGTAGGTCAGGACCAGGCTTATATTCTGGATGTAGCCAATAATGATGTTCGTTCTGAAGGGATGTCTTACGGATTGATGATTTGTGTACAGCTCAACAAACAAGCAGAGTTTAATAAGTTATGGAGATGGACCAAAAACTATATGCACCATACTTCAGGGAATTTGGATGGATTTTTTAAATGGTCACTAAATACAGATGGGAGTGCGAAAGACAATAATCCAGCACCAGATGGAGAAGCATATTTTGCAACAGCTTTATTCTTTGCTGCCAATCGTTGGGGTAATGGCACGGGAATATTTAATTATGAGTCTGAAGCACAATCTATTTTAAGTAAAGTACAGAGCAAAACAGGTGCAGGTGGCATCAATAATTTGTTCAATACAAATTCAAAGTTAATAACATTCGGACCTAATCAGGGGTCGTACGACTTTACGGACCCTTCTTATAACTTACCTGCATTTTGGGAATTGTGGGCTCGTTGGTCAACATCGAATAAAGCTTTTTGGGCTCAGACACCAGCAGCAGCAAGAAAGTTGCTTCGTGATGCATCTCACTCTAGTTCTGGCTTAACAACAGACTACTCAAATTTTGACGGAACACCTAAATCTACATCTTTTAATTCTGATAGTCATAGATTTATGTATGATGCATGGAGAAGTATTATGAACATTGGGATGGACTATCATTGGTTCAAAGCAGATGCCCTGCAGCCTGCCATTGCTGAGCGTTATTTGACATTTTTCAAGAATCAGGGATCAGGATATAAAAACCATTATGACTGGAATGGCTCTAATGCCGGAGGTGATCATTCAACCGGTCTCGTTGCATGTAATGCAGTAGCCTCTCTGGCCACAACAAACACGACTCTTTCAACACCTTTTGTACAGGAGTTTTGGAACATAGCAGTTCCCACCGGCACTTACAGATACTATGATGGTATGTTGTATATGCTTGCCATATTAAATGTATCCGGTAATTTTAAAGTATATAAACCTGCATGTGGAGATCCTTGTGAGACTCCTGCTCCGAAAGTAACAGCTGCTGTATCATATGAACTTGGTGATGTTGCTAGTGCATTGACAGCAGCAGGTACCAGTCTGAAGTGGTATACCGTAGAGACTGGCGGAACTGCTTTAGCTTCAGCACCTGTTCCAAATACTTCAGCTCCTGGGAGTGTGACTTATTATGTTTCTCAAACATTGAATGGTTGTGAAGGGCCGAGAGCTGCTATCACTGTTAAAGTTACTTATACTTATAAAATTTATAATACAAGCATTCCTCCGACAATAGATGGATTAGTGGATGAACTGTGGAATGACCCTCTTATCACCCCAATCACTCCTACAAAAACTCTTGTGGGAACAATATCTAACAGCAATGATTTGAGTGGTTCAGCTAAAATTATGTGGGACAATACAAATGTGTATGTCTTGGCTGTTATAACCGACAATGTAAAGACCAACGACAGTCCCAATAGCTATGAAGATGATGCTGTAGAATTTTACTTTGATATCAATAACGATAAAGCAACTACTTATGGATCTAACGATGTTCAATATACTTTTGGATGGAACGATGGCGCTGTAGTAGGTGTATTACCATCCGGAAGATCTACTGCAGGAATTACCTATAGCAGTGTTAGCACTACTGATGGTTATATCATAGAAGCCAGCATACCATGGACTACCTTACAAGGAACGCCTTCCAAAGACCAAAGTATTGGTATTGATTTTATGATCAATGACGACGACGACGGTAGTGGCAGAGATAAAAAACTGTCATGGAACGCATCTGAAGATAATGCATGGCAAGATCCTTCTCTTTTGGGAACAGCAGTACTTGCAGAAAGGATTATTACCAGTATCGGAAAGAACAACCAACTTAACATTGAGATATATCCGAATCCTGCTCAAGAATTTGTCAAGGTACAAGGAGTGCAAGGGAATTTTGAATACCATATTTGGGATAATTCGGGTAGACTGATTGAGCAAGGTAAAAGTGATGGCCAAATTGAAACTGGCAATCTAAAGTCAGGCATTTATGCTCTGATGATCCAGCAAGAAACCCTGAATAGTGTGGTGAAGATAGTAATTAAATAACATTCGGGAGGATCACCAACTTCTTACTTTATAATAGCAATTGAAAGAGGCTGCCTTTATTAATAAGGGCAGCCTCCTTTTTTGTAAACAGGAATAGTGCCCAAACAAAACTGTATTCCAGTAAACGGAATGGGAAGTAAATTTCTATAAATGATTCCGGTTCTCCATTTTGGAACCTTGCCTGCTACCTTTCTCACAGGCGTCGAGTAATAATAGTTAGAGATACTTCAGATGGACTTTAAGTTCATGTTCCTGTAAGACTTTCTGCACTATAAGCAGTGATTGCAGCCCGAGATATGTTGATACAGAGTAACTACCTTTTTCTTAAGCCTTTATTTATCATTTGTATAAGGATGTAGAATGTTATCTAAACCATTCAGTAATATTTACTGAGGAGTGGGGGACTTTTAATTTTTTTTAAATAGAACTAAAACTTAATTTGCGCATCCTTAAGCAAATTTGACATGAATCCATATAAAGAGATTGAAAACGAAATATTAAATGCCTCACATATACTTATTACAGCACATAAATCTCCAGACGGAGATTCAGTAGGAAGCTCATTGGGTTTATTACATTTTATTGAAAGATTAGGTAAAAAGGCTGTGATTGGTCACCCGGATCCTGCACCGGAGTTTTTGCAATGGCTGGAAGGAATTGATTCAATTTTATATATGGAAAGAGATGGAGAGGTATTGAAAAATCATTTTCAGAAAGCTGATCTTATTTTTTGTCTGGATTATAATGCCACGGATCGGGTAGGACCGGAAATGCAGCAGCTTTTGAAATCGACTTCTGCTAAAAAAATCATGATAGATCACCACCTCAATCCGGAAAACTTTGTGGATATAACTGTCTCTGCAACAGAAGTTTGTTCAACTGCTCAACTTATTTATGAGCTCATTGAACAATCAGGACATGCAGATTTATTAAGCGAAAAAATCGGAACAGCTTTGTATTTAGGAATATTAACAGATACCGGATCTTTCCGCTTTCCTTCGGTGCAGCCAAGAACACATGAAATATTAGGGAAATTGCTTGGTGCTGGAGTTTCACATCATCTTATACATGAGCAGTTGAATGACAATAATACAGTGGCACGCTTACAGTTGCAGGGATATGCAATGAGCGAAAAGCTGGAAATTCTTGACAGCTGCCATGCTGCAATTATTTCACTGACCGAAGCTGAACTTACACGGTTCAAGGCTCAAAAAGGAGATACTGATGGTCTGGCTAATTTGGCGCTATCGATTAAAGGAATCAGAATAGCTGTTTGCCTTTATGAAAAAGAAGGAAAAATCAAGATGTCATTCAGATCTAAAGGACAAGAAAATCCTGTTAACATTCTGGCTGAAGAACATTTCGACGGAGGAGGACATGCCAATGCTTCAGGAGGTATCAGTGAATTAGGTATGGATGCTACATTAAAAAAGCTAAAAACTTTACTACCGGTTTATTATAAATCGGATAAGTAAGAAGAACTAATTGTTTCTTCTACTGATATGATGTTGATGAATTTCAGAAGGTCTGTTTGAAGCCTTTTCCGGCTCAAATGGACCTTAATTTTTTGAAAGAAGTGCTATTTTTTATGGTCAATTAATTGCATATCAATGGGTTTTTGCTATTCTTTGCTGGATATTTTAGTTTGAATCTTTAATCATCTATGACAAAACTCAGCTATTTCTTCTTCTTCTTTTTATTGGTTTTAAATTCTACATTCAATGCCCGTGCCTATGCGAAAGAACCATCATGTAATGGGCAGAAAACAGTTCTTTTGGATCAAAATTGGGAATTTAGACAAGTAGGTAAGGAGAAATGGTCTAAGGCTTCAGTACCTGGTTGTGTCCATCAGGATTTAATTGAGAATGGCACTATTCAGGATCCTTTTTTCAGATTGAATGAATTTGATGTACAGTGGATAGAAAATGAGGATTGGGAATACAGAACAACTTTTTATGCTTCCAAGGAAATAATCAATCAAGAAATTAAAGAGCTATATTTTAAAGGACTAGATACTTATGCAGATGTTTACCTGAATGATTTGCTGATCTTGTCTGCTGATAATATGTTCAGGTCATGGAGCATAGGTTGCAGTAATCTCAAAGAAGGAAACAACCAACTAAGAATAGTTTTCAAGTCACCTGTTAAAATCGGCCAGGAAAAACTGGATAAGGTTGGATTTCTGATTCCAGTGCAAAATGAACAAGCTCCAAAGGGAAAACAGAACTCTGTAATGACCAGAAAAGCAGCATATCACTATGGCTGGGATTGGGGGCCAAGACTAGTAACATCCGGAATATGGCAACCGATTTACCTGCATGCCTGGTCAAAAGGTAAAATACAAGACGTTTTTTTTCAACAGAAGAACCAGAACTCCAACATTGCCAATTACTCAGCAGCCATAGAAGTTATTACGACAAAAGATGGAGTAGGACGAATAGATGTATTAGCTGATGGAAAAGCTCTTAATTCTTTAAAGGTTAAGCTAAAAAAAGGTTTGAATACATTTAATCTGGACCTTGCTATTAAAAATCCGGAGCTTTGGTGGAGTGTAGGTTTGGGCAAGCAAAAACTATACAACGTTAAAACAGTCCTCCAGATAGAAGGTGCTGAAACAGATATAAGAGAATCAAAGCTTGGTATTCGAACATTGAAGGTCATTCAGAATAAGGACGCACTCGGAAAATCATTTTATGTTGAGTTGAATGGAGTTCCTGTATTTATGAAGGGAGCTGACTATATCCCGGGAGATAACCTTATCACGAGAGTTGGACAGGATAAATACAACAGAGTAATCAATGAAGCACTGGATGCAAATATGAATGTTCTAAGAGTATGGGGTGGTGCTGTATATGAAACGGATCAATTTTATGATCTCTGTGCAGAAAAAGGATTGATCATTTATCAGGATTTTATGTTTGCCTGCAGTATGTATCCAGGAGATGATACATTTGCGGAAAATATAAGACATGAAGCCGAAGAACAGGTTAAACGATTAAGAAACTATCCTAATATTATGCTATGGGCCGGGAATAACGAAATTCTGAATGGCTGGCATGAATGGAACTATCAGGAACGTTTTGGTTATAACAATCAGCAGAAAGACACGCTTTGGAAATATTATACTAATATATTCTATAAAGTACTCCCTGAGACTGTGAAAAAGTATGATCCGGATAAACTATATTGGGCCTGCTCTCCGCAATCTGAGGAAGATAAACTACAAACACCGCTTTCAGGAGATCAGCACTCTTGGGCAGTATGGTTTGGTGAGCAGCCATTTTCAAGCTTTGAAGAACAACCCGGACGTTTCATCAGTGAATATGGATTCCAATCATATCCTTGTATCAATACTCTTAAGAAAATTGCTTTACCGGAAGATATGCATTGGGAATCGGAAGTATTGCTGAAAAGGCAGAGAAGTCCTATGGAGTGGATTGGAAAGGGGATGAATGGCAACCACATGATAGATAGATATATGAAAAAAGAGTTTAAAACTCCGAAAGATTTTGAATCATATGTTTATATAAGCCAGCTGTTGCACGGACAGGCAATAAAGACTGCAGCAGAAGCACATAGGCGAAATATGCCTTATACGATGGGCTCATTGTATTGGCAAATCAATGATTGCTGGCCAACTGTTTCATGGTCTACAGTTGATTACTTCGGAAATTGGAAGGCCAGTCATTATAGAGCAAGAAGTGCTTATCAGGATTTAATTGTTAGTTTTGCTCAACGCAATGATACAGTCAAAGTATTTGTTGTTTCAGATAGATTAAAAGACACTAATGCTGACCTCCGTATCAGTGTTTATGACTTTTCCGGTAATCTTATAGGAACAATTTCACAGAAGGTCACGGTTCCCGGCAATACAAGCAAAGTTTATATGAAGAACAAGTTATCTGAATTGTTGAAGGGAAAGAGTAATAAAGATGTTTATTTAAAAGGTGAATTGTCAGAAAATGGAAATGTAATAACAGAGAATAATTTTTTCCTCTCGCCTTATAAAACCTTGTCTTTGCCTAAGCCAGATGTGATTGTTAAATTATCCCAAACAGAAGATAATTACTCAGTACAAGTGCAGTCTGATAAATTTGCAAAAGATGTTTATTTGTATTTTGAAGGGATTGATTGTAATCTGAGTGATAACTTTTTTGACCTTGATGCGAACAAAATCAGAACACTGACTTTTAAAATTAAAGGAAATCCTTCAATAGAAGAGTTGCAAAAAAAGTTGAGAGTATTAACAGTAGCAGATAGCTATTAATTATTGAGTATAAGTCTCTCTTTTATAAAACTCATAAGGCTTCAAATTCCGATTAAAGGCCTTATGAGTTTTATAAATAATTTATATTTATTTATTCTTATACATCCTGATCATCTCTCCATAGCCGAGCCCCATGGCAAGCCCATTAACAGACATTGCAATTCTTTTGGTCTTGGTAGATTCTGTTTTAGCAGATTCAATCCAGTCGGAAAAATATCTCTGGTGAGATTTAGGTAAGGACTGAAAGAATTTTAACGCATTAGGCTCATCTTCCAGGCAAGTCATAAAGTCTTCAGACAATCTTTTTTCTTCTGTATCAATAGTCAATTCGACTACAAGCATCGCACCTTTATTTTTCTTTATTGCTTTCCTCACTGATGCATTTAAAGCCATAATATAATTGCCATCTCCCATTGGCAGAAGACTTATGCCTTTAAACTCATAGGTATCTAATTTTCCTTTTACCTTAAAGGATTTTTTGCCGGATGGTTGCAGTTGCAGAGATACGTCTTTAGGAATCTCTATATAGCTCCAGCCTGTTTTCTCTCCTTTTTCTTCGAACTGGAGAATAATAGTATTAAATTTTATCAATTAAGTTCGTAGGTTTTTCAGAACTCAAGATAAAAAATATAAAGGTATAATGGGACAGGTTAAAAAATAAAATTATAGATCTCTTACAGGTAAGGATTACTGCAGCCAATCACAATCTTCTTTAATTTGTCAAGGTTGACAGTGTCGGTAACATCAGCAGAGAACCCGAGAATATTGGTCTTTCCTGTAATAGGGTTAAGGAAAGGAACCTTATGTGTTTTGAAAATATAGGTTCTCCCATTGGACAAAGAAAAGTTTTGATTAGGAAGTTCAATGCTTTTATTTTCATTTAAGACCTCTTTGTCTGACTTTCTAATAACTTCTATCTGTTCTTGATCCTGAATAAAGTGTGCGTCTTCTTTTCCTATAATTTGTGATTCATCCAGACCAAACAACTGTGCTTCTAGTTTATTAATTAAGAGGTATTTCCCTTGTTCATCTTTTAGGAATACAGGAAAGGGCAGGCCTTCAATTATTATTTTAAGAAAATCGTAAGTTTTTTCTTCTTGCGCTGGCATTACAATAGTAGAGTTTTCGATCAGAGATTTAAGCACAGACTGCTCATATTCATCTGTATGACTTACTAATAAACTTTTGGCTTTTTCAGTATTGCCTTTTATGATGCATTCAATAGTTGAGATAATGCTATTAACTTTATTCTCAAGGAAAGAAATTCGATCTTCGGGAGACATTGACTTGGTAATTTCGTTGGTCATAATTCAAATATTTTAGTGATTTAATTCCCTCAGATAAGTGAATATCCTTTTAGTAGTTATTCACGTATAATTGTTCCCCGTCATTAAACAATTGTCAATAGATTGATTATTCTATTTGTTAAATTGTATTTTTCCTTGTTAAAAGCTTTTTACGATTTAGTTAATTAGTGGTTTTGTTATATTTAAAAATAACCAGTTAAAGTTTAAATAGTTATACCTTTGCTTGTGTCTACTTATGTATTGCTGGAATTGTGTTAAGTGATATTTTAATGAATTGAATTTATTTGTCAAAAAGTTATATTTTTTAAATAAATAAATATTTGTATAAAACAAATATAGGGCTTAGGCGTAAAAATCCCTCCAAGCTATTAAAATCACAATTACTATGGAACAGGATGTATTTTTATTATTGAAGGACTACTATTCGCTTAAGTCAGAGAGGCAAAAGATACTTGCGCAGTACTGTACTAACAGCAAAAAAAACAGACCCAGTGAACTGGATGAGATTGAGCAAAAAATGCAATCATTATTTGAAATAATAAAAAAGGATTGTAGAAACTCTTATTACTAACTTTTTATATCAGATTTGACAGGTTTTTAGTTAAATCAAATTAAAGGCCTGTGCAAATTTGGTCAGCTCATATTGATTTTGAATTTGTAATTTATTTCTGATATTCTTGCGGTGAGTACTAATGGTTTTTTCTGAAATATGAAGCATTTTGGCTATTTCAGAAGACTGCTGGCCAATAGCCATTTGTTTAAGAATCTCTCTTTCCCTGTTGGTTAACTTTGAAAATAGTTTATGATTCTCCCTAAGGAATTTATTTTCATCTAACAGTCTGTCTACTTTAGCATTTACAGCATTTTGAGGATCAATCGGACATGCAGTCACTATAATATGAGTAGGAGTTCCATTTTCATCTGCATGAAATATTTTCAAGGTACTGAGATACCACGTCCAATTGTGGTTTTTACTTTTTCTTACTTGTTGAAAAAATGAGATCAGTTCATTTTCATTTTTGGATTCTAAAAGCTTTATTATTTTAGGGGAATAGTCTTGCCAGTCTTCAACATTAAAATACCTATCGTTGTATTCAGCGTTTTCAATACTTTTAATCTCTTCAAGATTTACACCAAGTATATTCAAGCCACGAGGAGACATGTATTCAATTTTTAAATCGAAGAGATTTTGTATGATGATTACACCGGGAACTAGGTCTGATGTTGCAGCTATGCGCTCCAGTTTTTGATTAAAAGTAAGACTCATAATAAATTATACGCTCTTCTTGTAAAAAAATAATCTCAAAAATATTATTTTCAATTTGTTTCAGCAAAAGTATTCTGGGGATTTAAACGCCTAATAAGAATACCTTGGTTTTCGGAAATATTATTAAGTTTGAAGTTAAATATTATTTTACAGATGCTTATATATGAAATAGAAATATTTAAATCCAGGATAAAGCTTTCGGAGCCTTTCAAGATTTCTTTGGGTATAATGGATTATGCTGAGAATATAATTGTCAAAATTATATCCGATAATGGACTTGTAGGTTTCGGAGAATGTAGTCCGTTCAGGACTATAAATGGCGAAAGTATGGATACCGGCTTTATAGTAGGGCAATATATTGGTAAAGTACTTATTGGAAAAAGTCCAATTGAAATGGAAGAGTGTGTCAATCTGATGAATAAAGTCATATTTGGCAACTCCAGTATTAAAAGCGCTTTTGATATGGCTCTGTTTGATATTGCCTCCCAGCATGCTAAGTTACCATTGTACAAATTTATTGGAGGAAACAATTCCAAACAGATTATAACAGACTATACTGTAAGTTTAGACAGTCCCGAAAAAATGGCTAATGATGCAGTTAAAATAAAGAACAAAGGTTTTGGTATCATTAAAGTTAAACTTGGTGGAAGCAGGGAAGAAGATCTGGAGAGGATTAAACAAATCCGCACTCAAATAGGATATGACATTCCTTTGAGAATTGATGCGAATCAGGGGTGGGATTGTCAGACAGCAGTTGAGATACTTAAAGATCTCGAATCTTATAATATTCAACATTGTGAAGAACCTATCCCGAGGTGGGATTTCATGAACCTTCCTTTTATAAAGAAAAATAGCCTTATGCCGATCATGGCAGATGAATCATGTTGTGATCATCATGATGCAGCAAGGCTGATTGGATTAGATGCATGTCATCGGTTTAATATAAAACTGGGAAAATCTTCAGGAATATTTAATGCTTTAAAAATTATAAGACTTGCAGAGCATGCTGATATACCTGTTCAGATAGGAGGTTTTCTTGAATCCAGGCTGGGTTTTACTGCTTCTGCACATGTGAGTCTTTCCAATGACATTATAAAATATTTTGATTTTGATACACCTTTGATGTTTGAGGAAGATCCTGTTACAGGTGGTATTTCTTATGGGGAAAACGGTCTTATTACTTTGCCGGATACTATTGGCCTTGGTGCCTCTTTTGATGAAAGCTATCTTCAGAATTTACCTCGAGTGTCCATACATTAATAGAATTTTAAAGTATGTCTTGGTAGCTTTTTTTTATTAAAATTGTTTAAGAGGATCAACTTTCTTTTGATAATATTTTTCAATTTGTTTAAGAATAAGAATAGATAATACCAGCCAGATATAACCGATAGCAAAACCAGCCAATACATCACTTGCATAATGTACGCCAAGATATACTCTGCTCAGACCAATAAGATGGATAATAAAGAGCAGGATAATTGTAAATATCCATCTCAATACTTTTTGGGGAACTTCCTTCCATATAAAATAAATAAGCAAACCATAAAAGGAAAAAGCAGTCATAGAGTGTCCACTTGGAAAGCTTAAACCTGAAGCCTCGGAGAGTTTTTCTACGAGGGGTCTTGGCCTGTTAAATAAAAATTTTAACAATAGGTTTAGTAACAAACATCCTACTACTACCACTGGAACTTTTAAGCTATACCAGTGATGCTTCCTTATAAATAGAAAATACAGGAGTAAAAGAACAAACATCACTGGTATGAATTCTCTTGAAGCAAGAAAACTCATTATTTTCATAAAAGTAGTTAATGCCGGTGAGGTAAATTGGTGAACCCACTGATATACGAAATGATCGAATTGTTCCTGTTTGTCATAAAACAATTCTTTCACTATTAATCCAAACAGCAAGATAGAAGCGAAGAAAAGTATTCCTGTTATTAAAAACTCAATGGAAAAAAGTGCAATAATGGCAATGGTCTTTCTGTAAACCTTTTTGATCATATTGATTAAACTGGTGTAATTCTTCTTTGTTTAAGGGAAGTAAATATATGGTATTATTTTAAAAGGCTATTTCAGGCATAGCAACGATAGTCTTAACTAATTAATAATCTTTGTAAATTAATATAAAGTTTTATTAGATAAATAGCCTTTTAGAAAGCAAAGTATCGACCAGTAGATTCATAAACTATGTCATATTTCATGAGTATTTTATTTATGGTTATATAATGTATTGTTAAGACGGACAGCTTAATTAGATGTAATAGTATTAGTCAATGGAAGGTTATGAAGAGAAGATGGTTAGATTTGGTAGGAGAAAAATGAGTGGGATTAAAATATAGATGACATATTTTTTGCTATAATGTATTTTTTTGTCATTGGTTTAAGTGCAATTCATGCGGAAGTTGTGCAGCTTGACAAATTCTTGACCTTAATTTTAAAATTGGTGAAATAAAAAGAATTAATGTCATTAAAAACTTAAAAACTTTGATGTTAATAACTTTATTGTTAAAATAAGTTAAAAATATTACATCTGAATAATGTTGGTTTTTATTTGTTAACTGTTTTAAGTATTTGATTTATAGTTTTAATTGGTTTTTATTTTTTTGTTTTTGTGGCTTTTTGTGACGCTTGTAATTATTGAAGATCATTAGATTAAACTTTTTCATAAAAAAAATTTGTTTTAGTTTTGAATCATAATTTTTGACGAATTTATTATTTGAAAGCTTTTTAGTTTGGACTTGCGATTTTTTAGAAGGGGATTATAAAACAGAATATTTAGCTTTTCGAATTCGGGGACTACTGGATAATACAGTGAAAGGGATGTAATTTTTGGCCCTTTTGCGCGGATATATTTTGCTTAAATAAATAATTGTTTACATGCTTCATCCATTAAAGCTTTTTATTTGGGTGGCCTTGGGTATTGTTTTTTTCTCTTGTGAAAAAAAGAATCCTGCTAAAGTGGCGATGCAGGAAGTTTCCTTTAATTCCGAAGTCAGAATAATAGACAGTACTAAATGGCACACGTCTGCAGCTCTTACTATTCCTGAGTACCAGAACTGGCTCAGGAAACAGCAGGGAATTACATATGACATAATGAAAAATGCTGCATTTGATGCAGTGATATGGTATCAGCCTATTGCCCTGGATGCAGCGATGAGTGTGGCAGAAAATGGAGATATTTCTTTAGATTCATATGAAGATTATGTAAAAACTAAAAGTGGTTATCACTACATCAGTATTGAAATTTTATATAAAGACCCCTCGGTTAATAGAGTTTTCAATAAAGAGGATTTTTTTAGTTCATTGAAGAAAAATCTATTTTTTGTAAAAGATAAAACGGATACCCTTCATAATTCCATAGTTGAAATATTTCCATCGACATTAATAGGGCAACCACATCATTTATCAGTTTTAATTCCAGCAGGTACTTCCTTTACAAGCCTTACTGCGGGTGTGAAAGGAGCAATTCTGGGATTCAAGAGAGACTTAAGAATTGATCTTTCGGAAAAGCAATATAAATCATTACCTGAAATAAAATTATAGCGACAATGCTGGCTTCAATAAGAAAATACAAACGTCCGATTTCGATATTTTTCCTGTTCAATTTTTTAACAGGAGCCTTGCCATATAGAGCTTTGGCCTTAACATCAGGACCTTCACAACCGGAGACACAGCAGTTTGCTCCGGCTGGTATGGACAACATGGTTGATCCGTTTACCGGAGACTTCAGTTATAATATTCCATTAATGGATGTAGGAGGATATCCGATTAATTTGAATTATGCAGCAGGTATTACTCCAGATGCTGAAGCAAGCTGGGTAGGACTTGGTTGGAATGTAAATGTTGGTGCAATAAATAGAAATGTAAGAGGCTTGCCGGATGATTTTGCAGGAGATGAGATTGAAACAGTTTATAACGTAAAACCAAATCAAACTTTCGGACTGAACTTTTCATTTAATCCTGCAAAGCTCGAAGCATGGGGGTTTAAAGTCGGACTTACTCAGTCTATGAACTTGTTTTATAATAACTATAATGGATTTGGTTTTGGGATGGGTATAAGGCCTTCGATAGATTTACCATTAAGTAGCAAATCTAATTACAAAGTTGGCCTAGGAGTTGATTTTAATATGAGTTCAGAAGATGGTGCAGGAATAACTCCTAGTGTAGGAATAGGACCAAGGCAGGACAAAGCAAAGAGCGAGACAGGTTTTGGAGCGAATCTGAGTTTTCCTTACAGTACAAGAGAAGGTTTAAAAGGAATGTCCTTGTCAACTTCTTATTCTTACATAGGAAAAGATAAAGCAGGTGATGCAACAGGTAGATCAGGAGGGCACAATTCCTTTATGGGATTTGCTTTCCCTACCTATACTCCTTCTGTTAGTCATGATCTTATAAATACTAATGCTACACTTAACCTCAGTTTTGAGTTGAGTAATGAAGCTGTTGAACAGGGATTGCTCGGCATTGGGGGATATTATTCTGGTCAGTTTTTAAAGAGTACATCAAAGAAGAACCCGGCTTATGGATACATGTATTCTGGTCTAGATGGTCAAAGCGATGAAGCAATGCATGATTTCAACAGAGAAAAAGATGGCGGAGGATTTAATGATGCAACTAAAAATCTTGCATTGACCAATTATACTTATGATATATTCAGTGTATCCGGACAGGGTGTGGGTGGTTCTTACAGATTGTTCCGTGGAGATGTTGGAAATGTAGGAGACCCGATTAATATAGAGGAAAATCATGTAGGGGAGCTTGGTTTAGGTTTTGGATCGGGCTCTACTCCTTCAATGAAGGTGAATGTGGATGTTAAATACAGTCATCTTGGAACTGTGAGCTCTCGCTGGTCAAATAGTCAGTTTCAAAATTTTAGCGATCCTACTGCTGATTACAATACTGCCAGAGAAATGGTTTATTTTAAAAAAATAGGTGAGACGGCTCCGGAAACAGATGGTGACTTTTTGAATAATGTCCAGAAAGGATCTAGTACATTAGGATATAACCTAATTTCAAACGATGGAATGTTGGATGGTAGTATGTTTGATAAGAAGAAACCAAATATTGGAAATGCATCTTTAGGACAAAGCAATAAAAGACAAGTAAGACGTAAACGTAATAATCAGTTTACATATATTACAGCAGTGGAAGCATTCAATAAATATTCATTGATGCCTATCCGAAATCATCATCTTAATAAGTTTGATGTAAATATTAACACATCTTCAACTAATTATTCCAGAAAAGATAATACCATTACTTATAGTGGTGATAATCTAGACAGGATTGATCAATACAGGAAGGGGCATCATATAACAGAGATCAGAGTTACTGATAATTCCGGTTCAAGGTACTGTTATGGTATCCCTGTTTACAATAATTATCAGGAAGAAGTTACATTCGCTGTGGATGCTACGACTAAATCTGAATCAAAATCAACGGCCATAAGAAAAAATCTGGTAGAATATACTTCAACGGAGGCAAGCTCTGGTAATACAAGTGGTATCGACAGAAGTTTCAATAAAGTTACAACTGGAGCACACGCTACATCTTATTTGTTGACTTGTATTCTTTCTAGTGATTATGTGGATAGCGACAATATCCCAGGTCCTTCAGACGGAGATCTTGGCAATTATACTAAATTTAATTATGTAAGAACTTCCCAGAATTTCCAGTGGAGAACACCGTATCAGGAGAATATGGCTTCTTTTACTGACGGGCTTGAAATTAAAGATAATGATGATAAAGCAAATTATCTTTATGGTAAGAAAGAAGTATGGTATCTCCATTCTATAGAAACCAGAACCCATGTTGCAGAATTTCATTTGTCTCCTAGAAAAGACGGAAGGGGAGTAAAGTCATCAAGAGGAGGATTAAGCACATCTACAGAAAATACACTTTACAAGCTTGACAAAATAAACTTATACTCTAAAGCAGATAAGCTCAACGGCTCTAAAGAACCAATCAAGACTGTTCATTTTAAGTATGATTATTCGCTTTGTCCTAAGACACCCAATAGTTCTGCAACATTAGAAGAGGGAGAAGGTAAACTTACATTGAGAAAAGTTTGGTTTACTTATGGATTTTCAGGGAAAGGAGTTTTGAATCCATATGCGTTTGATTATTCAGACTTTAATCCTGACTACAATCTGAAAGAGTATGACAGATGGGGTAATTATAAAGGGCAAAGTGAAGTCGCTGGACCCCTTGGTAATGAAGCTTTTCCTTATACTGATCAGGATAAAACACTTCAAGACAGACAATGCGAGGCTTATTCTCTTACTAAAATATATACACCTACTGGAGGAACAATCCAAGTGCATTATGAAAGTGATGACTATGCATACGTTCAGGATAAACGTGCCATGAGGATGTATAAAATTATTGGCTTCAGCAGAACAAATTCATCAGCACCCAATAACACTCTTTTTGATATAACAGATGGAGGACTTGCAGGCAAGATGTTTTTGCATGTGGATCTGGGAGAAGGGTTTACTGCTAGAGATGGAAATCATGCCAATGAAATCCTTCGAAAGGAATATCTGGAGGGTATTGATCTAATGTATTACAAGGCAAAACTTAACGTAATCAATGACCCTAATCCTCAGGTGCAGGACAAATTCGAATACGTTCCGGGGTATACGGAAATAAATACTTCTGGCTGTATAGCAAAAAAAGCTTTAGATAGTGAAAAGTATACAACTGCTATCATTCAATTAAATCCTGATAAGACTAAAGGTGTAAACCCTAGGAATATTAATCCGATAGTCAGAAATGGATGGATGTTTGCCAAGATGAATCTTGGAAGAGAATTGAAAGGGCTTGGTGATGCAGAAACAAATGGTGTTCTGCAGATTATTAAAACAATGATTGCTCAGGCAGACAATATCCTTTCCTTCTTTGCAGGATTTGCATCCGTTATGGAAGCGAAGGGTAACAGTAATACAATTGAATCAAGCAAATCCTTTGTGAGACTTAATGATGTTGACAAGAAAAAACTAGGTGGTGGCCATAGGGTAAAAGCAATTATTATGTCTGACAACTGGAATATGATGGGAGCCTTTAAAGAAACTTCAATAAATGGGAATAAAGAAGTTGCTTATTATGGTCAAAAGTATGACTATGTAACCAGGGAATTGTCCAATGTGTTGAATGATAATGGGAAGCCAACAGAGAGGATCATTAGTTCTGGAGTAGCTTCTTATGAACCTATGGTCGGAAATGATGAAAACCCATTCAGACTTCCAGTATTCAGTATACAAAAACTTCCTTTAGCTCCCTCCAGAGAGTTTTTCTTAGAAGAACCTTTCGGAGAAATGTTTTTTCCGTCTCCAGCTGTCGGTTACTCCAAGGTTGTAACTACTCCAGTTAAAGTTCTGTCAAGTAATTATAACGTAGATGAATTGAAAGGAAATGGAACCGGATTTGTAGAACAGGAATTCTATACAGCAAAAGATTTTCCTACCATTACTGAACGAACAGAGCTTAAGCATAAGAGAGACAAACCTAATCTGATTCTTAACTTCCTTAAAGTAGGAGCAACTGATATTGTCACATGTAGCCAGGGATATAAAGTCGAATTGAATGATATGCACGGCAAAGAGAAGTCCAAAAAGGTAATGCCGGAAGTTGTTGGTAATAGTAAGGATGTTCAGCCAATATCGTATGTGGAGTACAGATATAAAAGAAATGCAAATGGAAGTTTAAGTAACTCTGTTCGATATATAAATCCTGACAATCTTGCTATAGAAGGAGAGTCAATAAATACGCAATTAGGTGTGGATGTTGATATTGTTCATGATACTAAATATTACAAGTCAGTAACTGCTGGAGGCGGGCTTGATTTTAATGTGAAAGGTATATTCCCGGTAATACCGATAGTTGGAGTAATTCCAATGCCTACATGGAATCTTGAATCTACAGAATTCAAGTCAGTGGTAACTACAAAAGTTGTCAATAGAATTGGTATCCTGGAAAAAACATTAGCTATGGATAATGGTCAGACTATTACGACAGAAAATCTTGCATGGGATAAAGAAACTGGAGAGGTTTTACTGACTAAGGTAGACAATGAATTCCATGATCCTATATGGACTTTCAATTATCCCGGATATTGGGCTTATGATGAAATGAAGCTGGCTTATAACAATGAAGGAATCATCTATAAAAATGGAGGAAGCTTTACATTGGACAACTTTAAAACTGCCTTTCTGGAAGATGGGGACGAACTTCTTTGCGAAACGTCTGCTGGGTATAAACTTGGGTATTATGACAATAACAGATATGTTCAAAATGGTAATAGAACTATCATAGACAAAGAAGGTAATGAGATCACAGGGATAACGAGATTGAAAATTATCAGATCGGGTATGCGAAACGTTGCTATGACTCCTATTGGTTCAATATCCTGCATGGATGATCCACTGGCAAATAATGTCCGCCTTCAGTTCAGCAGAGTGATTAATGCAGGCGCATCGGAATTTAAGTTTATCTGGAAAGCGTTTTGTAATTGCCTGGATGATAAACAGGTAAAAGAAGGGAATCCTTTTGTTCTCGGTAAACGTGGCAGTCTCCGACCTTTTAAATCCTGGACATATCTTACTGAAAGATACCAGGCGAATATTAATAATAATGTCGATATCAAACAAGATGGATACTTTTCAGACTCCTTCATTCCATTCTGGACATATGCGGATGGAAAGTTTGATAAAATACAGCATCCTAAGACCACTAAATGGCAGTATGTCACTCAGATCGAAAACTATAACCAGATAGGAATGGAGATAGAGAATATGGATGCATTGGAAAGATATTCTATGGCTCAGTTCGGATACGGAAGAAATTTGCCAACAGCTACATCCAATAATTCAAGGTATCAGGAGAGTGCATTTGACGGATTTGAAGACTATGATTATGGCGATTGTAATGATGATCATTTCAGCTGGAGATCCCAGAATCCTGTGATAACCCATACCGAATCTCATACAGGACGCTCTTCAATTAAAGTAGCGCCAAAATCTTCAAAGAAGATTAACAAAATCATAGATCCTTGTAGTCTAATCTCAGGTGAGTAATGTCTGATATTTATATTACATACAGATAAAAACTAATGCAATACTGATATATGTTGCTTTTATGAAAAAAATTATTCCATTTTTATTGTTGTTGTTTTGTTCCAGCGTATTTGCACAGGGAGGATTGGAACATAATGAGGTTAAGGTTGCTTCAACCAGAGATTATCCTTTTGAACAATATGTAATAAGCACTAAGCTTAGCGTGAGTATGAAATATAACATTGATCTATACAAAGATTATGTTCTGAAACTTACTATACCTCATGAATTCTGCTTTCCTGGTACGGATGGATTTAGCACCAATATAACAGCCGGTACAGAGCAAATAAGAATGACAAAGGTTTCGGATATACAATCCGGAAATAATCACGAGATCATATTTAACGTAGAATTATTGACAATAACCACAGGATGGAGTTCTATAAATATTCCAATATTTAATATCAGAAATAATTATCTGAACGAAGATTGCTCAACTTCTTTAACCAAAGAAATTCTTTATGATCTGAAGGCAAAATTAATAACACCTGCCAACAGTCCATTTGAAGATGCTCCGCAAGCAAAAACGATTGTGACTATTCCCAAAGGAACAACAGGTGATCGTCAGCCTTCTATAGGATTGTCACACAATCCAGGAAGTGTAGATAAACCGTTTTACTATGACCTGACAGTAAGTAATGTTTATTTCGTGAATAAGATACGATTTGCTATGTACTATGATAAAACAGATTTTGATTTTATCACAGTCAGAAGATATTATGACCAGTCTTTAATTTCAGATATTTATGGTTATCAGCACGGTGAACTGGTGGCTGCGAATGTTGTAGGCGACAGTCTTATTTTTGAAATAGACAATACTGGAGGAGGAAATTATTATCGCTTCATGATTTATCTGAGGCCTCATAATAATGCTACATTGGATGCAGCTCATCAGGTTGTGGTTAACATTAGAGAAAATGATCCATTAAAGGAACTACAGGAGCAAACCAGTTGTGGCCTTATCAAACGATTTGCTTCAAAAATATATGACACCTATGGACAAATTACTTATAGTCCAGGTACATACAAACAATCCTTGAACCATTACTTCGGACGTATAGATTATAGTACCTGTAAAGATTATTGCTCAAAAAGTGCTGGTAACCATATAGTAATAGAGACTAATGGTACTTACCTTACATCTGCTTCCTCCAGGAGCATAAGGGTTAATATGAGGAAAAATACAAGGGTTACACATATTGATTTCTTTAACCAATATTCAACACCAATACCGTCAAGCTTTGTAGTGAAATATAAGGTGTGTGGTCAGTCGGTGGAAAGTTCGACACTGTATAGTACTATTAATTCCAATAACAGAATCTTAAATCTTAACCAAAGTCTCGAATATATAATAGTGGAAGGAATGCCTTTGGCAGCACAGGCAGCTAATGACTTTGTGGTGTATTATGAAGATGATGACCTCCCTGCTTCCTGTGGATTTGACAATAAATTTGAAATAGGGTATACAGATCAACCTTTAGCTCCTATTTCTTCAAGCGTAACTATAGCAACAGGATGTTCCCTTTCAAAATGGATATCTGATTCTTATCTTGCTGATCCTGTTTTTAATTCAGGGGAAGAAGGGTATGTTAGAATTGGCTTATATGCAGCCGACGGAAATTTACCAGGTACATATCATTTCAATAATATTACCTATTCACTGAATTCTAAAATGTCTTTTACCAATGAAGCTCTTAAATTCTATATTGGAACAAACAGTAACCCTTCAATATCCGAGTTTAAGCCATATTCAAACTGGGCAAATAGTACTTTAGTCGGACAAGGTTTTGTTGTGAGTAAAGCACCATTACCATTGAATAAAAAGGATCTGGTGATTCACAATGTAAAGATTAACAATACCTGTGGTACAACAGTGTACTTTTATATTCTTGCAAAGGTGAAGGCACAAGCTAAACTGCCAAGACAGGATGCAGGCTATCAGTCATCTGTAAAAGAGGAGGACCCTAATCTTGTTCCCTCTCTGCAAACTTGGAATAATGCTGGATCTTTCGTGTTGAAAGGAGGAGCATTCTTGGCTTGTGGAGGGCAAAATAATGGTAATTCTTCAGTGAGACTTGGTGAAAACATAATGGTAAATTATGTCATTGAAAATGCAGGTCCGGAGAAGATGAATCAATTTACACTCATCATAGATAAGCTTTCCATTGGTGCATTGGATTTGATTCCTGACGCAACCGGAGTTCTTTATAAGATAGATGATAATAATGTAAGAACTCTTGTCAACAATTCAATTACTGTCTCTGGTAATCAGGTTAGCATTAATTCGGAATTGTTAGGTTATAATAAACTTGAACTTGGATTATTTTATAAAATTCCTAATGGTAGTCAATATGCAAATCAGGTTGCAGTTACCAATTTTTCCGTCGAAGGAAAAGGTGCAGATGGTACACCATCCAATGTTGTTAAGTCAAATGATCTTCAATTAACAATCTCTAAAAGCTATTCATCCTGTACTCCTGTATCCTGTTCGGAATGTATAACTTCCTTTTCTCCTTTACCAGATCAGAAATATTTATTATCTGCCTGGGTAAAAGAACCTTTAACAGATGTAACGAATACTTTTCTTAACACAGGAATAAAGATTACATTTAATAATGGAGAAGTTGATGAACTACCGCTATTCCGCCCATCTGGCCCCATTATAGATGGATGGCAAAGAATTGAGAAATCATTTATTGTGCCTTCTGATGCTAAAAATATTCAGATTGAATTGGTGAACGAAAGTGAAGGGAATAATGCTTTTTTTGATGACATACGGGTGCATCCCTTTAAAAGTAATATGAAGTCTTTTGTCTATGACCCTTCCACTCAGAAATTGGTAGCAGAGCTTGATGAAAATAATTATGCTACATTTTATGAGTATGATGATGAAGGGATACTTATAAGGGTCAAAAAGGAAACTGAAAGAGGCGTTATGACCATTAAAGAGTCCAGAAATAACCAGAGTAAAATTTTTAAAAATAAATAAAATTATTTTATGATCAGGATAATTATTTATCTAGCATTTTTATTATCGATCAATATAGCATTCGCCAAGGAATTTGTGGATAAAACAGATTATCCCAAATCGGATATGAATGTGTCGCCCACAAATAATTTGGGAGAAGAATATCAGAATTTTACTCTCGTTCAAAGTACGATTTCTGATCCGGCAAGCAGGACATTTTTCGTAAACAAGACTTTTGGTGTTGTTCAGTTATATTATCCTCTAACTGCCAATACTGTTCCTACTGATGGAACTGCAGAAGTTACTGTTGATCTTACTTATACAGTAGAAGAAAATAATGTACTTGTTGACCGTCATAAAATTGCTGTTCTGAAAATAGATATGAGCGCAGCTCATTATGCACCTATTGCTTTGGTAAGGCTGGAAAATGCGTTAAAAATTTCAGGCCGTATTACCAATATTAACATACCAGCTACAGGCTTTGATGATATTAAACTGCAATTCAGAGTTGAAACAGAAGTGTTTGAAAAAATGCTATATGCTCAGGAGGTGACAGGAATTTTAAAAGATGATCAGTTCGTCAATACTGAGGGTAGCCTTCTTGTTTCATGGGACGCATTAAATAATGCAGAAAGTTATGAACTAGAATGGACATATATTTCAAATCAGGATCCGGAAAATATAAATAATACCTTATCTCTTGCTCAAATTCAATTAAGAGATAATCTTCTTTTCAGAACAAATAGTTCCAGAGTGGAATTAAAATCAAATTCATTTAAAATTCCATTAATATATGAGAAAGGTTTGATTTTTTACAGAGTCAGACCTGTAGGAAGAAACATTGCAAATGGTGGATTGGTAACGGTAAAAGGTAAATGGTCTTTAGAAGAGAATTCAACAAGTGTTGCGGGAATTTCTACTAATCATTATTACGAATTCACGGGGCTTGAACAAAGTATGAACTGGCAGTCATCGTTAAGTTTTGCTGAAGAAGGAAAAAGTAAAGTTGTATTAAGTTATCACGACGGTTCTTCAAGAAACAGACAGGCTGTTACCCGTATCAATACTGATGAAAGGGCAATTGTCGGAGAAACATTCTACGACTACAACGGGAGACCTGTTATTCAGATATTGCCGGTTCCTGACAAGGGAGCTAATAATTTATATTATCATCCTCAATTCAACAAAATTGAAGATGAAAACGGTAATCCTTTACCCATAACGAAAACAAGTTATGATATTGCGACAGAAGGATCCGGCTGTAATGTTGATTCTCCCACGCTTGACGAAGGTTCAGGGGCTTCACATTACTATTCACCTTCTAACTCATTTGAAACCAATGGTAATAAGGGGATCAACATTATTAATAAGAGTCTGATTCCAGATGCAAAAAAATATCCCTATACGCAAACTAAGTATACCAATGACAATACAGGAAGAATTGCAGCGCAATCTGGTGTAGGGGATGCTCATCAGATTAAGTCCGGACATGAGACCAAATATTTGTATGGCACACCTGATCAGGAAGAATTAACCAGACTTTTTGGAACTCAGGTAGGAAACAATGCCCACTATAAGAAAAATGTAGTTGTTGATCCTAATGGTCAGGTAAGTGTGTCTTATCTGGATATGGACGGAAAAGTTATTGCTACAGCACTTGCTGGAGGAAGCCCTGAAAGTGTGAAAGGTTTGGAAGGTCCAAAGGGAAGACATATTAATTCTCAACTTCTTTCAACCATTTCAAATATTCTGTCAGAAGATAAAAGGTCCAAAAGTTATCTTAAAAAGCTTGTTGTAAGCGAGAACAATACCAGTTATGTTTTCTCCTATAACTTCTCTGCAAAACCATATATTATCAAATGTACAAATAAAGCAGAAAATGCCGTAAAAGATATAAATCTTTCGGCGGTACTTGATGCTGAAATAGAACTCCAAAGTTGTGGAGAAAGAATATTCCTTCAGCCTTTGTCAAGTACTTACCAATTTGGTAATGGAACAGTTCAGACTGGAAATACCACTGTTACAAAAGTGCTTAATGCAGGTGAATATACACTGACGAAAAAGATCAAGATCAATGAAGCCAAATTAAATGATTATCTGAGCCAGTATTTAAGCAATTCTGCATATACATGCGTAATTCCGGTTGGTGATTATATTAAAGACTCCATAGATATTGCAGATCTTTCAGGTTGTGGATATTCATGCGAAACATGTCAAAACAATGTAGAGTCATTAATTACCAATCTTGATTCCAGAAGAGACGGCATTACAACTCCAAAACTTACTGAATCGGAAAAAGAAGGAATGAGGTCTAATTGTTATGATCTTTGTCGAAGCAATATTGCCTGTGTATCTGCTCTTAACGGAATGCTTGCAGATCTTTCAATCGGTGGACAATATGCTGAAATCAGAGAGAAAAATCTTGAATCCCCTAAAATTCCAAGTATTCAATCAGACGACTTCATTAATAAAGGAGATATTACAGAATCTGAGTATGATGTGCCATTAAACAATGATCCGGAGGGGAACATGATGGGAACACCTATAACAGATATTAATGTATCCAAATTTAAACTGTCTGTTTTCAATCCTGAAAATATTCTTTCTGTTGTTCCTATAACCTTAAAAAATGGAACCAAGATTTCAAGAGCAGATTGGCACAAACCTATAAGGATTATAATTGATGGATATCCGAACGCTGAAACAGATTACAATCAATCTATTTTTAAAGATGAAATTAATTTGAATACAGCTGAATATGAAGAGACTAATTATTATGGAACAGACGGCAAGCTGGTTTATGCTAAGGTAATCAAATCCGGAAGTACTTATTTTCCTGAATTTATTCCTGATGGTGCATCTGCTCTTGTAACAGTAAATGAAGAAATAGGAGAGTATAAAATTCCTGTAAAATATCTTAAAGATGTTGCCATTTTCGAAAATTACTGGAAACCTCATTTCGCCAATTATCTGGTAGTATACCATCCGGAATACAAATACTTTGTAGAATGCACTGGGCAACACACTATTAATGAGTTTGAATACAAACTGGTTACTACTGAAAATATTTCCGATGATACGGATCACAAGTTTGTGAATACTGATGGAACTGTCAGCATAGTTGACAATGATCCTTTATTCGCAGGTAATTCAATTCTGAAAAAGCGTTTCAAATTATTGTTCAACAATTATAAAGTAGTCGGAGGTAATACATCCCTTACAATGGTCCAGGTTGCAAACCTTGGCGTGGGATGCCCTGTTTCATCTGTTACCTGCTCTGGCCCTACCTGTCCATCCAATCTGATGACTACAGGAGCAGCATGGAATATGTTTAAGTCTTTATATCTTACAGAACGTCAGAAAATATTAAGAAGTATTGCTACTGCCAAAGCTATTGAAGGTGGATATTATAATGGCTGTATTGGTGATCCGGATTTTACATCTACAGACGAGGCTTCCCCGTTTTTTCAATTCAGACAATACACTTCCAGTCGCATAGAAACGCAAAGGAACTGCAGTGGCTGGTGGGTATGGCGCAGTTGTACAGAGAGCCAGGTGGAAGTAAAAGATACTTATTATTCCATACCTTATTTTGATAGTAAACAAACCTGCTTTGTGTGGAGATCCAGATTCTATGGAGACAAAGTGAGAAAATTCTATCAGAAAGTATACCCTCTTGGAGCAGAATTGCAACAAGGTAGATGTATCAGAAAGGTTCATGATCCTGAAACAAATACTGATGTAGATATGGTAGTAAATTGCCAGGAAGATGAGGAGCTTTACATTAATCAAATTAATGACGCAGTTGCAAGACAACGTTATGAAGACTGTGGATTGTGCCCAATTGCTTCGGATATCCAGGATTTTGTCATACAGGCGCAAAGAAAGAAGATATTAAAAAATACTGCCCCTATAGTAGTTGCATGTCCTCCGTCTACAAGCTTGTTAATGCTCGGAGGTACACTTATAAGAGAATTTAAGATCGGATCCACCATTCCTGCAATCAGATGGACAGGGACGTATGATGAGGCTACAAGAATTTTGACAGGAGAACTATCTTCTTCTGCTGACAATACTTTTACGCCACCGACTAAGACAATTAAGATTACTCTTAACTTCAGCACATTACCTGCAGGAATGGAAGTCGATTTTAACAAACTTAAAATCTGCTGTCTAAATCCGATAGATGCAACACATTTCAAGATGACTGTATACTATACCGGTTATTACAAAACTTCCGATAATTCTTTACTTGCAAGTATTGATAGAGTTGCTCCTGAATTACAAAGCGGTTATCAGAAAGCATCTTTTGAGGTTAACGGAGAGCTTGAAAATACCACATTAACGCCATGTACAATTGCTCCAAACTGCCAGGTTACAGGAGCTAGTAAAAACATAGTCGGATTCCTTAATATGCTGAATAAGCAGGTTATTAATGATAAAACGGCCCAGCTGATATCTTCAACTGAAGTTAATTTGTCAAGCAGTGCAATGATAAAGTATTATGAATATCCTTTAAGAAAGTTGCTTAACATTAATGCACTTGATGTAAACGGAGATCCCGCTATAACATTAACTTCAATTGCACCCAAATGGACAAGTTCGGTAAATGTCAATGGTGTGCTAATGGGGGAGTTGACTTATTCAACAAGCAGTACGGTGAACATTAATATCAGAAAAACAGGTAGCACTTCTGCAACCTTAGATTTTAATACGGTAAGTTATTTTACCAACATACAGCCGGTTACAGATGCGTCTGCTTGCAATGGCAACGAATGTTCATTGAATCTCTTCACAGCTGACGCAGTGACTGTTGATTCAAATAATAATAAAATATATACAAAGGTAGAGATTGAAGTACCTAACTATACAATGACAGTTTGTAAAAAAGCTGTACAAGGATCTAATTAAGAATATAATTTTTAGAGATGAAAAGCTTAAGAATACTTTTGGGACTACTTTTTGCGAGTTTAGCGGCTTACTCACAAAATTGTAACATAACAATAGTACCTACGGGGAGCACCTGTTTTGGAGGCATGGATGGCAAAGCAGAAATTCATAAAGATGGTAAGCTGGTTGTGCTGGATAATGGTGGAACATGTGTAACGCCTGAAATATCGTCTTACTCATGCGGGACTCCGGTTTCAGGGGCTATCGTAAGTAATGCAACGAGCGGATTGGTCGAAATTCCGGATGGTAAAACGTTGTATCTGACCTCTCCGTCCTTTAACGGCAGTGTAAGGTTCTTAGGAACAAATACCCTTGTTGTTTGCGGAGGAGCGACGATCACAAATTTTGAAATGAATAATAATTCCAAGCCGATTACAATAATTATAAATGGACAGGCAACATTGACGAGTCAGAATATAAATCTTGACTATCAGAGTGTGCTTAAGAATTATGGAAACCTTTCTATTACCAATACCATTGGATTTAATGGAAAGCTTTTTAATCATGGTTTTCTTGCAGCAACTCAGACGCTTAATATCAATGCTAATACAGGTCAATTTTATAATGCAGGAAGAGTTCAGGTAGGTGGATCATTCAACAATTACAATACTGCAACTAACGGAGGTACAATGGAAATATCCGGCGACTTTAATAACAATGGTGGCTCCGGATTTATAAATCTTTGCAATATAAATGTAGGAAACAGCTTTTCGAATTCTACTACTATCGAAAATTATGGTAAAATTACTGTAGGTAACCTTACCAATATCACCGGCGGAAAATTGTATAAAGGCTTCTCAAATAGTTTGCTTGCGACAAAAGATATTACTATAGATGGAATTGTTGAGGGTGTTGGATCTTCATGCTCAGCTGTTAAAGTTTCTAGAACTACAACGATCAATGGATCAGGTATTGTGAAAGGAGCAGCTGACCTTTGTGATGCAAACGGCATTGAAACGATCAGCTCTGGTTCCATACAAGGAGGTGCAACAACAAATTGCAGCTGTAATGCAACAGGAGCAGGTTCCGGTGTTTCAGGAACGATTACATGGAGTTCCGGAACTCCTACATTAGGTGGTAGCACAGTAACAGGACTTTCTGCAAATACTTATAATGTTTCTGTTAATCTTCAGGGCTGTAGTGCAGTTAATCAGCAATTTACTATTCCTACTCCAAACAAAATAATGGCTACTGTTTCTGTTAATGGAGGGACAGCTACAGTGAGCACCCCAACAGGAGGTAATCCGGGGCAATTCTATTATGACTGGAGGCTGGTTTCCTCAACCGAGATTACAACTACGACGACTGGAAGCAAAAATTTTTCTACTCCTGGTAACTATACTGTAACAGTCAGAGACAACAAAGGATGTACTGGAGATCCACTACCTTTTACAATTGTAGGTCAAGGTAATACTTGTAATTTTACTGTAGTAACAACTCCTGTAACTTGTAATGGTGGCAATGATGGAAAAGTGGTTGTTTATAAAGATGGTGTGCCTCTTGAAGTTCCTTCAAATCCAGGAGGAGGAAGCGGAGGTAGCTCCGATATTCCAACAGGAAATCCGGGAAGCTGTATGTCCCAGGCTGTATCCTCCTATTCATGTTCTTCAATTCCATCAGGTGCGGTCAATTATAGTCAAAATTCCGGAACTGTATCAATAACTGCAGGACAGACAGTCTATATTACTTCACCTTCTTTTACCGGAGACCTTTCTGTGGCAGGAGGAACATTGATTGTATGTGGAAATGCTACCATTCAGAATTTTAACTATTCCGGAACTCCGGGAACGTTCACTCTTATCGTTAATGGAACAGCAAAGCTAAATGCTCCTAACCTTAATTTGCTTGCTAACAGTACTGTAAAGAACTATGGTATTCTTACTACCAGCAGCATTGGCTTCAATGGCGCTCTAGAGAACCATGGTACATTAACTGTTAATGGTGACCTTAGCTTTAATACATCTGCCAATTCCTATCTTAATACAGGAACGATTACTGTAACAGGGAATTTTAATAATAAATTTACTACTATCAATGGAGGTACATTTAATGTTAAAGGAATCTTTAATAATAATGAACCAACATCTCTGTTCAGGAACTATTGCAAATTGTTTGTTGATGGAAGTCTTAATAATAACAAAGATATAGAAAATAAAGGATATATCGTTGTTGCTACTTCTACCGCTACATTTAACAGTAATTCTGTCTATAAAGGTTATGCAGGAAGTGTGCTGTATGCATTGAATTTTATAAATAATGGTTTAATAGATGGATTGGAAAGTTGTGCATCTATAAGAGTAAAGCAGAACACAAATCTTACCGGCAGCTCTATCATAAAAGGAAATACATTTCTTTGCGATGCCAATGGTGTCGAAACGGGATCTGGTCAGATACTTTTACCGGCAGCTTTAAACTGTAGCTGTGGAGGAACTTCAACAACAACGTCTTCCAGTCCTGTTGTATGGACAGGATATCCGAATGCTTCCGGAAATACCAACAGCAACCTTACTGCAGGAACAAATACTGTAGTTATCAACTGGCCTGGCTGTAGTCAGACAACTCTTACCTATACCATCACTCAGCCATCAACAGCAATCACTGCAACTGTTTCAGTAAGCGGTGGTACTGCTGCTGTATCCACTCCGACAGGAGGAAACGGAGGTCAATACAAATACAAATGGTCAGATGGTACAATTACTAACGTAGGGTCTCGTAACTACACTACAAAAGGAAATTATAGTGTAAGGGTATTGGATTCCAAAAACTGTGAAGGTCCTGAATTACCGTTCTCTATTAACAACATAGTAGAAACTGAATGTAATATTATAGTTAGCTATCAGGTGAATGAAAAAGTTCTGATCAAAATAGAATGTCCTGATACGTCATGTAAATATAGAATAAAGACAAGCGACGGAAATCTTTTGCCATATTCCAGTCTTATTAACCGTCCATGTAAAGATTCGGTGATCACTTCTGTGAATTGTAATGGGGATATCATTCAGACTGGGATTAAAGGAAGTGGAAGATGTGTACCTTTCTGTAATCCTGCAACGGATCCGAATTGCCCTTGTAATCTTGCAACTGATCCCGGATGTAATCCACAGTGTAATCCGACAGTTGATCCTGACTGCCCATGTTTGGCAGGCCTTGATCCAAACTGCCAGGGATGTGATCTGACAGATCCACTTAATTGCCCTTGCGATCCAAATTCTGCAAACTGTCCTCCATGCGATCCTTCTAAGGATGCAGGATGTCCTACTTTGGGTGCTACTTATCAGGCATATCCTGAAAAATGTGGTACCAAACCTTATGTTGTGCTCACTATTACTGGCGGAAGCGGTAATTATACAGTAGTCAATAAGAATAATAAAGATTCGAGAGGTAGTGGCTCTTCTCCAATTACCATGTATAACATGGCAGAAGGAAAGTCTAAGCTGATCATCACTGATAACGTTAGCAAAGTTTCAAG
Source organism: Sporocytophaga myxococcoides (assembly GCF_000775915.1). NCBI lineage: Bacteria > Pseudomonadati > Bacteroidota > Cytophagia > Cytophagales > Cytophagaceae > Sporocytophaga > Sporocytophaga myxococcoides. The sequence goes on from NZ_BBLT01000007.1 coordinate 300,726, forward strand.
AGAAATTATCGTAAAGGTTGATCCTGCTCCTAAAAGCACTATGAGTGTAACAACCACAGCAAACGCAGGAAGTGAATGTAAAAATCAGCTATCTATAAATATAACAAATGCTGTATCCGGTCCTTATAGGTTGGATCTGGGATGTTGTATCCCTAGCTCCCTTGAGAATCTGACAGCAACGTCAGGTAATCTTCAGCTTGGGCCATATACCATCCCTAATAATATAGGTGATGGACCTTTTATGGTTAAAATAACGGATTCATATTGTAATACTTACAGTGACCTTGTAACTCCATGCAACATTGTGTGTAATACTCCAGAATCGAATAACTATCAGCCTCAGTTTACTAAAGTAAAACCAAGTTACAAAGGAAAAACTGATGGAAGTATAACACTTAACAATCTTCCTGCACATGTTACTGCTTACTGGACAGGTACAAATATTTACAGTCCTGTACAAGGAACAACGCTTTCATATATCGGTGAAGGTAGTTATTCTTTACTTTTGGTGAATAATGTAACCAAGTGTACATATTACTACAGTCCTGTTGATGAAAAACTTGAGGATGGTCCAAGCAATAGTGTCAGATTTACATTGGTAGCTGGGTGTAATTACGAAGCAAAATTGAGCAAGGTAAATGATGACGGAAGCGCAAACGCTACACCTGTTGCAGAACCTGTTTCTTATACCTGGTATAACCCGGCCAATAACAGTCCTGTTGGTTTTGGCAAACAGATCAATATTTCCGCAATTGCTACCTCCCTGTCTCTGGATAATCTTAATCTGGTGACTATAGACGGACAAGGGAATACTACTTCTTTTCCATTTGAAATTCCCAATAGTTGTAAGCCTCCGACAGTTTGTAATGCGGAGATCAAGTACAAATTTACAGATCCTCTTTGTTATGATGGAACAACAGGCAGCATTACAATTAATTCTATTCCAGCGAACTATAATATTGTCTGGGCAGATCCTGCTCTTCAGGCTACAGGTGCCAATGCATCAACTAAAACTGGGTTAAAAGGTGGCAGATACAGTCTGTCTGTAATACCGAATAGTTCTACCTGTAAAACAGAAACTGTTGATATCATCCTGGATAATCCTCCATCTCTTGAGATATCTAAAGAGGATTTATCGACAGGTGGAGTTAAGATAATTGTGTCTAAAGGTAAAAAAGATTACCATATTGTCTGGACGGACAACAATCAGGATATTGCTGAAAGAACTGACCTTGTTCCTGGTACCAGCTATACAGTAAATGTAACAGATGCCAATAACTGTCCAGGAACGTTTACATTTGTATACAATCCTTGTGCAGTGAGTAAACCTGAGCCTTTCGTAGTGTTAAAAGGAACTACAGCTACGGTGGTAAACAGTTCGGGAATGGCTCCTTTTACTTATAACTGGAAGGGTGGAGACATTTTTGACAGAAGTTTGAAAAGTCAGGATAAACTTCTCTCAGGAATATATGAAGTGGTTGTGACAGACAAAAGAGGATGTAAAGACAGTGTAGAATTCAATTCCAATAAATGTGGACAAACGATCAATGTATCTGTTACTACTCAGGATACCAGATCGGACCTTTGTAACGGTCAGGCAGCTTTAAGCCTTTCCGGAATTACAAATTATGATGGATATGTTATCTTATGGGATAAAACTCCGCTGGATGACTATTTAAAATATCAGAATCTTGATGTTCTTAAGAATCAAAGTACAGTTAAATTCCAGAATGCCTGTGCGGGCAAACATACTGTTGCAGTTGTAACGCCAGAAGGCTGTGCAGTGGAGAGTCCGTTTGAAGTGAAATATACGACTGTCCCTCCAACGGACTGTTCAACAAATCCTCTTGCCATTACCAATCTTAATGGTACAAGCTTTACCAGAGCATGTTATTCAGAGTCATTTAATGTGAAGTTTTACGTTAGCGGAGGTACTCAAAAGTATACATACGACTGGTCAGTTGTGGGAGCCGGAGGAACGACGAGAACTTTCTCTTCTCAGAACCCTGGTCTTGATAACCCTGATCCGGGAACTTATACAGTGAAAGTTACAGATAAGAACCTTTGCACCGTAACAGGAACATACACCGTAACAGGTCCTTCAAATGAGTTGACCTTTACCCAACAGTCTCAATCGCCTGTTTGTGCCGGATCCAATGGTACATTGACCCTGAACATTTCCGGAGGAGTTCCTCCTTACAAGGTTACCTGGGCAGATGCTACAATTACCAATACCTCTACAGGTATAGTAAATAAACAGCTTGTAGCAGGTGTGTTACAATCGTTTACCGTTTCTGACAGTAAAAACTGCACCAAACCCGGTGATGTTTTTATCAATGATACACCCTTTGAAGGAAAAATCTATTACAACAGACTTGAGTTCTGCCCGGGAAAAGACCCTGTATCTCTGACGGCGGCAAACATTTCTGCCTATACATTCCAGTGGGCGGGTGCAGGTATTAATGCCAATAATCAATACGAATCACAGGTAAAAGTGAAAACAGCAGGTGTTGTAAACCTTGTGTATACTCCTAAGCAGGGAAGCGCATGTACTTTACCATTTACCAAATCAGTAACAATTTCTGAAAGATCAGCTGAAGACTGTAAGCCTTCCAATATCATGTGCGATGTGGTGGATATTGAAGTTCCCGGGATCATAACAGTGAATCAGTGTAATGTTACTATTAAAAATGTAGATACTTCCAATGTTGAAGCTGCCTACTATGCTTATATTCAGGAAGCTAAAAAGAAATTTGTCAATGACTATATAGCCTCTGTTATGGACGGTCTGCAGGAAGAGCTTACCATAGATTATAGCGACAGTGAACAGCATTATACACTTTATTATTACGATCAGGCCGGAAACCTTGTCAGAACAGTTCCTCCGGCTGGGGTAAAACCTTTGAGCGAAAGTGCAACTGCAGGTATCATCTCGGATCTTAAAGACAATAAAGTGCCGAATGTATACACAGACCATACGCTGGCTACTACCTATAAATACAACAGTCTGAACCAGCTGGTCACTCAGGATATGCCGGATCACAGCCGTCAGGATCTGTGGGAGACAAATCCGTCGCTTACCCTGCCAAACGGTTATACTGTGGGTGCGGTGGATTATGTGACCGCACAAAAAGGACTTCTTTTTGCCAATTCCTCTTCGGAAACAAAATTATACAAGACGACCGATACCGGTAAGGAGTGGACTGCCAATCTGGGATTGGAATTCGGAGATATTCTGGATATCAATACCGTCACAGGAGCTTCACCTGCCTATTTTGCAGTCGGTAAGAATGGTCTGTTTATCAAAGGCACCAACAACGGAAGCGAATGGACATTGTTCTCTTCACCGACTTCACTTGACCTTATAGATGTATACTTTACGACGTCCACGGCCGGAAGAATCATGGCTGGTGACGGTACTATATGGACAACAACAGACGGCGGAGTAAGCTGGTCTTCTCCGAACATTGCTCTGAAAAATACCAATATCGTAACGATTACAGATGTCTGGAACGACAATAACCAGATCCTGGTGACAGGAACAAAAGGTGGTGTATCCGTACTTTACATGAGTGCAGACGGAGGGGGTACCTTCAATATACAGGAATTCGGTGCAGGTCCGTACAGCGCGATAGCACTCGAAGGCCAGAATATCTACATTACCGGAGCCAATGGGATAATACTGAAGGTAGCTGATGGAAAGTTCACTGTGTGGAACAGCAGTAATGTTCAGAAACAATTCAAGCAGCTTATCATGAAATCGGGCAACTATACCGCCCTGATGACAGATGCGGGCAATCCGCAAGGAAATGTTTATACCAGTACCGATGGAAAATCGTGGACAGCAGTAACCTCCGGTAATGACATCCTCAGGATTTCAGACCTGAACGGCACTATGGTATCTGCAGTATCCAATTCGGGTAACTACGGAAACAGCAACAACTGGAGCAGTTTTGGAACTGTTACAGTGACTAACAATATCGCCTCTCCGGGTACAACTCAGTTAAATAACATTACCAGATCAGTATATGTGGCAGGAACCCTCTTTACCAACAACAATTCACCGGTAAGTGACAGAGAGGTCATTCTTGCATCCTCTTTAGCGTACAGAACAGGAACCAACAGCTGGCAGAAAATCGATATAACAGGTTATTCAGGTTATACGACCAGATCACTGATCGTCAATGCAACCCATGACTGGTTATTGCTTGATGGCAATAACAATCTGTACAGAACTAAACTGAATACCGGTACGGTTCCTAATAACACGCTTATACTGACCAACAGCAACAACGCTGTTCTGACCAATGTTTATGAGATATACAAAACCAGTGACGGTATTTATGCCCTGAAGACTGATAATACAATAGTAAAACTGACTCTAAACAGCGATGGAACGGTTACGGCTGTTTATCAGTTTACCCTTCCTTCCGGAGTGAATGTTTATATGCTTTCAGATATGAGCATAACTGTGGCTTCAACAGGCGGAGTCGATGCACTGGCTACCTTCACTGACGGGTCCACCTATCAGAGACTGGCAGGCGGCAGCTGGGTGAACAAAGCCTATGCAGTTCAGCCGACGAACCTTCTTACATCAACATCATCAGGAAACCTGACGATGTATACAGGCGGGGACAACAGCGAACTGTTTAAGAAAGCCAGTCAGGATAATAATAACTTCCAGTGGAGTTATCAGAAAGTGATCAGCAGCACCCCTGTGAAGATCAAAGATTCTTACCTTGATGCAGGAACGCTTCGCCTTGCAACAGACGCAGGGATGAAGACCTACAATGCTGCTACCTTTGCCCTTACCAGTGAAAGCGGAGTGAGCGGAACGATCAACGAGGCATACAACAATGTTGCAGTAACAGAAAGCGGCAGCATCTATGTGAGGAATGGCAGCGGTACATGGCAGGGAAGCAATCCTGATCCATTAAATGCACCGATCAGAGAGGTGTCTGTAAACCTGGCAGCAGGAACGAAAAACATTTATTACTATCAGGGCGGAGGCTGGAGCAAGGCCCTTCCGATAAAAGTACAGCCGATAACAGCCATGGCTCAGGGGAATAAACTGATAGCTGTAGGCAATCAGGGAACGGTGCTGGTCTCTTCGGATCTTGGAGAAACCTGGCAGCCAAAACCAGTCGGATCTACGCAGAACCTGAGTGCGGTAGCTGCTTCAGGAGAAAAGGCAGTGGCAGGTTCTGTTAACGGAAGCATCTTCTACAGCACAAACGCAGGAAATACCTGGACGCCGGTTTCAAATCCTCCTGGCACGGGAGAAGTACGCTCCATCGTGATAACAGGCACAAAAGTGTGGATGATCAAAGGAAAGAGCCTGCTGTACAGCAACGATATGAGCAATTACAGCATTGCCCTTACAGCCACCGAAGAATTATACGGAGTACATGTGGATGCTGACGGATACGGTTATGTTGCAGGAAACGCAGGAACGGCTTACAGATTACAGCCAGTGGGAACATATACCACTGACCAGAAAACTCAGGCAAGCTGCAGCACACCGGCAACGGAGCCTTCCAATTTGCTTGCCGGAAGCCTTTCTTATCTGAAAATCTGTAACGATGCAGATATTACCGATGACAAGGGAACCGGAATGCCTGGCAGATCATTGCGCAGCGTAAGCTTTACAGACAGGCTTACAGGATACATAACAGGTACATTTGGACTTGTTATGAAAACTGTTGACGGCGGTTACAGATGGATGCCTGAAGGTACAGGCTCCGGGACTCAGACACCGATCGTAGCGCTTGCAGATGCTCAGAACGGAACGGTTGTCAATGGAAACGGAGAAGTAACCATGCTGAGAGACCGCGCACAGCAGTTAGGGTCAAGGTTCTGGTATGATGAACTGGGCAGACTGGTATTAAGCCAGAACAGCAAACAGTACAACATAGAAAATTATCTGAGTGAAAAACAATATGAAGGTGTTGCTCAGACATTAAGTACGATGACATCCTCTGATGAGAAAACCAGAGCGTACAGCTATACCCTGTATGACAAGATAGGCCGTATTGTAGAGGTAGGAGAGTTGATCACCAAAGCAACCTTCAGCACTCCTAAACATGAGTCTCAGGTTGAATACAACGCAATTGAATTGACTTTCCTTACAAGCGGAGTGAAGCAGCAGATCACTTCTACCTATTATGATGAGGTGGTATATGAAAATATCCTTAAAGGTTTTGAGCAGCAGAACCTGAGACCGAGAGTAGCTTCTGTTACATACTCGGATAGGGATGTTACTGATGAGAATGGTCTGAGAGTATATGACAGGGCAACGCATTATTCCTATGATGTTCATGGCAATGTCAAGGCTCTCGTGCAGGAGATAAAATCAGGAGGTACGCTGGTAGCCAAACGTATGGATTATGAGTATGATCTTGTATCCGGAAAGGTAAACTATGTATATTATCAGAAAGCCCAGAATGATCAGCTGATTCATAAGTATGAATATGACGGGGATAATAGAATTACTCAGGTCTCGACCAGCACAGACGGTGTAAACTGGGTAAAAGAAGTAGAGTATGACTATTATGCCCATGGCCCTCTTGCTCTGGCAAAGATCGGAAAGGACAATGTAGAAACCCAGACATATGCCTACACGCTTCAAGGCTGGATCAAAGGTGTGAAAGGGGATCAGTTCAGCTATGCGCTTGGTTACTATGATCAGAACGGCAAGAAGGATTATTCCGCCATTGGCGGGGGAGATCAGGGTTTGCAGGCAACTCCTGTAGCCTTAAATGATCAGGGTAAAAATACGAGCTTGTACAATGGTAATATAGCCACCTGGACAAGTCTGAACAAGGAAGTGAATTATTCAACTGTGAGCGGGCAGCGCGTTTACCAGGCCTGGACCCAGCAGTTTGAATACGATCAGCTGAACAGGATTAAGTCCGGTAAGACTCCTGGAAATGATGCTTATAAAAACACTTACGCTTATGATGCCAACGGCAATATAACAAACCTGAACAGGTACAATGAAAGTGGCGTTCAGTTTGATCAGCTGAGCTATAACTATGAAAACAAAAAAGCAGGTTACCTTGCCAATACCAATAAACTGAGATCGGTCTCTGATCTGCCTTCGATGACTGGTATTCACACCTCTGATATTGATAACCAGGGAACCGATAACTATGAGTATGATGAGATCGGTAACCTGAATAAAGATGTCCAGGAGCAGATCAAAAACATAGAATGGACGGTTTATGGTAAAATCAAATCTGTAACAAGGGAAACAGGAAGCTCGAAGTCGAATCTGAGCTTTGAATACGATGCATCCGGGAACCGGACCGTGAAAATTGTGACGGACAATGCTGGCAATGTTACAAAAACTTTCTATATTCGTGACGCTCAGGGAAATGTCATGAGTACTTATGAAATCCCTTCAGCAGGTTCTTTAACATTAGATGAACAATATATTTATGGCAGTGCAAGGCTGGGTGTGCTGCGTAATGAAAAGCGTTCTTATGAGTTGACAGATCATTTGGGTAACGTAAGGTCTGTAGTCGGAGAGCTGAGGGATGTCAATAATCAGGTAGAAGTAATTTCTGCTACGGATTACTATCCATTCGGGATGATAGCCAAAACTTACAACTCCAACAACTATCGCTATGGGTTTAGTGGAAAAGAGAAAGATGACGAGGTAAAAGGTGGAGGAAATAGCTATGATTATGGAGCACGTATGTATGATCCAAGAGTTATACGTTGGCAATCGTTAGATCCGAGAATTTATTTATTTGATTACCAATCTGGATATATTTCAATGTCTAATAATCCTATAAATAGAATTGACCCTTCAGGTATGGGCGATTATTACAGCAAGGAAGGAAAACATTTAGGAAATGACGGTAAAGAAGATGATAAAGCTTATGTAACTAGTCCTGAAGAAGTCAATAAAAACACTAAGAACAAAGTTACAAACTGGGAAAATGTAGCTCAAAGCAAAGTGACTACACTTCTGTCCGTTACCAATACTACATTAAAAAATTTCGCTGCTACAGTATATGCCGAAAGTGGCGGCCCAAAAGAAGAATCTTTCGCTATAGCAAGTGCAACTGTTAACTATGGAAATTCTTCTGGTAAAACTATTTCGTCTCTTGTAGATAGTAAAAATTCATATTCGTATGGAGCCAAATTATATGAATATGATGATTTGGACGCAGATCCTGCTAAACAAAGATATGGTATGATGGCAGCAATTAACGCTCTTACAGGAGGACATGATTATTCAAATGGTGCTATTTATTGGGATGGTAGAGATGTTCTTTTAAAGGGATTATCTCATTACAGATATCAAAAAGAAACATTTGGAGATAGAAAGGGGATTTTTGTTCCTTCCAATCTGATGAATAAACTTTTAAAGCTAGAATTAAATATTATGACTGAATATGCTAATAAAGGAAATACATATAAAGAAAAAGGGAAAAGTAAACTATTTAACGCAAATTGGACAATTGTAGGGAAGTTATATGATAATCAAATGTCACAATTAACTAATACGAATAAATCGGGTTCATTATGGGGAGTGACGGCCATTCATGGAAATAGTATATTCTATTCAGAGATTCCAGCATCTGTCAAGGACGAAACGACCAAACAAACAAATGCAATAGATAATGCCGAACTTCAAAAAGTACTTGATGCTCTACACTAAAAAAATAATTTAAGTTATGCGAAAAGCTTTGTTTATAGTATTTATTTTGTCAGTTGGATTTGGATGTCATTCACAAAACACAAAGGTTAATAGACAAGCTGAATACATTCTTGATAAAATTGGTGCAAATGACAGTATTTATAGATCCGATACATGTATTGCGTATATAGGAAATTATTTTGGTGCAAAAAGTATAGTTATACTATATAAACAATCTCGGAATGTTGCTAATTTGGTAGTACTGTCAATTGACAAGAAAGAAGATTGGAATAAGATTTTAGAAGTTCCGATCAATATTGGTTTGACAGTAATAGTAGATATTGTAGATTATGATTCAGATGGCTTAAAAGATATATTTATAAAGACAGGTGAAAATAAAGAGTATGGATATTTATTTATAAATAAATATAATAAAGAATTGATATTAACTTCAATTTGTGTATTAAATGACTCTACTGAGGTTACAGCGGATTAAATTTCTTTTCAAGCACCGCAACTCCCACAATCTTTCCGTAAATAAGACTTCGATACAACGAAGTTGATGAAAATGAAAAGGTTGAGGGTAGTAGATAAGTGAGTTCGAAAGGCGGTTCTTTTTAAGAAGGAATTTTAAAAAGTATAAGAAGAAAAAGTATCTGAAAGAAGTATTTTAATACTTCGGACAGGTACTTTTTCTGTTTTGTTCGAGTCTTATGGCTTTGGCTTGTCTGATTTGTTCTGAAAAGTCCGTATCAGGAAGCTCCCGGGTACAAATTTTTATGGGAGTACATTATCACCTTCTCATAGACTTAAAGATATGTTCCATAACAGGTACCATTTCTTTTGTGACCAAAGCATCGCTGATCATTAGTTTACCTTTATAAGGAGCAATAATATCGGTCATTTCTTTTAGATAGCCGTAGTCTTTATGAATAATCAAAGTAAATCCCTTATCCCTGTGCTTTTTAAAATTATCTTCATTCATAAGAAGGCTTAAATGCTTTAAAACAATTTGTTTGTTGAGCCCTAATTCAGCACCTGTAGAAAATATAACTTTGGAATAAACATCAACAGATGCAAACCAATAAGCTTCGCCTTCTCCGGTGGGGATATTTACAGGAAAGAAGCATACATATTCTAAAGGTCGGGAAGTAGTCATAAATAATTTTCTGTTGGTATAGTTAGAACTGAGTTATTAGAAATTGTAATGAATTAAAGTTGGGGGTGGCGGGATTTGAACCTACGCCCCCTGAAATCTTGTATTGGAGCTAGGCCCGCAATTTAGCTATTAATCGAATAGGCTTGTTTTAATGAAAATAAAAGCAAGCCGAACAGAAAGCCAGCAGACAAAGTATAACCAGCATAAATTGAGGGCAAAAGCAATAAACTTTAATGGTTTTGCAAATCCCGATAGAGAGATGAAAATGCATAAAAGCAATAAAATACACAAATGATAGATTGGATTAATGTCAAATCCTTTAAACAGGCGAAGATATCCAATGAATAATAGAGCAATAAAAGAGATAGCAATTGTTGTATAAAGGAAACACAAATAAGGTGTTATTAATGGAGAGAATATGCTATCACCTTTAATCTGAATAATATTATTGTTAAATAAGAAGTCTTTACATTGAGTACCCAAGTTGAAACAAAACGTAATAAGAGCTGCACAGTAAGCAAAGAAAGTTATAGTATCTTTAAAAAAAATGTTAGTCATGTTAGAAATAATTTAATAGATGAGATGAATAGAATGTGTTTTTTTGAATATCGACCATTCTTTTCATAATTGACTAATAAAGTTTTACTGAATGTTTTTTTTAAAAACATTCAATAAATAAAATAATCTTTAATCGTAGTAGATCAATAATAATAAAGCCATCAATTTGATATAAATTGACGGCTTTAAATTTTAATCTTCATCCAGTCGGATAATGAGTAATTTATTCATAGTTGTAACTGTGATACGCTGTTCTGGAGTAAATCCCAGTTTATTCAGCCATATACCACTAAGTCTGATTACGGGAACTGTTGTCCTACACCAGCGGTTAAATCTGATACCTGGCTGGATTTTTAAGCGCCTGACCTCTGGTCGTTTGCTTGTTTTCTTCTTTTCGGGTGCACGCATAGCTTTTTGAAGATTTTAAATAAGTAGCCCGACAGTGCTGCGTACACCCAAGAAGACTTGAAATGTGCAGGACTTTCACCTGCTCTCTGTCAGGCATATTTTTAAATACTAAAGTTTTCATTGAAATTTTCTTTTTGAGTTTGTACGCAATGCAAATATAAAATTATTTTTCAACCTCTTATCAGTTAAAAAAGATTTTTGTCTTCTTACTGTAGGCTCCTCCACAAACCAAACAATGTATGGTGCGCGAAGCAATGGAGATCTGTTTAAGAGGAATCAGTAAGGATGAGAGTGTAGGGCTTGCAGTTCAAGATACAATACGGATTTCAACATCTGAAAGCTTTAGAACAAGAAGAAACGCATCAAAAGAAAAGCACAAATAAAAAATTTTAGAATATAGGAGGAAGTTCCTCTTGCACAAGGGATGGCAGCGGTTACCCCACAGCAGGGTGGGTCTGGTGCGTTAGGGCGAGGAGTAAAAGCGTACAGCCCGGTCCCGGCTTAGAGTGGGTTAAAGGGTTGGCAAGCCGGGATGTGCCCAAAAATTCAGACAATTAAACAGCAATGGAACGGTTACCGCTGTTTATCAGTTTACCCTTCCTTCAGGAGTCAATGTTTATATGCTTTCAGATATGAGCATTACTGCGGCTTCTACAGGCGGAGTTGATGCACTGGCTACCTTTACTGACGGATCTACCTATCAGAGACTGGCAGGGGGCGGCTGGGTGAACAAGGCCTATGCAGTTCAGCCGACGAACCTTCTTACTTCAACATCATCAGGAAACCTGACAATGTATACGGGCGGAGACAACAGCGAACTGTTTAAGAAAGCAAGTCAGGATAATAATAACTTCCAGTGGACTTATCAGAAAGTGATCAGTGCTACCACAGTGAAGATCAAAGATTCCTACCTTGATGCAGGAACGCTTCGCCTTGCAACAGACGGAGGCATGAAAACCTACAATGCTTCTACCTTTGCCCTTACCAATGAAAGCGGAGTGAGCGGAACGATCAACGAGGCATACAACAATGTTGCAGTAACGGAAAACGGGAGCATCTACATGAGGAATGGCAGCGGTACATGGCAAGGAAGCAATCCTGATCCTTTAAATGCGCCAATCAGAGAGGTATCAGTAAACCTGGCAGCAGGAACAAAAAACATCTATTACTATCAGGGCGGAGGCTGGAGCAAGGCCCTTCCGATAAAAGTACAGCCGATAACAGCCATGGCTCAGGGGAATAAACTGATAGCTGTAGGCAATCAGGGAACGGTGCTGGTCTCTTCGGATCTTGGAGAAACCTGGCAGCCAAAACCAGTCGGATCTACGCAGAACCTGAGTGCAGTGGCTTCATCAGGAGACAAGGCAGTGGCCGGTTCTGTTAACGGAAGCATCTTCTACAGCACGAACGCAGGAAATACCTGGACGCCGGTTTCAAATCCTCCTGGCACGGGAGAAGTACGCTCCATCGTGATAACAGGCACAAAAGTGTGGATGATCAAAGGAAAGAGCCTGCTGTACAGCAACGATATGAGCAATTACAGCATTGCCCTTACAGCCACCGAAGAATTATACGGAGTACATGTGGATGCTGACGGATACGGTTATGTTGCAGGAAATGCAGGAACGGCTTACAGATTACAGCCAGTGGGAACATTTACCACTGACCAGAAAACTCAGGCAAGCTGCAGCACACCGGCAACGGAGCCTTCCAATTTGCTTGCAGGAAGCCTTTCTTACCTGAAAATCTGTAACGATGCAGATATTACCGATGACAAGGGAACCGGAATGCCGGGCAGATCATTGCGCAGTGTAAGCTTTACAGACAGGCTTACAGGATACATAACAGGTACATTTGGACTTGTTCTGAAAACGGTTGACGGCGGTTACAGATGGATGCCTGAAGGTACAGGATCCGGCTCTCAGACGCCGATCGTCGCACTGGCAGATGCACAGAACGGAACGCTGGTGAATGGTAACGGAGAAGTAAAGAGTCTGAGAGACCGGGCTCAGCAGCTGGGATCAAGATTCTGGTATGATGAGCTGGGCAGACTGGTACTAAGCCAGAACAGTAAACAGTATAATATTGAAAATTACCTGAATGAAAAACAATATGAAGGTGTTACTGAAGCTTTAAATGCCATTTCCTCTTCAACAGAAAAGGCCAGAGCATATAGCTATACTCTTTATGATAAGATAGGCCGGGGTGTGGAGGTTGGAGAGTTGATCACAAAAGCAACCTTCAGCACGCCTAAGCATGAGTCTCAGGTTGAGTACAATGCTATAGAATTGACCTTCCTTACAAGCGGAGTGAAGCAACAGATCACTTCTACTTATTATGATGAGGTAGCATTCGAAGACATCCTTCAGGGTTTTGAGCAAATGAACCTGAGACCGAGAGTAGCTTCTGTTACTTATGCAGATAAGGATCTTATAGATGAAAACGGTATAAGAATATATGACAGGGCAACCCATTATTCCTATGATATTCATGGGGATGTAAAAACTCTTGTTCAGGAGATAAAGTCAGGAGGTAATCTGGTAACCAAACGCATGGATTATGATTATGATCTTGTATCAGGAAAGGTAAACTATGTATACTATCAGAAAGGCCAGAGCGATCAGCTGGTTCATAAGTATGAATATGATGGAGATAACAGGATCACTCAGGTATCTACCAGTACAGACGGTGTGAACTGGGTAAAAGAAGCCGAATATGATTATTATGCCCATGGGCCTCTTGCTCAGGCAAAGATTGGAAGGGACAATGTTGAGACTCAGACTTATGCCTATACGCTTCAGGGCTGGATCAAAGGTATGAAAGGAGATCAGTTCAGCTATGCCCTTGGTTACTATGATCAGAATGGCAAGAAAGATTATGCTGCTATCGGAGGAGGTGTTCAGGGCTTGCAGTCAACCCCTGTAGTCTTAAATGACCAGGGTAAAAATACCAGCTTGTACAATGGTAATATTGCCACCTGGACAAGTCTGAACAAGGAAGTAAATTATTCAACTGTGGGAGGGCAGCGTGTTTATCAGGCCTGGACACAGCAGTTCGAATATGACCAGCTGAACAGGATTAAATCCGGTAAGAGTCTTGGAAGCGATGCTTATAAAAATACTTACGCTTATGATGCCAATGGCAACATAACAAGCCTGAACAGATATAATGAAAGTGGTGTTCAGTTTGATCAACTAAGTTATAACTATGAAAACAAAAAAGCAGGTTATCTGACCAATACCAATAAACTGAGATCCGTATCAGATCTGCCATCAATAGCTAGTATTCATACTTCTGATATTGACAACCAGGGAACGGATAACTATGAATATGATGAGATAGGAAACCTGAATAAAGACGTTCAGGAACAGATTAAAAACATAGAATGGACAGTTTATGGTAAAATAAAAGCAGTAACAAGGGAAGGTGGAAGCTCGAAATCGAAACTGAGCTTTGAATATGATGCTTCAGGAAACAGAACTGTGAAAATTGTAACAGATAAGGATGGCAATATTACGAAAACTTTCTATATTCGTGACAATCAGGGAAATGTCATGAGTACTTATGAAATTCCTTTAGCTGGTTCTTTAACATTAGATGAACAGTATATCTACGGTAGTTCAAGGTTAGGAGTATTGAGAAACGAGGTGAGATCTTATGAGTTGACGGATCATTTGGGTAACGTAAGATCTGTAATAGGTGAGCTAAGGGATGTTAATAATCAGATAGAAGTTATTTCCGCTACGGATTATTATCCATTCGGCATGATCGCGAAATCTTACAACTCCAATAAATATAGGTATGGGTTTAATGGTAAAGAGAATGACGGCGAAACAGAAACTCAGGATTATGGAATGAGGATCTATAATTCTAGTTTAGCAAGGTTCTTAAGTATTGATCCGATGTCCAAAAACTTTCCATGGTTTACTCCATATCAATTTGCAGGCAATAATCCTATCGTTGCAATAGATTTAGATGGCTTAGAGCAACTTGATTATAATAAATTTAGAGAGGGGATGTTAAAAGGAGAAATTACACTGCGACATGCCCCATTCCCCAAAAATTTAAAGAAAATTGGCACTTGGCATAATCCGGCTGATTACACTAATAATAAATTTTGGAAAACGGCAAATGCCAAATCCGGTAAAGTAGAGCTTAAGGATAGATATCTTGAAATGAGAGAAGGTGTTTTGCCATCTGATGCTTTAACACATATTGTTGAAAATCCCAAATTGTATCCAATGGATTGTGGTCAATATGTTCAAGTTCTAAAGTTATATGGAATGCTTGAAAGCATGGGACCAAAAGATTTTAACGAATATATCAAATTACAGCCTGAGAATTTTACTCTTAGGAACCATAATTCTACAGGATTACAGAATAATATTACTTATGATGTGTTCAATGGAGATGTGTTATTGAAAGGTAGGAAGATTGGAACTGCCGATCAGGTAATTGATGAATCAGAAATAGGAACTAGAATAACATTAAATTCTCCATTCTTAGTAGGAACGACGCTTCATAATGAAAATATAGTTAAGGTTGGCGACGATAAGTATATTGCGCAAGGTCTGGGAAAAGGAGAGCTTTCAATGAAACAGATCAAAAAAGCTTTGCTGAGGGAAGCTGCCGCTATGGGTAAAATTGGAAAAGCAAAAGACATATCTGTGTCTGAGATTGAAGTTTTTAAAGGTGATGTTAAAAAATAGCTAAATATGAATTTAGGAATAGTTCTTTTTATTAGTTCGTTTTTTTTTACGAATTCTGATAGTCTTTATCTTGATGGATTTAATGTAAAAAATAGAAGAATAGAAATAAATTTTTTTAATGAAAAAATTCATGATCCCTATTCTCAGGTATATTTGATATCAAGAAATGATATTGGCGAGTTTTTTATTTTTAATGATAAAAAGTATTATATAAATACAATTAATGATTTGGATTCTACTACACAAAAGGAAATTATTGATTATTTTAACGAAAAAATTACTTTAAATTGTTATACACCTATTGTACCAAAAGTAATTCTGAGTTTACTTTTAGATGAAAATGGAAAAGTAGTTCTTGGTGGAGGGTATATTAATTATGGGTGCGAACGTAATTTTTTAGAGGTTCATAATTTTATTGATTTACATAAAGTTAAATTTTCCCCTAGTCGGATCAAGTTTAAGAATGTACCGAGTATACTTAATATCGTTTTGCCATTGAATGAGGCTAAATCTGCTAGTGAATGAAATGGGGGTAATGTTACAGATTATCTGTTTTGCTAAAATAAATAAGTAATTAACTCATCT